>DATHIT010000851.1:0-4824 GCA_035489915.1 Pseudonocardia sp. | reverse complement strand
CCGGCCGAGCAGGCCGGCTTGGACCAGGGTGACGTGATCGTCGGGCTGGACGGGTCGACCGTCGACTCGGCCACCACGCTGACCAACCTGATCGGCCGCTACAAGCCGGGCGACCAGGTGGCGGTGCAGTGGATCGACAGCGTCGGGCAACGGCAGTCAGCCACCGTCGAGTTGGTCGCCGGCCCACCTAGCTGATCCGGTGACCGCCCGGCCCGTCCAACCGACCGCCGGGCCGCTATCCCCTGCCGCCTTGATCCACACGTGGTCCAAGGTGAACGCGTGCCGTGGCGGTTCAACGCTGACGTACGGACCTACGCCGCGCGGGTCTGGGACCTGCTCGCGGCGGACCCGGCCGCGCACACGATCGCGTTGACCGTGATCGACAACGTGTTGGCCGGCCGGCGGTGGTCGGACGCGGACATGCTGTTCGGCTGGTACGAGGACACCCAGCTCGACCCCGCCCAGATTCTCGGCGCGGTGTTTCGCACGCCACCGTACGAGTTGCTGCTCGCCGAGGTGCCGGAGCCGACCATGCCTGAGCTGATCGATGCGCTGCGGGCAGCGTCGGTGAGCGTGCCGGGAGTGGTGGGCGAGGCGGGGACCGTGGATCGCTTCGCCGAGCTGTGGACCAGCCGCGCGGGCGCGGCTCCCGGCGGCGCGGGCGTGGCTCCCGCGATGCGCCAGCGGCTCTACCAGCTCGGCACGTTGCGGCCCCCGACCCCGCCGCCCCCCGGGGAGGCACACCTCGCCGAGCCAGCCGACCTGGTCCTGGTGGCGAACTGGTACGCCGCGTTCCAGCGGGAGGCCGGGGCGGTCCCGGTGGACGTCGAACCGATCGCCAGGGAAGGCATCGAGCAGCGGTTGATCTGGCTGTGGCGCAACCCCGCCGGGGCGCCCGTCTCGCTGGCCGCCCGCACCCGGGTGGTGGCCGAGGTGGCCCGAATCGGACCGGTGTACACCCCACCGGCCCGCCGGCGGCGGGGCTACGCCGCCGCGCTGACCGCCGCGTGCACCCAGGCCGCGCAGCGGGCCGGCGCCTCGGCCGTGGTGCTGTTCACCGACCTGGCCAACCCCACCTCCAACAAGATCTACCAGCAGCTCGGTTACCTCCCGAAGCACGACCAGCACGTAGTCCACTTCGACCCCGGCCCGCGCTAGCGGACTCGGAGGACGGGCCCCGCAGCCGCGGCCCTCACCGCCGCGGTCCTCACCGCTGCGGGCTCGGCGAGGCGGGTTGTCACTGAGCTGCACATCAGGCAGGTTGCCCGCCCCCGGAACGTGACCCGAAGTCGCCGTTCGCACAGCCCCGTGCGGCTCGCACAGGCCCCGTGCGGCTCGCGCAGACCCGGTGCGACTCGCGCACCGCTCGCGCAGACTCAGTGTCGCTGGCGCAGACCCCGCAGGCTCTGCACCGGCCGCGGCCGGTCTGTGCCGCCACGGGCGGCGGCGACCTGGCGCAAAGCCCGTGCTGCTGGCGCAGACCCTGTGCTCCGGGGCAGACCCGTGTGGCTGGGCCGGACCCGTCCCGCTGGGCCGGACCCTGTACCGCTGGCGCGGACCCTGTACCGCTGGCGCGGACCCCGTCCCGCTGGCATTGCCCCGCGCCACTCGCCGGCAGGCCCACGCAGACCCAGTACCGCCCGCGCGGGCCCTGCAGCCTCTGCGCCAGCCGCGGCCGATCTGCGCCAGCCATTGACACTCCGCGCCGCCGCGGCTGGGCACCTCCACGCCGGCCCCCGGCGGCGGAGTGCGCCACGGGCGTGCTGTTACCAAGCTGCACGGTGGGCAGGTTGACGGCGTCGTGGACCTGCGGGGTGTGTAGTTGGGCAACGAGGGCCGCCTCGAACTTGCGCCCGGCCGGAGCCGACCCCGGCCCGCGCTAGCGGACTCGGAGGACGGGCTTGCCGGGCGCCCGGTCGTCGGAGTCGACGTAGCGGTGCGCGGCGGCCACGTCGTCGAAGTCGAACACCCGGTCGACGATCGGGGCGAACGCGCCGGTGGCCAGGCCGGCGCGGACGAAGTGCTCACCCCGGCGCAGCGCGGCCGGATCGCCGGTGATCTCGAAGACCGTGTAGCGGCGCAGCCAGACCGGGGCGTATCGGCCGGCCGGCAGCGGGGTGGCCTGCCCGGACAGCCCGCCGTGCACGATCACCGTGGCCCCCGCCGCGCAACCGCGCACCAGCTGCTCGACCCAGGGCCCACCGACCGCGTCCAGCACCAGGTTGGCGCCGCGCCCATCGGTGGCCGCCCGGATCGCCCCAGCCAGGTCGTCCAGCTCGGCGGTGACCAGGACCTCGGCCGCGCCGGCCGCCCGCAGCGCGTCCCGCTGACCTTCGGATGGGGTGGTGGCGATGGGCACCGCGCCGAGTTGGCGGACCACCTGCAGCGCGGCCATCCCGATGCTGTTGCTGGCGGCGGTGATCAGCACGTGGTCGCCGGGCCGCACCCGGACCACCTCGGCCACCATCCCGTAGACGGTCAGATACGGCATCCAGATCGCCGCGCCGGTCACCGCGTCCATGCCGGGTGGCCGGGAGACCAGCGCGGCGGCCGGCACCACGGCTTCCTCGGCGTAGACCGGATAGTCGTTCTGGGAGAACGCCGGCACCACGCTGACCGCGTCACCGGGCGCCCAGCGGGGCACCTCGGGCCCGACCTCGAGCACCTCGCCGGCGGCCTCGGTGCCCAGCCCGGCCGGGAGTACCGGCTGGTCCAGGTACGTGCCCCGGCGGAAGTAGACCTCCGAGCGGTTGAGCCCGATCGCATCCACCCGGATCCGCACCTCGCCGGGACCGGGCTGGCGCACCGGCAGGTCCTCGTGGCGGAGTACTTCCGGGCCGCCGACCTGGTGAAACCTGATCGTCCGAACCATGCCCCGAATCTACGGGCCCGCCCCAGCGCCGGTGATCTGGCGCCCTGGTCCCCGAGGCTCTGCTCAGGTGATCCGGCGGGCGTTGTGGAACGGCATGTTGGCCATGTTGGAGATCTTGACCGGCTTGCCGGACTCGGACGCGTTCAAGATCTTGTTGTTGCCCACGTAGATCCCCACATGGCTGACCGGGCTGTAGAAGAACACCAGGTCGCCGGGCCGCAGCTGGCTGCGGGTGACCGGGGTGCCGACCTTCGACTGGGCCGCCGAGGTGCGCGGCAGGTTGATGCCCTGCTGCTTGTAGGCCCACATCACCAGCCCGGAGCAGTCGAACGCGTTGGGCCCGACCGCCCCCCACACGTAGGGCACGCCCATCTTGCCCATCGCCCTGGTGAGCGCCTTCGACGCGATAGGGCTGGCGTCGAACAGCGGCGCGACACCGCCGCGAGCGACCGCGGAGACCGTTTTGGACACGGCGGCCTGCGCCCGGTTCACCGCTCTGGACAGGTCGGCGATCTGCTGGGCGTCGGTCTGGTGCAGGTCGGCGGCCATCACGGCGGCGGCCGGCGCGGTAGCGGTGGCGGGCAGCGCGGCGAACGTGGCCGGCGCGGCGGACGCGGCGGACGCGGTGGCGACCCCGCCGCTGGTCGCGGCCAGGTCGACCGGTTGCACCGCCGCCCGGGCGAACGACTGGGTGTCGCTCAGCTCCCTGGCCGGCGCGGGCGACACGGCGGCGAACGCGCCGGACATGCTGACCGCCGCCGTCCCGGCGCCCACCGCGGACGCCGCGACCACGGCAAACGCCGACCGGGGGCCGCGCGGCGACGGCACGCCGTGTTTGACCCGGGGCGGTACCGCGCGCGGTGAGCGGGGCGGCGGAACGCGGCCCTCGGCTTGGCGCGGCGGTACCGACCCCGGGGCGGGGAGCGGCGTCAGGTGGCGTGTGGCGGGGGGAGCGTGCACGGCACGGGCGGGCGGCGGGGTGGGCGGTTGGGCCTGAGCGGCCATGGCGATCAGTTCATGAACCGTCCGATGTTGATCTCCCCCGGTGGTTCCCGGGGCAGCACGATGCCGCGCGCTATGGGCGCCCATTGGTCGTACCTCCGCGTCAGCGCAGCGGCCATCGCCAAAGAGGTACGGCCGTACGCCCGCCCCACAACTGCTGTCGGAGCGCCTGGGGGAAAGCCGGTGGGCGGGGTATGACGAACCGGCCAGGCGCACCAGTCGACGGGATGCCGACCAGCCACCGCAGACCGTAACCAACTCGTGACACCTCCGCGCACCCCCCTTGCGGTGGCCGGTCGTTACTTCACGGCAGAGGACAAGATCGGTGGTTGTGGTTGCGGCCAGCGGTCGAGGCTGCTGCCGAGCGAGGCGTGACCGTCGGCGAGCGGCTGCTCTAGACGGGGGACGCCCCAAATGGGCGATAACAAATTCCCCACGAGTCCCCGCTGCCTCTGTCATAACAGGCCTGTCCCTGGCGATACTGCATTCGTGCAGGGCGGATCGGACGATTTCGGCCGGTATGGAACCGAAGGCCAAACCAGGTTCGGCGCGACAGCGCCGCGCCGGCTGAGGGCCGTCGGTGCACACCGCGCCGCCGAAGAGCCGGACACCGAGGCCGAGACCCGCTTCGGCCGCAACGGCCTGATCACCCGGAACCGGGCGGACCCGGACCGGGTGAGCGACGCCCCGTTCCCCGAGCCCAGGGCCGCCGAGGCGGAGGCGCATCCCGCGCCGCCGGCACCGGACGGCGGGCAGAGCCTGGGCGAGCTGCTGACTCACCGGAAGCTGGAGCCGGCCGAGGCGACCATGGTCGGCGCCCAGCTCGCCGCCGCGCTGGCGGTACGCCACGCCGAGGGCAACCGGCACGGACAGGTCACCCCGGCGGCCGTGCGGCTGGAGTCGGACGGCCGGGCGCGGCTGCTCGACCCGCCGGACCTGCCACCCGACGC
>DATHIT010000850.1:0-2728 GCA_035489915.1 Pseudonocardia sp. | reverse complement strand
GCAGATCGCCGAGCTCACCGCCGCCGGCTGCGACATCGTCCGGGTGGCCTGCCCGTCCCAGGACGACGCCGAGGCTCTGCCGGCGATCGCCAAGAAGTCGCAGATCCCGGTCATCGCGGATATCCACTTCCAGCCCAGGTATGTGTTCGCCGCGATCGAGGCGGGCTGCGCCGCCGTCCGGGTGAACCCGGGCAACATCCGCAAGTTCGACGACCAGGTCAAGCAGATCGCGCAGGCCGCCAAGGACCACGGCACGCCGATCCGGATCGGGGTCAACGCCGGCTCGCTGGACAAGCGCCTGCTGGAGAAGTACGGCAAGGCCACCCCGGAGGCGCTGGTCGAGTCGGCGCTGTGGGAGGCGAGCCTGTTCGCCGAGCACGACTTCCACGACGTGAAGATCTCGGTCAAGCACAACGACCCGGTGGTCATGGTGCGGGCCTACGAGCTGCTCGCCGAGGCCTGTGACTACCCGCTGCACCTGGGGGTCACCGAGGCCGGCCCGGCCTTCCAGGGCACCATCAAGTCGGCCCTCGCGTTCGGCGCGCTGCTCTCCCGGGGTATCGGCGACACCATCCGGGTGTCGCTGTCCGCGCCGCCGGTGGAAGAGGTCAAGGTCGGCAACCAGATCCTGGAGTCGCTCAACCTGCGGCCGAGGAAGCTGGAGATCGTGTCCTGCCCGTCGTGTGGGCGGGCCCAGGTCGACGTCTACAAGCTGGCCGACGAGGTCACCGCCGGGCTCACCGGGATGGAGGTGCCGCTGCGGGTCGCGGTGATGGGGTGCGTGGTGAACGGGCCCGGCGAGGCGCGGGAGGCCGACCTCGGCGTCGCCTCCGGCAACGGCAAGGGCCAGATCTTCGTCAAGGGCCAAGTGATCAAGACGGTGCCTGAGCACCAGATCGTGGAGACCCTGATCGAGGAAGCCATGCGGCTGGCCGAGGAATTCGAGGACGCCGGCACGCCATCCGGCGCCCCCCAGGTCACCGTCACCTGATCGGTCGCAGACTTACAGATGAACGTGCGGGTGCCGTCTGGCAATCTAGAAACCGTGCTGAGGGTCGCTGGTCCGCGCCTGCTCGATGAGCGGGATCGGAGCTGCGTGCAGCTCGCGATGGACGCGGACCCGGTGGCGTCCTGCATGGTGGCCTCCCGGGTCGAGTTGGCCGGGGTGGATTCCTGGCGGCTGGGCGGGGAGCTCTGGGGCGTCGGCTCGAAGCTCGAGGGCCTCTGCTTCGCCGGCGCGAACCTGGTGCCGCTGCGCGGCGAGCGGGTGGCCATGCGCGCGTTCGCCGACCGGGCACTTCGGGTGGGCCGCTCCTGCTCGTCCATGGTCGGTCGGGCCGAGCTGGTGCTGCCGCTGTGGGAGGAGCTCTCCGCGCACTGGTCGCCGGCCCGTGAGGTGCGCGCCGACCAGCCGCTGATGGTGCTGCCCACCCGCCCGGCGCTGGCCCCCGACCCACTGGTGCGGCCGGTCCGCCCCGGTGAGCTGGACCGGTACCTGCCGGCGGCGGTGGCGATGTTCACCGAGGAGGTCGGCGTCGATCCCCGGCTCGGCGACGGCGGGGTCGGCTACCGGGCCCGGGTGGCCGAGCAGATCGCCAGCGGCCGGGCCTTCGCCCGGTTCGAGGACGGCGAGGTGGTCTTCAAGGCGGAGATCGGCGCGCTGTCCTCCCGGGTCGGGCAGATCCAGGGCGTCTGGGTCCGGCCGGACCGCCGGGGTTGTGGCCTCGGCGCCGCCGGCACCGCCGCCGTGGTGGACCGGCTGATCGCGATGAGCCGGGTGGCCAGCCTGTACGTCAACGGCTACAACACCCCGGCCCGCGCCGCCTACGCCAGGGTCGGGTTCAGCCAGATCGCCAGCTTCGCCACCGTGCTGTTCTGATCGGCTGTTCATAGTTGATGACTTCCGCCGGTGCGGCCGGACTGCTGACTCGCGCGTCCGACCGGGGATTGACCTCGCGCGGCGTCTCCCGGGTGGTAGCCGCGGCGGGTGCGCTGGCCGCCCTGCTCTTCGTCCGGGCGGCGATCCTCGACCCGCGCGGGGTCCTGCCGCTGTTCGACCTCACCGCCTACCAGGTCGGCGGGCAGCGGGTGCTCGGCGGCCTCCCGCTCTACGACTCCCCGTTGCTCGGTGCCACCCGCGGCGTGTTCGAGTTCGTCTACCCGCCGTTCGCCGCGCTGTTGTTCGTGCCGCTGGCGCCGCTGCACGGCGCCGTGTTCGTCGCGGTCGCGGTGTTGGTCGGTGTCGGGTTGCTGGTCGGTGTTGTCTGGCTGAGCCTGATCGGACTGGGACTGATCGGACCGGGCCGGCCGGGCGGTGTCCCGGTGTCGCTCGGCCTGGGGTTGACCGGGTTGCTGCTGTGGTGCGAGCCGATACTGGAGACCGTCGCGTTCGGGCAGATCAACCTGCTGGTGTTGGTGCTCGTGTTGGCCGACGCGCTGCGCCCGGACTCGGCCCGGTCCAAGGGTGTGTTGATCGGCCTCGCGGCGGGCATCAAGCTCACGCCGCTGTTCTTCGTGCTCTACCTGCTGGTGACCCGCCGGTTCCGGGCCGCGGCGGTGGCCAGCGGCGCGTTCCTGGCCACCGTGCTGGTCGGTGCGGTGGTTCTGCCGGGGGATTCGCGGACGTTCTGGGCGGGCGCGTTCGCCGACCCGAGTCGGGTGGGGGTGCCGGAGCACCCGGGCAACCAGTCGTTGCGCGGGCTGATCGCCAGGGCGTGGGGCAGCGGTT
>DATHIT010000849.1:0-8863 GCA_035489915.1 Pseudonocardia sp. | reverse complement strand
CTCATAGGTCACCTCTCCCACGGTCAGCGGACCCACGCTAATGACCCGCTGGGTGAGGCCGAAGCTCTTCGATGGCCCGAGCAACCGGAGCCGGTGTGGGTAGTAGGCAGCCCCGCAAAGGTGAATCGCCTGCTCGGGCGAACGCGTGCGGAACCACGGATCGGGCTGTGCTGCCGAGCTGGCGCCACTCATAGCCGTCTGCATCTTTGCGGTGTCTCCTTGATGGGTCGCGCCACATGTGCGTCCCTCGAGCATTGCTTGCCAGCACGGCCGTGTCGTTCCTGCTAGGACCCATCCCCCGATTCCGGCCAGCGCCACTCCGACGGAACGCGGCTGCGGTGATGATGATGCGACGGCGGCATCCGCACGCGTGCCAAGCACCGACGACGACCGCGTCAGGGTGGGTGTCGTCCGCCAAACGCAAATCACGAGCCACATAACGCTGACCTGGGGGCTGGCGAGGCACCGCGTCAGATAACGCCGGTTGACGTCGCCGCTATGCAGCTGCCGCTATGCAGTTTCAAAACCGGATTGTCGTGGTGACGGCCCGCGCCGACCTGTCGCCCGGACGATGGTAGAGCCCGAGAAGAACGCTGGTGGCATCCCGGTCGATCGGACGGCAACGCGGCCCCAGCGCTGGCCGACGGAGCGATGACCGTGGGCAACGAGCGCTCTGGATCGCTCTGTTTGCGGCAAAAGGTGCTCATCGCGCTCGCCGTGGTGCTGTACCTGATTTGTGTTCCGGACAGATCCGAGCCGAATCGCAAATAAGGAATGGGCGACATGTCGGGAGAACGCCGTTCGGCGTTGCGACCGGTCACCACGACGGTGGCACCGCGACGGGCGAACAGCTTCGCGGTCCCTCCCTATACGGGTTGGCAAATCTCATTAGACTTCAGCAAGCGGCGTAGAGGATGTCGCGGACGCGGTCGAGGTAGTCCGGGAACGGGTCGTGGCTGGCGCACACGATCATCGGCAACCTCCTCACCCTGTAGTTCGCGGAGTTAGTGTGTCGGCGGCGCATGTCCCCTATGCGATGCCGCGCTGTTGTTCCACGAGCGGTCGTAGAACACCACACCGCACGACTCATTGCGGCATTTCTCCAACCGCTGCCAAGTCCCCCGATGCTGGCTCAACAACACCTCGCAACAGATGGCAGCTGACCACCATCGCTACCCTCGGCCCGTTGGTTGCCAACGCAATTCGCCTGCTCTCGAAAGCGTGAATGCGGCGGCGCCAAGATCGCCGCCCCCTGCTCCGTTCCGGCTTTCACCCAACACCAAGGCAGCGATAAGGGCACGCAGATCGCGCAGCTTGACGCGCCACCGGCAATCTGGATTCATCGTGGGCCCGTGGGCATGCTCGACCGATTCCGATACTGAAGTTCCACCTTGGCGACGCTAGCCAGTCCATCGGCGGGGTTTAGCTCACCGCACGTCCATCCGCGGGAGTTGGCTAACGATTCGCGTTTGGCGGACTGTCGCCAAACTGCGGCATGGGGTGGAGGGCCCTGAACCCCCGTGGTGCGCGATGGTGGGGACGGTGCTGTGGGACAAGTGCGGACCGCAGATTCAAGGCTGGTTCAGCAATCGCCGAGCCACAGCGCGACCCGACGAGCTGCCGACGCGGGGTCCTCGCCAGCCGGCGCCGATCCGAGATGAGTACCTCATTCGTAGCGGGCGGCCGCCTTGCCGGAACGGGTGCCCTCCCATATACGGCCCGGCTTGCGCCAGCCCGGGAAGTAGCGGCACCTGACACTCTGACGAACCCGACATCGAGGTGATCACGACGTTACCGCCCGTATCAGTGCGCCTCCAGGAAGGTAATCACCGCGAGGACCCGGCGATGGTCGTTGCCGGTTTCGGGCAGGTCGAGTTTGGTCAGGATGCTGCGCACGTGCTTCTCGACCGTTCCTTCGGTGACCCAAAGCCGTTGGGCGATACCTGCATTGGACCGGCCCTCCGCCATCGACGCCAGCACCTCTTGTTCGCGCGCCGTGAGCACCGCGAGCGGGTCGTCGCGCCGCTGCGCCGACACCAACTCCTGTACCAGTGCGGGGTCCACGACCGAGGCGCCCTTGGCGACGCGCTGCAACGTCTCGATGAAGTCGGCGACGTCGGTCACCCGGCTCTTGAGCAGATAGCCGATGCCGCGCCCGCCGGCCAGCAGCTCCATGGCGTGCTCGATGTCGACGTGCGCCGAGAGCACGACGATGGCCGTCTGGGGCAACTCTTCGCGAATGACGCGGGCCGCATCGAGTCCCTCGGTGAGATTGGCCGGCGGCATGCGAATATCGGTCACCACCAAATCGGGCGTCGTTTCGCGGACGATGGCGAGGAGTTGACCGCCGTCGCCGGCCTGCCCGACCACGTCGAAGCCCGAGCGTTCCAAAAGGCTTGCTAGACCTTCGCGCAGCAGGAGATCGTCCTCTGCCAGGACGACGCGGACCTGGCTGGCCGCGGCCTGCACAATCTGCACCGGACTGGGGCTATGCGCAGCGCCATCGCCGACGAAGCCGGGCACGTCCATGTCGTCGACGGTCAGACCGTGCCGACGTTGGACGTGTCGCAGCGTGTTCCCAAAGTCTGCGGCCGTCGCCGGCCGATCATCGGGATCGCTCGCCATTGCGTGGTCGATGGCGGCGCTGACATCGGCGGGTATTTCAGCCAGGTCCCGTACCGTGCTGGGCTGGGCGGCGACCCTCAGGAACTGGGCGACGACCCGCTCACCGCTGCGACGTTCGAAGGCGGCGTGACCGGTCAGGGCGCAAAACAGGGTCGCGCCCAGGCTGTACACATCGCACGCAGGAGTCGGGGTGCGGCCCAGCAGCACCTCCGGTGCTGTGAACGCAGGCGATCCGGTGATGATGCCTGTCGCGGTTTCGAACGCGCCGGGTATCCGGGCGATGCCGAAGTCGGCCAACTGGGGTTCGCCGTACTCGGTCAGCAGAATGTTCGCTGGTTTGATGTCACGGTGCACTGTGCCCCGCCGGTGTGCGGTCTCGAGGGCTCCGGCAATCCTCACCCCGATGTGCAGTGTCTCCACCCAGGTGAGAGGGCCAACGGACTGGATCCGTGCACCCAGCGAGCCCTGCGGATGGTATTGCATCACGATGAAGGGTCGGCCCGACGTGGTGGCGCCGACGTCGAAAATGTTGACGATGTTCGGATGCCCGCACAGCTTTCCCATCGCGCGTTGCTCGCGCAGAAACCGCTCGACGTTGTCGGGATCGAGGTCTGTGGTGAGTACCTTGACCGCGACGGTGCGCTCCAGTGAACGCTGTTGGCACCGATACACCGCTCCGAATCCGCCGACTCCGACTTCGATGGCATCGTCGAGGCCGGCCGCGGCCAGCTCCGCGGCGATCGCCGGCGTTAGATCACACCGGCCGGCAGGCGGTTCGCATTCGTCCATCGGATACCTCGGGCCCGATACTCGATACCTGCGAATGAAGACCCATGCAATGCCCCCTCGAAGGAATCAGTCGATCATAACGCCTGCCGAGGTGGCGCAGGTGTGGCCGGGGGATCGGTTGACCGCGACCGCCACGGTCCAGGAGGTGGTCGTCGACAAGCAGGTCGTGTCTCTGGCTGTGGTGGTGCATAACCAGGACGGCCGCGAGGTATTAACCGGCTACGCAACGGCGCGGGTCGACGCATGATCGCTTAGCAGCCGGCGCTTGAGCATGCGCCACATCGTCGAGGTGGCAGGCACTTTGGCGATGGCGGGGTCGCGGGCTACGCGTTCAGCGAGTGGCGCGCCGGCCGAAATCAACGACCGCGCAGCGGAATGGTCGCAGTTGGTGACATACCGTTCTCGATGGTGCTGGACAGTGTCAGCTGGCCGCTGAGTGCTTCCACGCGGTCTTTGAGGCCGAGGAGTCCGGACCCTTTGTCGAAGTCGGCTCCTCCGATACCGTCGTCGCGAACTAGCAGGTGCAGGTTTTCGTCGCCGCGCTCCCCCATCGCGTAGCCACGGACCGCACCGTGCGCAATCTGAGTGCCGAAATCGACTGCAAGATGGCGCTTCTCGATGGCGTCGAGGTATTCGGGGAAGCTCTCCCACTCCCAGGTGATGCCTTCGGCCAGCGCAGACCCAGGGATGTCCTCGACGCCCTCCATCAGTTCGATGAGCCACTGCTCCTTGCCGGGGCGCACCGGGGCGAAGCCGACACCGCAGTTGCCGCTGACGACGGTGGTCACGCCATGCAAGCTGGACGGCTCCAACGTCCACAGTTTGCTGCCTCACGCAAAAGTGCGAGCACAGGATTCTTGACCGGCCGGTCCATCAAAGCTATTGTGGACGCCACGGTCAAGAATTCTCGTTGGAAGGAACGCGCATGTCAAAGTCTCTGCAAAACAAGGTCGCCCTCGTCACGGGTGGTTCCCGAGGACTGGGCGCCGCCACCGCCCGGTCCCTGGCCGACGCGGGCGCGGACGTCGCGATCACCTACGTCGCCTCTGCCGAGAAGGCTGCCGAGGTGGTCAAGGAGCTAGAGGACAAGGGCGTGCAGGCGGCGGCTTTCCAGGCTGACCAGGCAGACGCGACACGGGCCCCGCAGTTGATCGATGACGTCGTGGCCCGGTTCGGCGGCCTGGATATCGTGGTCAACAACGCCGCCATCGGGGTGGAGTCGGGCAAGACCATCGACGATCCCAGCATCGACACCGCCGAGCTCGACCGGATGCACGCCACCAACTACACCGGCGTCATCGCAATCATCCGCGCGGCGGCGAAGGTCCTGCGGGACAACGGCCGGATCGTCAACATCGGCTCGGGCATCGGCTCCCGCGCCGGGCACCCCGGCTTCACCGACTACGCCGCCACGAAGGCCGGACTGATCGGCTACACCAAAGGTGCCGCCCGCGACTTGGCGCGGCGCGGCATCACCGTCAACCTGGTGCAGGCCGGACTGATGCAGACCCAGATGGAGCCTCCGAGCCCGGAGGCCCTCAAGAGCATGGTGTCGGCCCTGGCCATCCAGCGGATCAGTGACCCGGCCGAGACCGCGCCGGTCATCACCTTCCTCGCCAGCCCGGCCGCCTCGTACATCACCGGCGCCGTGATCGATTCCAACGGCGGGTACACCGCCTGAGCGGACCGCGGTGGCAGCCTGCCGGTCTGCCCTCGCGGCAGGCACCACCTTGGGCCGGGCCCCGCCTTGTCCATTCCAGAATTATCGACTTATCCGTCCATAATTAGATAGGATGATGTGCGTGGCCAGGCCCCGCGGATTTGACGAGACGACTGTGCTGGGGCGCGCTCGGGACCGGTTCTGGTCCACCGGGTTCGCCGGAACCAGCATTGACGAGGTCGCCGCGGCGACAGGGCTTGGCAAGGGCAGCCTCTATGGTGCCTTCGGCGACAAACGCCAGCTCTACTTGCGAGTGTTCGACCGGTACTGCACCGAGGTGACTGAGGCGACACGGCGATCGCTAAGTGGCCCGGACGAAAAAGCGCACTCGCGCTTACGTTCCCACGTCCTGGCTGTCGCGGAAGCTACCGGGCGCGACACTGGCCATCTCGGCTGCCTACTGGCCAATGGCACCGCCGAGCTGGCGGGGCAGGACCCGGCGGTCGCCGATCGTGCCCGCCGGACCTTCGAAGCCCTCGAAGAGGCTCTGGTCGAGTGCATCCAACGGGCCCAGCGACACGGCGACATCGACCCCGCCGCTGACGCGCGCCGGCACGGCAGGCTACTGCTGGCAGTCTTACGAGGCATCGAAGCATTGGGTAAAGCTGGCATTGGCGATCAGTCGCTTCGCTCGATCGCCGAAGCCGCCTTCGACACGCTTCCGCGCCCGTGAACCCCCTCGGACACCCCGCAACGCACTAGCACGCAGCAGCACGGGAGTGCGCTCTTTCAGAGCGCAGACCCAACCCTTGGTAGGTCGCGACATGGCAGTTGACCCAGGTATCACCCCGTTTCAGCCGACGTCGCCCCTATCCGCGCCGTTGAGATGCGCCCAGACAAGTCCATCCCAAGTTCGTGCTCGCCACAGGTGATGACGCGCGCTCCTGCACGCATTTTCGCCGATCAGTGCTCGAGCTGAACGCCCGGCTGTACGTCGACGATGATCATGTGGGGTCCGTCCGCCGCGGTGAACGCTTCCTTGAGGGCCACAGCCAGTTCGTCGGGGCGCCCGGTCCGCACGGCGCGGATACCGTAGCCCTTGGCCAGCGCCTCGTAATTGAGGTAGTCGAGGTCGAGGCCGGGAACGCCGGTGGTGCTCAGATAGTCGCCGAAGCCCTTGAGGATTCCGTATTCGCCATTGACCAGGATGAGGAACGTGACCGGCATCCGGCGGCTGGCCGCGGTGTAGAGGGCTTGGATGCCGTACTGTGCGCCACCGTCGCCGGTCACCGCGAGCACCGGCCGGTTGGGTTGCGCGAGCTGGGCACCGATCGCCGCGGGCAGGGCGAACCCGAGCGCACCCGCAGCGCAGAAGAAGAACGACCCCGATTGCCGGAACTTCACCCGATCCCACATGGCCGCACCGCCGTTCATGGACTCGGTCACCACGATGCCCTCGGGCGGGAACAGCGGGCCGAGGATGTCGTAGACCCGGCTCGCAGTGAGTGTGTCGGCCGCCGGCGGAATCTTCAACGGAGCGCGGGGTGCGGGGGCGGGCCGGTTCGTCTGCGGCACTAGTTCGGCGAGGGCCACCAGGGTAAGGCCCGGGTCGGCGACCAGTGCGTCCCCGACCGGTGCGCGGGCGGCTGCGCCCGGATCGTCGGTGATGGCTACCAGTTCGGCGCCGGCGGGCAGGTAGTTGCCCGGAGCGTACGGGTAGTACTGGAAGATCGGGGCGCCGACGACCAGGAGCAGGTCGTGGCCGGCGAGCGACTCGGACACCCAGGCGATGGCGCTCGGGAGGCTGCCCCGGAAATACGGGTGGTCGGTGGGGAAACCGACGCGGGCGGTCTCCGGCGCGAGCCACACCGGCAGTCTCTGCCTTTCGGCCAGCGCAACGGCCGCGTCGAACCCGCCCGGCGCGGCATCCAGTCCCGCGCCGACCACCAGCACCGGATTCCGGGCGGCGGCCAGACGCTGTGCCAGCCTGTCCAACTCGGCCCGCGCGGCGACGGACCGCCCGGTGACGCGGCGAGCCGCCAGGAGGTCCGTGCCGCCCTCGTCGGCTGGCTGCTCGAAGTCGTCCATCGGCAGCGACACGAACACCGGGCCGGCCGGCGGCAGCCCGGCGTAGCGGAACGCTCGAGCCAACGCGGCGGGCACGTCCTGCGCGCGCGGCGGCTCGAACGCCCATTTCACGGCCGGCTTCGGCAGCGCCGTCGGATCAGGGTTGGCCAGCAGTGGTTCCAGCGTCAGCATCGCCCGCACCTGCTGCCCGGCCGTGATCACCAGCGGACTATGCCCGGCGGCGGCATTGATGATGGCGCCCATGGCGTTGCCGAGGCCAGCTGCGGTGTGCAGGTTCACCAGGGTAGGTTCACCGGTCGACTGAGCGTAGGCGTCGGCCATGCCAACCACTGCCCCTTCGTGCAGCCCGAGGACGTAGTCGATGTCGTCGGGGAAGTCGGCGAGGAACGGCAGCTCGGTCGACCCGGGGTTGCCGAACACCTTCCGGACGCCGAGTGCGCGAAGAAGTTCCCAGGTGGCTTGATGAACGGTGGACATGACGAATCACCTCTGTAAAACGTGTGTGGTCGGCTAGCGACGGTCGCTGGAAGGTGCTCACGGTGTGACGCCCTTGGCGGCGGTGGTCGTGCACGTTCGCCGATTACATCCCAGAGTCATTCGCTTGGCCCGCGCTCGTATCCGCCTGTGGACAGGGCGAGTGGCTAGTGTCTCGAGTCGATGGTTCTGCAGCAGTTGGTTGCCGACGCTGGCCAGGTTTTGATCGCGTTCTTGAGATGGCGGCCGCGCAATTCTGTGGTGGTCAATCCGTTCCTCACCACGCCGAATGTGCGTGCACGGCGAAAAAGTTGTCGGATCCTCGCCCTCCCCGCACGTTCGGCGGGCCGAATCGAACCTGCGCCCACGAGCTGCACGCGAATCAACGACTCAGGACATTAGTCGTGGCCTGGCAGCACTGGCCCGCCGCTCCACCGTCCTCGTCGACCTCGACCTTGACCTCGACCTCACCGTCGACCGACGGTTGCCGAAGTCTGCCGAATTCGCCGCCGATTACGTCGTTGCGGAAGCGCTCACGAACGCGGCCAAGCACGCACGAGCGTCGCAGATAAACCTCTGCGCGGAGGTCGAGGGTATGAACCTTCGTGTGTCGATACGAGACGACGGAATCGGCGGAGCAGCTCGGCCAAAGGATCCGGACTCACCGGCCTCATCGACCGCGTCGAGGCGCTCGGAGGCACGATGAAGATCTCGAGTCACCCGGGAGATGGGACCTCACTGCTCGTCAACATCCCGTTCGAAGTCCAGTGAGCGACAGCTGTCGACCCGATATCGGACTCGTTGTCCCACAACAGTCTTCGTGGCTCGCGCCGAAGCTCTCGGAGAACGGCTGCCACATCCCTGCCCCGGCGCCGTCGGTGCGTGCGAACTCTCAGCCGAGAGTGCGCCGCAAGGTTATGGTCACACCGTCCGGCCGCTTTGGCTGCGGGCGGGCGCCGGTCGGCGTCCGGCTCGCCGCGCGCCGGTGACGACTAACCACTCGGACTATCCACAGGCCGATACGAGCGCGGGCTAAGCCAATCACACTTCAGGATGAGGTTGCGGGATGGCCAGAAGACACATGCCTGTCATAACCATCGACGGAGTTACACAAATGCTTAGAACACCGCTGTGCGACCTGCTTGGGATTGCGTACCCGATCATCTCGGCGCCCATGGGTCCCGACATCAGCGGGCCGGATCTCGTCGCGGCCGTAAGCAACGCGGG
>DATHIT010000848.1:0-3736 GCA_035489915.1 Pseudonocardia sp. | reverse complement strand
GAACAGGCCGCGCTCGAGCAGCTGGGCCAGGTCGGTCCAGTAGGACAGGTCCTTGTACCGCCAGGACTGGTCGTCGGGGTGGCGCCACAGCCCGGGGGACTGGTGGGCGACGCAGTTCATGTCGAAGGCGTTCAGCCGGATGTGACGGGTCACGGGGATGCTCCGGGAGTCGATGCCGCGGGCGGACAGACGGGTGGCGTCGGACGTCAGGGACGACAGGACGCGCTGGTGACCCGCAGCAGATCGACGTGCAACCGATAACGGCATCCGTACGCGCGGTAGAACGACACGGCCGGATGCACCTGATGACCATAGGCGGGCGCTGACCGCGCCTGTCAAGCCTGATGTGACGCTTCCCGCGCGGGCGGCTGAGTTTCCGCACAAGGTGGTCTTGGACTTCTGAGCAAGGCTAAGCAGATGATGGATCTATGACTGCTGTCTGGTTCATTACCGGCGCCTCGTCCGGCCTGGGGCGCACCCTCGCCGAGCAGGTGCTCGCCGCCGGCGACCGGGTCGTCGCCACCGCCCGCAACGTCGCCGCCCTCGAAGACCTCACCGGCCCTGGCCCGGACGACGTGATCCGGCTGCCGCTGGACGTCACCGACCCCGAGCAGGTGCGGGCCACCGTCGCCGAGGCGATCGAGCGCGCCGGCGCCATCGACGTCCTGGTCAACAATGCCGGGCACGGGCTGCTCGGTGCGCTGGAGGAGCTCTCCGACGAGCAGATCCAGCGGATCCTGGGCACCAACGTGTTCGGCGTGCTCGCGGTGACCAGGGCCGTGCTGCCGCACATGCGGGCCCGCCGGCGCGGACACATCGTGCAGCTGTCCTCGGTCGGCGGCGTGGTGGGCAACCCCGGGCACGCGCTGTACGCCACCTCCAAGTTCGCCCTGGAAGGCATGTCGGAGGCCCTGGCCGGCGAGGTCAAACCGCTGGGCATCCGGGTCACCATCGTCGAGCCCGGCCCGTTCCGCACCGACTTCCATGGCCGCTCCCTGGAGTACGCCGAGCAGATCGAGGACTACCGGGAGACCCCGGCCGGGACGCTGCGGGAGCGGTTCGGCGCCCAGGCCGGTGTGCAGCCCAACGACCCGGTGCGGGCCGCCGAGGCGATCATCCTGGCCGTCCGGGACGAGTCGTCACCGCTACGCCTGCCGCTCGGCCCCGAGGCGGTGAACCGGATCCGGGCAAAGCTGCGCGGCCAGCTCGCCGACCTGGAGGCGTGGGAGAAGGTCTCCCTGGACACCCGCTACCCGGACATCTGACCCGTCGGCGCCCCAGCCGACCGGGCACCTGCCTGCATATTCCGATCTCGGTCGGAATGTGAGAAACCCGCGATCGCGTTGTGCGGGCGGCGGACGTCATCGGCCGGGCGCCCGGTGCTGCTGGGCTGTTCGCCTCGCTCGGCCCGTCGTTCGTCGTCGGCCTGCTGCACAGCGAGAGCCATGTGCTCGGCGGGTTGGTCATCGCCACGCTGGCCGGATCCGGCGCCGTTGCACAGCTGGTCTGCGCGCGGCTGAGCACCCACCGCGCGATTCTGATCGGCACGGCGGTCCTGCTGGTCGGGGTCGTGGCGATGATCGTGGCGTGGCGGTGTCCTCGTCGGTGTGGTTCTTCGCCGGTGGCGCGGTGATGGGCTTCGGCTGGGGCGCCTGCTTCCTCGGTGGCTTCCGGGCGGTCAGCGCGCTGGCGTCGCCGACGCGTCGGGGCGAGCTGCTCGCCGCCCTGTATGTGGTGGCCTACCTGGCGATGAGCGTGCCGTCGGTGGTGGCCGGCTTCGCCTCCGCCTCGTTGGGCCTGCGGACCACCGCGATCGTGTTCTTCGCGGCCGTCGGCGGGCTGGCACTGGCCGGGTTGGCCGCACTCCTCGGTGACAATGTGGTCGCCGGCTGAGCCGGGCTGGTCGTACCGTGGGTACGCCCAGCCCGGCCAGTCCCGAGGAGGCGCTCCACCGATGACCAGTACCGCTGTGGATCCGGCCGGCCAGATGATCGAGCTCGGCGACAGCTTCATGGCCGACCCACACGCGCTGTACGAGTTGCTGCGCCGGGAGCGCCCGGTGACCAGAGCCATGATGCCGCAGGGGTTGCCGGTCTGGCTGGTCACCCGGTACGACGACGTGCGCGCCGCGCTGGTCGATCCCCGGCTGGCCAAGGACAGCGCAGGGCTGCACCGGGTGTTCGACCAGGTCATGGATGATCACCGGGAGCGGATGAAGTTCGGCCAGGAGCTCAGCTCACACATGCTCAACTCGGACCCGCCCGACCACACCCGGCTGCGCAAGCTGGTCAGCCGGG
Organism: Pseudonocardia sp.; assembly: GCA_035489915.1. Lineage (GTDB taxonomy): Bacteria > Actinomycetota > Actinomycetes > Mycobacteriales > Pseudonocardiaceae > Pseudonocardia. The sequence goes on along the minus strand of DATHIT010000848.1, from coordinate 1,439 downwards.
GGTTTACCGCCAGGGCCATCGGGCGGCTGCGGCCCCGGATCGAGGCGATCGCCGAGGAGCTCATCGGGTCGATGTCGGTGCGGCTGGCCGCCGGCGAGACCGTCGACCTGTTCGACGACTTCGCGTTTCCGCTGCCCATGACGGTGATCTGCGAGATCCTCGGGGTGCCCGACGAGCGGCGCAACGAGTTCCGAGCGTGGTCCAACACGATGCTGTCCACCGCACCGGTCCCGCGGCGCGCTTCGGCTGCCATGGCGATGGCCGAGTACCTGAGTGCGCTGGTCGCGGACAAGCGGGCCCGGCCGCGCGAGGACATGCTCTCCGCCATCGTGGCCGCCGGGGAGGACGCCGACCAGCTCTCCGAGGTCGAGGCCGTCTCGATGGCGTTCCTGCTGCTGGTGGCCGGCCACGAGACCACGGTGAACCTGATCGGCAACGGCATGCTGGCGCTGCTGCGCAACCCGGACCAGTTGGCCCGACTGCACGCCGACCCGTCCCTGGTGCCCGGCGCGGTGGAGGAGTTCCTGCGCCTGGATGGCCCGGTCAACCTGGCCACCATGCGCTTCACCGCCGAGCCGGTGACCATCGCCGGCACCGAGATCCCGGCCGGGGAGATCGTGCTGCTCTCGCTGGGCTCGGCCAACCGGGACCCGGCGCGGTACGACCGGCCTGACCAGCTGGACGTGCAGCGGGACACCAGCAACCTGGCGTTCGGGCACGGCATCCACCACTGCCTGGGCGCACCGCTGGCCAGGTTGGAGGGCGAGATCGCGTTCCGGGCGCTGCTGGACCGGTTCCCCGGGCTGGCCCTCGCCGGCGCCCCGGAGGAGCTGACCTGGCGCAACAGCACGCTGTTCCGCGGGCTCACCCGGCTGCCGGTCCGGCTGAGCAGCTGAGATCTACCTGGCCCGGTTGGCCAGCCACGGATAGCGGTCGGTGTCGCTGCCCGCGTAGTCCGGGTCCAGGTAGATGAAGCAGCGCTGGATCTTGAAGTCGCGGATCTCGAACACGTCGCACCAGCGCCCGGCGCCCCACTCGGGCACGCCGGCCCGCCACGGCCCGTCCTGGTGCTCGCCGTAACTGGTGCCCTCGGCGACGATCGTGTCGCCCCCGGAGAAGATCCAGTTGAAGTTGGCGTAGTCGTGCTTGATCGACTTCAGCGCGCTGCCCACGTCGCCGAACATCCGGCCGATCGGCTCGCGGCCCTCGGCGATGCCCCACTTCGGGAAGTACACCTGGGCGTCCTCGGCGAACAGCTCCAGGATCGAGCCGCCGCTGCTGGTGGTGCCGCCGTTGTCGAACGCCTTCAGATACTCCAGCGCGACGGACTTGCGCTGCTCGTCGGTCATGGTCTGGATGGCAACAGCCATTGGTGCCTCCTTCGTGGGTCGTGAGTGGCGAGTGGTCCCATAGGACCACTCGCCACTCACGACTAGTGG
>DATHIT010000847.1:0-8719 GCA_035489915.1 Pseudonocardia sp. | reverse complement strand
TCACCGAGCACGTCGCCGAGGTGCGCGGGATGTTCACCCACACCCTGGCCCACTGGCCCGGCGAGCCCCCGATTCCCGACTAGAGCTCGCGGCTCTGCTCACACCTACCTTGTGGTGCTTCCGCGCATGCGCCACGGTGGCCCCAGCACCCGAAGGTGTGTGTGGGACGGAAGAGAAACCGGAGCGGAACATGCGCGTGGGGATGACGCTGAACTACAGCGGCGGGTTCAGCGAGACGGTGACCGGGTTGGTCGACTACGAGCGGGCCGGTCTGGACATTGTCTACGTGCCCGAGGCGTACAGCTTCGACGCGGTCTCGCAGCTGGGCTACATCGCGGCGCGCACCGAGCGCCTGGAGCTGGCCTCCGGAATCCTGCAGCTCTACACCCGCACCCCGTCGCTCACCGCGATGACGGCGGCCGGCCTGGACTACGTCTCCGGCGGCCGGTTCACCCTGGGCATCGGCGCCTCCGGCCCGCAGGTGATCGAGGGTTTCCACGGCGTGCCGTACACCGCGCCGCTGGGCCACACCCGGGAGCTGGTGGAGATCTGCCGGATGGTGTGGCGCCGCGAGCGGGTCGAGTACCAGGGCAAGTACTACCAGGTGCCGCTGCCCGCCGATCAGGGCACCGGGCTGGGCAAACCGCTCAAGCTGATCAACCACCCGGTGCGCGCCGACATCCCGATCGTGATCGCCTCGATCGGGCCGAAGAACGTCGAGCTCACCGCCGAGATCGGGAACGGCTGGCAGCCGCTGTTCTACCTGCCCGAGCGGGCGGCGGACGTGTGGGGCGACGCCCTGGCCGCCGGCAAGGCGAAACGGGCGCCCGAGCTGGGTGAGCTGGACGTGGCGCCGCAGATCCCCGTCGCGATGGGCGAGGACCTGGGCGCGCTGCGGGACGCGGTCCGCCCGCTGCTGGCCCTTTACGTGGGTGGCATGGGCGCCCGGGGCAAGAACTTCTACAACGACCTGGCCTGCCGCTACGGATTCGAGGCGGCCGCCAAGACGGTGCAGGACCTCTACCTGGACGGGAAGAAGGACGAGGCCGCCGCCGCGCTGCCCGACGAGCTGCTCGACGGGATCGGCTTGATCGGACCGGAGGGGCGGATCAAGGAGCGGCTGGCCGCGCTGGCCGAGGCCGGGGTGACCACGCTGAACCTGACCCCACTGGGCAACAGCGCGGCCGCCACCGTCCCGCAGATCGAGCGGATCGTGGAGCTCGCCGCCGGGCTGTGACCCGCGTCGCCGGTGAGCGTCCCCGTTGCGTCGGGGCTCCCTCGATGGGGGCACGAGGACCCTCTGTGCGGGAGATGCTCGCCTCGGTAGCGGTCGGCACACTGATCGCCAGGAGGGGCTGAGCCGGCTCGGGCCGACGTATGCGGGCCCCGAGCCGACGGCGACGCCCCAGGTGCCATTCGGGAGGCCGCGGTGACCATCGAGACCGGATTTCTTCCGGCCACGTCGGAGTTCAAGCCGGACTACTCGCCCATCGACGTGTCGTCGAAGGCGTTCTGGAGCATGACCTCGGAGGAGCGGGACCAGCGGTTCGCCCGACTGCGTGCCGAGGATCCGGTGTCCTGGCAGCGCCCGGTCGAGGACGCGGTCGCCCCGGACCCGCACGATCCCGGCTACTGGGCGTTGGTCAAGCACGCGGACATCGTGAAGGTGAGCCGGGACGCCAAGACGTTCATCTCCGGCCAGGGGGTGATGTTCGACCTGCTGGCCCCGATGTTCCTGGAGATGTCCCAGTCCTTCCTGGCCATGGACGCCCCGAGGCACGGCCACCTGCGCAAACTGATCACCGCGGCGTTCACCCCGAGACGGATCCAGCGCATCGACGAGCAGATCAAGGTGGCCGCCAGGGAGGTGGTGGACGGCTTCGCCGGCACGCCGTCCGGAGAGATCGACTTTGCCTCCGACTGCGCGGAGAAGCTGCCGGTGCGGCTGTTCTGCGACATGTTCGGGGTGCCCGACGAGCTGCGCGAGCAGACGGCGCGGTCGGCCGCCGACATCGTGTCCTGGGCGGACCCGGAGGCGCTGGCCGGCCGCACCCCCGCCGAGGTTCAGCTGGGTGCCTGCGAGGTGCTGCACGGCGTCGCCGCCCAGATCATCGCGGAGCGCCGGGCGAACCCTGCCGACGATCTGTTCACCAACCTGGTGCAGGCCGAGGTGGACGGCGAGCGGCTCACCGACGCCGAGATCGGCTCGTTCTTCGTGCTGCTCTCGGTGGCCGGTACGGACACCACCAAGCACACCTCCAGCCTCACCGTGAAGGCGATGACCGACTTCCCGGACCAGCGGGAGTGGCTGCGGGAGGACTACGACACCAGGATCAGGACCGCGGTGGAGGAGTTCGTCCGCTATGCCTCGCCGGTGATGACCTTCCGCCGGACGGCGGTGGAGGAAGTCGAGCTGGGCGGCAAGAAGATCATCCCTGGGGACAAGGTGGTGCTGTTCTACCCGTCCGGCAACCGGGACGCCGACGTGTTCGCCGACCCGGACCGGTTCGACCTGTCCCGCGACCCGAACCCGCACCTCGGCTTCGGCGGCGGCGGGGCGCATTTCTGCCTGGGCAACCAGCTGGCCAAAAGCGCACTGCGGGCGCTGTTCCGCGAGCTGCTCACCCGGATACCGGAATTCGAGACCGGCACCCCCGACCTGCTGGGTACCAACTTCATGCGCGGAGTGAAACGCCTACCCTTCAGATTCACGCCCGAGAGGTAAGGGAGCAGGTCCATGCGGATCGTGGTCGACCGGGACAAATGCACCGGACTGGGGATGTGTGAGGCGGAGGCGCCTGACCTGTTCGAGGTACAGGACGACGGGACGCTGAAGGTGTTGAACGACAGCCCTGGCGCGGCGGACCGGGAGGCGGCGGAATCGGCCGTCATGGCCTGCCCGACCGAGGCGTTGTCGCTGGTCGAGGACTGAGGGCGTGAGCGAGCGGTTCGTCGTGGTGGGTGGCTCGCTGGCCGGGTTGCGCGCGGTGCAGGCGGCGCGCAAGGTCGGGTTCACCGGGCCGTTGACCCTGGTCGGTGGCGAGGAGCATCTGCCCTATGACCGTCCGCCGCTGTCCAAGGAGTACCTGCGGGCCGGCGAGGAGGGAGCGGCGGATACCACCTTCCGGACCGAGCAGGAGCTGCGCGGCGAGCTCGACGTGGAGCTGCGGATGGGTACCTGGGCCACCGGCCTGGACCCGGCCGCACAGGTGATCGGGCTGAGCGACGGCGGCGAGCTGGACTACTCGGCCGTGGTGATCGCCACCGGGGCCAGGCCGCGCACCCTGCCCGACACCGAGGACCTGGCCGGGGTGCACACCCTGCGCACCCTGGACGACGCGATCGCGATCCGCGCCGCGATGGACGCCGGGGCACGCACCGTGGTGGTGGGGGCCGGCTTCATCGGCTCCGAGGTGGCCTCCTCGGCGCGCAAACGCGGGCTGCCGGTGACCGTGCTGGAGGCGCTGCCGGTGCCCCTGGTGCGCTCGGTCGGCGAGCAGATGGGGCGGGCCTGCGCGGCGCTGCACCTGGCGCACGGCACCGATCTGCGCTGCGGGGTGAAGGTCACCGGGCTGACCGCCGGCGACGGCCGGGTCACCGGGGTGTGCCTGGACGACGGGACCACGGTGCCGGCGGACCTGGTGGTGGTCGGTACCGGGGTGCTGCCCAACACCGAGTGGCTGGCCGGCTCCGGCATCGCACTGCACGAGCGCGACCGGGGCATCCTGAGCGACGCGACGCTGGCCACCGGGCTGCCCGGGGTCTACGCCGCCGGCGACGTCACGCACTTTCCCAACCCGCTGTTCGACGGGCTGCTGATGCGGTTGGAGCACTGGACCAACGCCGCCGAACAGGGGATGTTGGCCGCGCGGAACGCACTCAACCCAGGTGAGGCGAAGCCGTCAACGGCGGTGCCGTATTTCTGGTCGGACTGGTACGACAGCCGTATCCAGTTCGTCGGCATACCCCAGGCCGACGAGATCCGGGTGATCAGCGAGGAGCTCGGCGAGGACAAGTTCCTGGCGCTGTACCGCCGAGGTGAGCGACTCACCGGCTGCATCAGCATCGACCGACCCGCCCAGATCATGAAGTTCCGCCGCATGATCATGCAGAGCAAGTCCTGGGCCGAGGCACTGGAGTTCGCCGGCGTATAACCCTGTGAGTGGTATTGGTCGCTATAGCGACCAATACCACTCACAGGCCCAGGGATCGGCCGACGACCTCTTTCATGATCTCAGTGGTGCCGCCGTAGATCCGGGTGATCCGGGCGTCGGCGAAGGCCCGGGCGATCGGGTACTCGGTCATGTAGCCGTAGCCGCCGTGCAGCTGCAGGCACCGATCGACCACCCGGCCCTGCAGCTCGGTGCACCACCACTTCGCCTTGGCCGCGTCCTCGGCGGTCAGCTCGTCGGCGTTGAGGGCCCGGATGCACCGGTCCAGGTAGGTCTGCGCGATCTCTACCTCGGTGGCGATCTCGGCGAGCACGAACCTGGTGTTCTGGAACGAGCCGATGGGCTGGCCGAACGCCTTACGCCCCTTCACGTACTCCAGGGTCTGCTCCAGCGCCACGCTTGCCGACGCGACGGCGGCCAGCGCGATGGACACCCGTTCCTGGGGCAGGTTGGCGACCAGTTGGCGGAATCCCTGGCCTTCCTCGCCGAGCAGGTTGCCCACCGGAACTCGTACGTCGGTGAAGGAGAGCTCGGCGGTGTCCTGCGCGTGCAGGCCGAGCTTGTCCAGGTTGCGGCCGCGTTCGAATCCGGGCATGTCGCGCTCGATCACCAGCAGGCTGATGCCCTTGTGCCGCTGCTTCGGGTCGGTCTTCACAGCGGTGATCACCAGGTCGGCGTTGATGCCGTTGGTGATGAAGGTTTTTGCGCCGTTGACCAGGTAGTGGTCGCCGTCCCGGATCGCGCTGGTGGATATCGAGGCGAGGTCCGAGCCAATGCCCGGCTCGGTCATGGCAATCGCGGTGATCAGTTCGCCGCTGGCGATGCCGGGCAGCCAGCGGCGACGCTGCTCCTCGGTGCAGTAGCGCAGGAAGTACGGCAACGCGACGTCGTTGTGCAGGGTGATGCCGAGCCCGGCGGCGGTCGCGCCGGCCCGGATGGCCTCCTCCCCGATCACCGCGTTGAACCGGAAGTCGTCCACCCCGCCGCCGCCGTAGGACTCCGGAACGGCCATACCCAGAAAACCCGCCTTGCCCGCGACGGTGAACAGGTCGCGGGAGGCAACGCCGGCGGCATCCCATTCGGCCAGGTGCGGGACCACCTCCCGGTCCAGGAACGCCCGCACCGATTCTCGGAAGGCCTGGTGATCCGCCTCGAAGAGCTCTCGCCGCACGGTCCGCTCCTTCTCACTCGGTGCCGCTCGGTGCCTCGCCGCACCGGCCTTCCGGCAGTCTCCCGCGCCATTTAATAGGACGTCAAATCTTTGTGGTTTGGAGCATCTCGGGGGGAGCGCACAAGCGGGTCATCAGGGGCACACAGCACACCGCCCGGGCCTTGGGAGAAGGCCCGGGCGGGGAGCGGCCGGCGTGCGCGCCGGCGGGGACTGCGTCAGTAGCCGATGTACCTGCCCCGGTGGTCGGCGCGACCGCCGCTCTTGAGTGTGCCGATCCCATAGTTGGCGATCATGTAGCGGACCCCGGCGGTGATGTTGGCCACCGGGTCGGTGATCGGGCGGCCGGCCAGCTCGGGCAGCACGTAGGCCCGGAACGTGCTCGGGATGACCTGCATGAGGCCCTGGGACGGCCGGCCGGCCAGCGCGTTGCTGTCCGTGCGGTTGATCGCCCTCGGGTTGCCCCGCGACTCGGCCATGATGACCTGCTTGACGCCGCTGGACAGGGACTGGGACAGGTTCAGCTTGTCCAACGCCACGGCGATCCAGTCGTCCAGGGAACCGCCGCCGGCCAGCACGCTGGCCTCCTTGACCGCGAGGGCGTGCTGCGCGGCGGCCTCGGCGGCCAGCGTCTCACCCTTGTGCAGGGCTTCCACGTCCCGCTCGTCCACCGAGGCCACCCGGTCGCCGGGGACGGCCACCGGGAGCAGCGAGGCGGCGACCGAGCCGAGGTCACTGACCACGGAGTCCGAGGAGACCGGGTGCACCCGCAGCGGGTGAGTGGCCGCGGCCAGGTTGGCCGGGGGGAGGGCGGTCTCGGCCGCGTCCGCCGAGGCACCGGGCGTGGTCGGGGGGACGCCCGCCATTAACCCGCCGGTGACCACGGCGCCCAGTGCCGCCGTCGCGCTGACCACGGTGTTGCCCTTGACCGTGGGCGGCTTGACCGGGGCACGGCGGTGCGACGCGCGACCAACGCCGGCCGCAGGGACCGCCGCGATCAGCGTGGTCGCCTCGAAGGACGGCACACCAAATGCCTGTTCGGACTTCGCACGGCGCGCGTCGGGTGTCGGTAGGTACGCCGACACCGTGCCGCGGCCGCCGGGGGAGCGGTGACGAGCCACGAAGTTCTCTGCCTTTCCGCGACCGTCGATCTGCCACCGGGATATTCCGGTCGGGGGTCCGGTGAGCTGGTGGGGAGTCCAGGCTCAGGTCCCAGTGGCGAGATCGGATCGTGATGTGTGCAGGCAGCTTACGAAGGAGATCGCTGTCACGCCAAGCGGGTCCACGGTGTGTCGCCGCAGGTTGTGACACTTTTTTCGGACGAACGCCGGCGGGAGGTTGCCATCAGGCGCGACGAGCGGCGGCTTTTTGCGCCGAACGGTCTAAGTCGCTCAGCCGCTGAGCAAAGCCGCCATTCGTTCCCTCAACGCGGTGGCCGCGGAGTAAGGCCGGACCAGCACGGTGAGCTCGGACAACAGGGCGTCCGGGTCGGCCCCGGTGGTCAGGATGTCCACCCCCTGCAGCTCCCGGCCGTCCACGTCGGCCCGGAACGCCAGCACGTGGCCGTCCGGCCCGGCGTACTCGGCGGTGTAGCGGAAGTTCTCGAAGACGGTGAACACCGCGCTGAGCAAGACGCGCAGCGCCTCCCTGCCTTGGTACGGCCGGAACACCACCGGGCTGTTGAACACCACGTCCTCGGCGAACTGGGCGAGCGCGGTGTCCAGGTCGCCGGCTTCCACGGCGGCCCTGAACCGGGCGGCCGAGCTGGGTAGGGTCACGAGGTAACCGTAACGGTGTTCTCGGCAAGTCGCCCGATCCGCTGGCAGACTCCGGGACGACCCCGATCATGTGCTTAGGAGGCGCCGTTCATGTTGCTCGAGATCAGCACCGGTACCCGGTTGGATGTGGTGGAGAGCGGTGACCGGTCTAATCCGTCCTTGTTGTTGATCTGTGGCACCACCCAGCACCACCTGTTGTGGGGCGCGCTCGCCGCCGGCCTCAGTGACCACTACCACGTGATCAGCTACAACCACCGGGGCATCGGCGACTCGGCGCGGGGAGCGGGTTCGCTCACCACCGCCAGCATGGCGGCGGACGCGGCCGCGGTGCTGGACGCCGTCGGCGTCTCCAGCGCCCACGTGCTGGGGTGGTCGCTGGGCTCGTTGGTGGCGCAGGAGCTGGTGCTGGCCCACCCGGACCGGGTCGCCTCGCTGGTGCTGTGGGGCACCTACCCAGCGCTGGATGCGTTCCAGGCCTGCGGGCTGGCCGCGTTGAGCCATCCGTGGCGGACCGGTGACCTGCAGACCGGGGTGGCCGCGTTGGGGCTGGCGTTCTCCCCGGAGCTGCTCAACTCCCCGGAGTTCCCGCTGGTGATGGAGCAGATGCTGCCACTCTTTCCGCAGACGGAGAGCGAGGTGAAGACCGTGGTGGAGCAGTGGGACGCAGACCTGGCGCACAACACCGCGGACCGGTTGCCGAGCATCAACGCCCCGACCCTGGTGATCGGTGGCGAGCAGGACCTGCTGACCCCGCCATGGCAGTGCCGCAAGGTGGCCGAACTGATCCCGGCGGCCCAGCTGAAGATCTTCACCGGCCCGGGCTCCAGCCACGCGGTGGGTCTGGAACGCACCGAGGAGTTCCTTGCCGAGGTCCTCCCGTTCCTCGCCGCCCAGCCCGCCCACACCACCACCGCCGCTGGCTGACCGGCGCCCCCGCACGTAGGGTGTTTCCCCAGCCCACCACCCGTGAGTGGCAAGTGGTCTCATAGGACCACTTGCCACTCACGGGTCTCTCGACGTGGAGGTGCTCCGTGCCCGGTGCCGTGTCCCAGACCGAGCTCACCCCGCTGTCCTACCTGCGACGCAGCGCCGAGGTGTACCCGGAGAAGACGGCGATCATCTACGGCGACCGGCGCTACAGCTACGCCCGGTTCGCCGAGCTGGCCACCCAGCTGGCCAGGGCGTTGCGGGCGTCCGGGATCCAGCCGGGTGATCGGGTCGCCTACCTGGTGCCGAACCTGCCGGAGATGCTGGTCGCGCACTTCGCGGTGCCGCTGGCCGGCGCGGTGCTGGTGGCCATCAACACCCGGCTGTCCACCGACGAGGTGCGCCACATCCTGGACCACAGCGGGGCGAAACTGCTGGTGGTGGACTCCGTACTGGCCGCCACCGTGGCCCCGGTGGTCGAGCAGCTGGCCACCGTCAGCGAGATCGTCACGGTCATCGATCCGGCCGCCCCGGGCACCGGTCCCTGCATCGACGGCCCCGGTTACCAGGAGTTCGTGGCGCGCGGCGCTGACGGGGACGCGCTGCCCTGGGCGGTGGACGACGAGCTGGCCACCATCTCGATCAACTACACCTCGGGCACCACCGGGCGGCCC
>DATHIT010000846.1:0-9353 GCA_035489915.1 Pseudonocardia sp. | reverse complement strand
CTCCGCCGGATCGTCGCGGAGACCGGGGTGGAGCTCCCGGTCGGCGCCACCCTGGCCGTGGTCGCCCCGTCCGAGGTCTCCGACGAGGAGATCGAGTCGGTGGTGGCCGAAGCGCTGGCCCAGCTCGAGTCCGGTGAACTGGGCGGGGACGAAGAGCCGGCCCCGCGCGCCGCCGAGATCGACGGGCGGTCCATCTCCTACGTCACCCTGGGCGAGGCGGAGGGTGACCCGGTGGTGCTGGTGCACGGGTTCGGCGGGGACAAGAACTCCTGGCTGTTCGTCCAACAGCCGCTGTCCGAGTCGCACACCGTGCACGCGCTGGACCTGCCCGGGCACGGCCAGTCCGGCAAGGACGTCGGGGACGGGTCGCTGGACACACTGGCCAGTACGGTGCTCGGGTTCCTGGACGAGGTCGGGGCGGGCAGGGCGCACCTGGTCGGGCACTCGCTGGGCGGGGCGGTGGTGGCCGCCGTGGCCGCCCGCGCGCCGGACCGGGTGGCCTCGCTGACCCTGCTCGCGCCGGCCGGGTTCGGCCCGGACGCCGACGCGGAGTACCTGCGCGGCTTCGCCGGGGCATCCTCCCGGCGGGAGCTCAAGCCGTTGCTCGGGCGGCTGTTCGCGGACGAGTCGCAGGTGACCAGGCAGCTGGTGGACGACCTGCTCAAGTACAAGCGGCTGGACGGGGTGTCCGAGGCGCTGCACGCGCTGCTCGGCACCCTGCTGGACGGCGATCGGCAGGCCATCGACACGCCCGCGCTGCTGGCCGGGGTATCCGCGCCGGTCATCGTCGTGTGGGGTGGCGCGGACCGGATCTTGCCGGTGCCGGAGGGGGTCAAGCTGAGCCGGGTGCACGCCGGGCACATGCTGCACATGGAGGCCGCCGGCGACGTAGTGCGCCACATCCAATCCGCTGTCGGCTGACCCGGCGCCTACTGGCGGGCCAAGTTGCGCGTGGTCTCCCGTGCCGCGCGCAGCATCAGCTCGGGAAGGTCCTTCGGCGGCCGGTGGCCGAGGAACAGCGCGGAGATCGACGCGACCCCGCCAGATGCCGCCAGCGGGATCGCGGCGGCCGCGCAGTACACGCCGGGGAGGATGTCCTGGTGGTCGACCGCGACAGCGGCGTGCCGCGAGATCCCGTTGCGTACTCGCGCCCATTCCGGCCGGGTGTAGCCGACCGGCGGGTCACCCTGGGGCCGGGCGGCGAGTAGCACCTGCGCGGCCGCGGTACGCGCCACCAACTCGTCGCCGGTCTGCATCCGGTGCATCGCATCGGTCATCGCCCCGGATGTGGCCACCACCCGGATCGCGTGGCCCTCCAGCACGCAGACGGCGGTGGCGGCCCCTCCGGTCAGGTGGCTGAGCGTCCGGGCCGGCGCGAGCGAGGCCCGGCGCAGCGCGGGGTGGGGCTGCCAGGCGCGGCCCAGCCTGGCCAGCGTGCCGCCGACCCGGTAGCGCTGCCCGTCCCGCTGGGCCGCACCGAGAGCGAGCAGCTGCTCCAGCAGCCGGTGTGTGGTGGCCTTGGGCAGCCCGGTTTCTCGGGCCAGCTCAGAGAGCCCCGCGCCACCCGGGGCGCGGGACAGCACCTCCAGCAGCTCGAAGGCGCCATCGAGCACGCCTCGGCTACCATTTCCGGCCACCCCGTTGTGGCCGGGCTTCGGTATCTCGGGGGCTGCAGGGTCCACGTCCCACCTCGCGGGCCGACTGTCGCACGGGCAACCAACAATATCTTCGGGGCCGTCGAATGGCCCCCTGTTTTACCTTCTGATTGAGGTCCGCTGAGCGGACCGACGTATTGATGGCGCTCCCGGCCGCACACACACTCCGCATCGGAGTAGTGACGGGGGGTGTTCGTGCTGAATGCGCCGCTGCGGCTGCTCGCTTTCCTGATCGCGGTCGCGCCGCTCCTGTCCGCGCCACCTGCCCAAGGACTCGTCGTCACACCTGCCTCGGTGATGGCTGGCGGGGAAGTAGAAGCGCAAGGCCAAGGATTTCGCGAGGGCTACTGCTTCAAGGCAATTGTGAAGGACGAGATTCAGAACTCCGGGGATCCGGCGCCTGTCGTCACGATCCGTTGGGACGGCTCCAACGGCAATGCGATTCTGAAGACTTTCCCGTTGGAGGATCGCGGAGGGGCGTTCAGCCAGAGCTTCCCCGTGCCCGATGTGCCTCCTGGTCAGTACAAGGTCAAGGCTGAGTGCCCGAATCCCTACAGTTCAGGAAGTCCTGGGGCATTCGCGACCGCGCCGCTCGAGGTGCTCGCAACTCCACCTCCACCCCCACCTCCGCCCCCAGCGTTAACCATCACCCCTACCTCGGTCGGCGCCGGCGGAGCCGTGACGGCTCAGGGCGGCGACTTCCGAAGCTGCCTCCCGGTCGAGGGACCTCGGCGGAACGTCAGATTCCACTTTGTCGACGCGGGGTCCGATGTCATCCCCGATCCCAATGACCCACGCGTGTTTGGCAAAGCGACGCTCAACGACGCCGGCACCATCGAGAGCACGTCCTTGACCGTGCCGCCGAACGCCTCCTCCGGCACGCATAACGTGGCCGCCGAGTGTGGGGAGCCGAACGGACCCGGCGACGGCGAGATCTTGTACGAAACGCTCGAGGTGCTGCCGGTTTTACCGCCACCGCCACCGCCACCGTCGTCCTCGGTCGGGCCGCCGCCTTCTTCCGGTGGCGGGTCCGGCGGCGAGTCGGGCGGATCGGGCGGCTCGGGGTCCGGGTCCGGGTCCGGGTCGGAATTGATCCCGTCCTCGACCCCTGGCGGCGGCACCCTTCCACCAACGACCGGGTCGGGCGGGCTTGGCGTGGTGGTGACCCTGGCAATCGTGGCGGCGCTGGTGGCGCTGGCCGCGTTGGGGCGGAGGTTGCTGCGCGCCCGGCCGCCGCCCCAGCACACCGCGCGGCTTCCGGTCGTGGCCGCACGCGTCCTGCCGGATCCGGTCAGCCTAGTGGAGCTGCGCCGGGCCGGACCGGGCCGAACCATCGCGATCCGGGTGGTGGCCAGGGAAGACCCCGGGGAGCGGGTCGTGCAGCGGGTCGGCGGAGGGAGGCCGGGATGAGCTCTGGAGTGCTGGGGACGGTGGCCGAGCTGCTGGGCGACGGCGACCCGGAGCGAGGTGTCCGGAACCTCGAGGGTGGGCTGGAGCGGGTCGACGCGGGGGAGCGGACGCTCGCCCATGTGGGTTCCTTCCCCGCCGTGACCTGCAAATTGGTGGATGAACGGGTCGCGGAAGCGTTACGGCCCCAGCTCGGTGCCCAATTGGGTGGGTTGGTGCTGGACGGGTGGCTGAAGTATCGGGAGCTGATCGCCGCCGCTGAACGCACCCGGAACGCGGCCGGGTCGTCCGTGGACGTCGAGCTCGCCGAACACGAGATCATCTCCACCCACCACCCGGTCGTCGAGGTGATCATCGATGGGACCGTGGTCACCACCCTGAACTTCACCCTGACAGTGTCGTTCGTGCTCCGCAGCGTGATCGCGGAGGTGGCACACGGGCGGCTCACCGCGCTGCGCGGCGGGGATGTCCTTGCCCGGGCGAGGATCTCGCTCTGGGACCAGGAGCTTGCCCGCGGCGAGAGCCGTCCGCTGGTGGTCGGCGCGGTGGTGCGGCTGCCTGGCGACGGCGTCGAGCTGCTGTCCGGCGAACCGGCCGCCCCGCCACCCCCGGCGCCTCCGGCGACCGCTCCACCACCGGTTCCGACGCCGGTGGCCTCATCGACGGCACCGTCGAAGGGGTCCTCGACCGGCACCCCGTGGTGGCAGCAGACCGGGCCCGCGCCGGTGGAGCAGCAGTCAGACCCCTGGTGGAAGCGGTCGGGGGGCGGCGGTGGCTGACCCGTGGCGCAACCGCGCGTTGGCGCCGCTCTATGCGTTGGCGATCACGTTCGTGCTGGTGTCCGCCGCCCGCGGCGCTCTGGGCGAACCGGCCCCGGCGACCGACGTCCAGGTGTGCGTGGCGCCCGGTTCGAAGATCGACGGGGCCAAGCTGGACCCGGCCACCGGGCTCTCCTGCCGGCGTTACCCGACCGGAGAGCAGCCGGTGACGATCCTCCCCATCGCCGACCCGCCCCAGAAGCCAGAGCCACCGCATGAAGGACTGACGGTCGTTCCCACGGCGCCGCCTCGGCACGGGAAATCGGCGGGTGGAAACTGATGACCCGGGTGGTCACGGTTCTGTGCGCCGGTTGCGGCGGCCTGCTTGCCAGCTGGTCCTGGCCAGTCCCGCTGTGGCTGAAGGTGCTCGTGGTGCTGCTCGGCTCGGTCGTCGGGGCCGGTGTGGCGTACTTCGGCCTCACCCGGGCACGACCGGAACAGCGGCACCGTCGGGACTCCGCGGGTCCGGTCGCCGCCGACCAACCGTCGCCGACCGGCGGGCCCGAGCGGGGTGACTGGTGGGCGGACAGGACGTCCCCCGCGGCCACAGCGCACCGACACGACCGCCCGGTGCCCACCAGCCACCGGGCCCCGTCACTCTCGGGTGCCGGCGAACCGCCGCTGGTCGCCCAGTGCCCGCGCTGCGGCGACTTTCGGCTCGACCTGCGCCGCGACGCCGAGTCCTACGCGTTCCGGTGCGGCAATCACGCCTGCGCGCACACCTGGCGCTGGACCCCCGGCACACCCTGGCCGCCCACGGTGGTGCGCAGAAACCTGACCGGCCGGCGTACGGGCCAGAGCACCGACAGGAAGCAGGACGACCATGTCTGAGGGCACTTACCGCCGTCCGGTCAGCCGGTCCGACCCGGGATGCATCGTCGTGCTGCTGGACCGGTCGGATTCGATGAAAGCCCCGTGGTCCGGGACGGGCTCCTCGCTCGCCGTGGGCGCCGCGCTGGCGCTGAACAACATCCTGCTGGACCTCTGCATCACCGCGACGACCGAGGTCAACGAGCAGGTCAGGCACTACTTCGACATCGGCGTGTTCGGTTACGGCGCGAAGGTGATCGACCCCGGCGAGGGCGTGGAGTCGGCGTTCGGCGGGGCGCTGGCCGGCCGGGGCATCGTCGCGCTGCCGGACCTGGCGAACCACCCGCTGGCGGTGCGCGACGAGCCGTCGGTGGACCAGATGGCGGTGAGCGTGAAGATGCCGATCTGGGTGGAGCCGGTGCACGGCTGGAGCACGCCGATGTGCCAGGCGATCGAGGTGGCCGGCGACCACGTCTACAAGTGGGCGGCCAACCACCCGAACTCGTTCCCGCCGATCGTCATCAACATCACCGACGGCATGGTGACCGACAGTCCGCACGGCGGCGCCTCCCTCCAGCAATGGGTCGAGCGGCTGACCTCGGTGCGGACCAGCGACGGGCCGACGCTGTTCTTCAACGTCTTCCTCTCGCCGGTGCGGGCCCAGGAGATCCTCTTCCCGGCGACGCCCTCGGGGCTGCCCGAGCCAGGGCCCACGCTGTTCGGGATGAGCAGCGAACTGCCTCGCCCGATGGTGGAGAACGCCCGCGCGGACGGCATTGAGGTGCGGCCCGGAGCGCGCGGCCTGGCGTTCAACGTCGGGCGCTCGACCCTGCTCCGGGTCCTGCAGATCGGGACACGGGTTCCCGACCGGCCGTTCTAGGCGGGCGGATGGAGGCACGGATGGTGGTGTTCTACGCCGCGAAGCTGGGCAACGACGAGCGCGAGTGGGAGGACGCCGCGGCGGGCTTCCTCGGCGACCCGCACACCGGGCGCAATCCGCGGTTCGCGGTGGCTGACGGCGCGACCGAGGGGTTCGGCTCGGCCCGCTGGGCGCACCAGCTGGCCGCGGGGTTCGTGGGCCTCGGTCGGGTCGACCAGCCGGGGAACGGCGCCGGCCCGGCGGGTCGGGCCGATGCGCCGGCACTGCGCCCCGAGGAACTGCGCGGCTGGTTGGCCGGCGCCCAGGCACGCTGGCACGGCGACCCCCGGATGGCCGAGGCAGGAGATCTGGCTCGGCTGAAGGCAGCCAGGGTGGGGTCGTTCGCGACGGTGCTGGGCTGTGAGCTGACGGGTCTCGCCGGGCCGGAACCGCACTGGGAAGCGGTGGCGCTGGGAGACACCGTGTTGTTCCACGTCCGTGGCCACCAGCTGCTGACCTGGTTCCCCCGGATCGAGGCGGAGGACTTCGGGGTCAACCCGGAGGGGGTGTCCACCAAACCGGAACGGCTGGCCTCGGCGGTGAGCCGGCTGTCCACCGACCGAGGGAGCCTGGAGGTGGGTGACCGGCTGTACCTGGCCAGTGATGCGCTGGCCCAGTGGATGGTGCGGGCCGATCGCCGCGATCCGGGGTCGTTGTGGGATGCCCTGGCCGGGCAGGTGCACCCGGCCGAATTCCGGATGTTGGCGGAGCGGCGCCGCACCGGCGAGATGACCAACGACGACGTCACGCTGCTGCGGGTGGAGCTGGCCGCCGCCGCGCCATCAGAGCTGGTGGTGTGTCTGTAATGGCCTACCCCAGCAAAGAGGACTATCTGAAGGCCGTCCAGCACAGCGACTCCTTCACCTCCGATGCGCTGCGCCGCGCCGAGTTCGTGCCGCACCCGGTCTGGGGGATTCCCAAGCCTGCCGCCGGGACGAGCGCGGTGGTGTTCAAAGCGGTGCTGGACGGTCAGGAACAGGCGCTGCGCTTCCTGACCCGCCAGGACGCCGCCCTCCGCGAGCGCTACGACGCCCTCGGCGAACACTTCGCCGGCCATGACCTGGTGGACTGCGTGGCGATGTCCCACTGGGAGGAGGACGCGATCCGGATCGGTGGCCGGACCTGGCCGGTGGTGCGGATGCAATGGGTGAACGGCCGGGCTTTGAACCAGCACGTCGACAAGCTGGTCGAGCGGCTGGACACCGCTGCCCTGGGCGTCCTCGCCGCTGACTGGCAGCGGCTCGTGGCGCGCCTGCAGGCGGGGCGGTTCGCCCACGGCGACCTGCAACACGGCAATGTCCTGGTGGACGAGCGGGGCATGCTGCGGCTGGTCGACTTCGACTGCGCCTGGATCGCCCGGTTCACCGGGCAGACACCCCCTACCGAGACCGGCCACCGCAACTACCAGCCGGAGAACAGGCGGTGGGGCCAGTGGATGGACACCTTCTCCGGGCTGGTCGTCTACCTCTCCCTGCTGACCCTGTCGAGGAACCCGACGCCCTGGCACGCCCTGAACACCGGCGAGAACCTGCTGTTCCAGCGGGACGACTTCGCCCCACCGTTCCGGACCCCGGCGTGGGTGCACATCTCGAGCATCCTGGACCCCCAGCTGGATCAGCTCGCCGCCTGCCTGCAGCGGTGCTGCGCGCCCGGCTGGACCGCGACCGGCGGTCTGGCCGAGCTGCTCGCCCCGACCCCGCTGCCTTGGTGGCAGCTCACCGGCACGCCGCCGGCCGCGGCGACCCCGGAGAATCGGGAACTCCGTCCGGCTGAGCCGGCGATTCCGCCAGGCGTACCGCGGGCCCCGGCGCCCACCTCGCCAAAACCGCCGGCCGGTCCGTGGTGGGAGGCCGTCCCGACCCCCACGCCCCCGCCGCGCCGACGTTCCGGGTTCCGCGCGGGCTGTGGCACGCTCGCCATCGGTGTGTTCGCGCTCGGGCTTGCCCAGGGCGCCGGGTCCGGCCCGACGCTCGCCCTGTTCGCAGGCTTGCTGGTCGCGGCCGCATTCCTGCTGATCTATCTGATCCGGAGATGACGTCGCACAAGCCAGGTGCCGGTCGATCCGGTCGAGGGGGAGGGGTGCTCGATGTCGGCTCAGTTCTTCAAGGCGGTGTGCGCGGAGCTGGGCGAGGACGCGGTTGACCTCACCGACGACACGCTCGCCGCCTATGGCGCCAACCGGCTGCCGGGTGGGGATCGCTGCCCGAGCGGCGTGCTGTTCCCTCGGACCGTGGGCGATGTCCAGGTGATCGTCCAACTCGCCAACCGGCACGAGGTCACCCTGTGGCCGACCAGCACCGGTCAGAACCTCGGTTTGGGCGAGTTCTCCCCGGTCCGCGCGGGGCAGGCGGTGGTGCATCTGGGGCGGTACATGAACCGCATCGTGGAGCTGGACGAGACACTCGGCTACGCGGTGATCGAACCCGGGGTGACGTTCCGGCAACTGCGCGCGGAGCTGGCCGCCCGTGGTGACAAGTTCATGATCAGCGGCACCTCAGGACCGCCGGACGGGGGCATCCTCGGCAACGCGCTCGACCGGGGGGCCGGCTACACCCCCTACTTCGACCACTTCGGCATGCTCTGCGGCCTCGAGGTGGTGCTCGGCAACGGCGAGTTGATCAGCACCGGTGACGCCGCGCTGCCGGGCGCGAAGACCGGCCACATCAACAAGTCCGGCTTCGGTCCGCTGCTCGACGGCCTGTTCAGCCAGTCGAACTACGGCAACGTCACCCGCGCCGCGATCTGGCTGATGCCTCGGCCGCCGGCCATCCGGTCGTTCGGGTTCACCTTCCCGGAGGAGGACGACCTGGCCGAGATCATCGACCTGGTCCGGCCGCTGAAGATGGCGAACGTGGTGCCCACGCTGATCAAGGTGACCAGCGCCGAGTATGCGTTCACCACCCGGGAGAGGTATCCCTTCGACCGCACCGGCGGTGCCACCCCGCTGCCCGAAGACCCCGTGCTGTCCACCCACCTGGACACCTTCAGCGGCGAACCGACCGAGGCCGAGTTGGGCCTGCTCGACTGGCGTCCTGGCGGCGGAGCCACCTGGTTCCTCCCGGCCACCCCGATGATCGGCGAGGTCGCCGCCGCGCAGCAGCGGGTGTCGCTGGATATCCTCACCCACTTCGGCTTCGAGCGGTGCGTGGAGTTCGTCTGCGGCCCACGCGCCGCCCGCGCCCTGCACGTCGTGGTGTTCAACCGCGCCGATCCCGCCGAACGCCACCGGATGGACGACTGCTACGCCGCCCTGGTCGCCGCCTACGACAAACTCGGCTACCCCATCGGGCGCACCCCGACCGACTGGCAGGAACGGGCGATGAGCCGGCTCCCCGGGCTCGCGGCGGTGACCAGCGCGGTCAAGGGCGCACTCGACCCCAACCGGGTGCTCGCCCCCGGCAAGTACGGCATCTAGCTGCTACTGCGCCCGCGGTGCGTTAGCGCACCGCCACCAGGACAAAGTCGTCGCCGCACTGCCACACGGTGGTGACCGTGCTGAAGCCGGCTTCCCGCAGCACCACCCGTTGCTGCTCGAGGGTGAGCTTGCTCCCGCCGGAATGCGCGATCGCCGTGGCGGACCGGGCGTCCACCAGCGGGCCGAGCTCCGGATCGGCGAGCACGGCCTCCCACCACGCGCCCCACTCCTCGTTGCCGGTCACCCCGGCCCGCTCGGCGCGCGCGTCCCGGACGTGCCGGGCGAGCTCCGAGGCGACCGGGTCGGTGTGCGTCCGGTGGTCGGCGTCG
>DATHIT010000845.1:0-22487 GCA_035489915.1 Pseudonocardia sp. | reverse complement strand
CCCGAACTACGTCGGCGGCGACATCGTGACCGGCGCCAAGGACATCCGTCAGCTGGTGTTCGGCCCGCGCGCCACCCTCTCGCCCTACGGGCTGGGCGTGCCGGGGACGTACCTCTGCTCGGCGGCCACCCCACCCGGCCCCGGCGCGCACGGCATGTGCGGCGCCAACGCCGCGACCCAAGCGTTGCGCTACCTGCAGAGGTAGCCCGCGCGCCGCACTGATCCGACTGACCACATCTCGGCGTACAAGAGGAGTTCACGATGAGTACAGCCGCGGCGAGTGCCCAGCCATCATCGCTGCTGAGTGACCGACTAGCTGGACAGGTCTGTGTGGTGACCGCAGGCAACCAAGGCCTCGGTCGCACGATCGCCACACAGTTGGCCGCTCACGGCGCGCAGGTCGCCTACACCGGCCGTTCCGCTGAGTCGCTCATCGCGACCACTGAAGAGTTGAAGTCACTCGGCCACGGCAACCACCTGCCCGTGGTCTGCGACGTCACCGACGAGGCCGCGCTCATTGCACTCGCGGACACGGTGTTGGGGCATTTCGGCCGGGTCGACACCGTGGTGGCGAACGCCGGCATCTCCGGCCCTACCAAACCGATGGTCGAGCTGACCTTGGCCGAATGGCGCGAGACGCAGGCGGTCAATCTCGACGGCGTCTTTCTTACCTTCCGATCCTTCGCACCGGCGATGATCGAGCAAGGGTCCGGAAGCCTCATTGCGATCGGGTCGATCGTCGGGAAGCGGCCGCTGGCCGGCCGCTCCACGTACGCGGCGGCGAAGCTGGGAGTTGTCGGTCTGGTCCGGACCCTCGCGGTCGAGCTCGGACCGCACGGGGTCAGGGTGAATACGATCTGTCCCGGTGCAGTGAGTGGTCCACGGCTCGACGGGGTCTTCCGTGAGCAGGCCCGCGCTCAGGGCGTGTCCGAGGAGGAGTTCCGCGCGGAGTTCCTCAAAGACGCGCCACTGCGCCGCATGGTCACCGAGTCAGAGATTGGCGATGCCTGTGCCTTCCTCGCCTCAGCCGAGGCGCTCTCCATCACCGGTGAAGACCTCAACATCAACGCCGGCGTGGCCATGTATTGACATACGTAAACGAAGATCTTTTAAGCGGCTGCGGGTTGTAGGGTTTCGTCGGGTCGTTCGACGAGATTGCGGCGGAGGCCACGAGTAACTGCCTTCACGGCGTCGATCAAGGCATGGACGACTGGGATCATGAACGGACCCAGGATGAGGACCCCATAGCAGATGAACAACCACACGAATTCGGTATCCATGGCACAACCGTAGAAACGGGTTACCGCCACGACTATGGACTGTTGCCCAGCGTTCTGCTGAAGCTATGTGCGGGTGTCACAGAGCCAGCGGCCGCTATGGACTGTTGTCCCAGCGTTCTGCCGAGGCTATGTGCGGGTATTACAGAGCTCCCGGATGTGAAGACCCGCGGGGCGCGTGCGACCAACTCGGGTCAGCGCTCCTCCGGACCGGCCGGTGCGGCGCGCGGGGGAGGTGGGCAGTCCCGGATCGGCGGAGTCCAGCGGCACCGCTCCGGAGCGCACCAGGCCGAGCTGCACATTGTGCTTGGGCAGCAGCGCGTCGAGCAGCCAGTCCACCGCGACCCGGATGCGGTTGCCGGGCATCGCCATCAGGTGGTAGCCACGGGTGACCACAAAAGCCGGGAAGCCGGACAGCGGTATGCCAAGCGGGTTGGCGGCCGCCTTCACCCCACCCAGGTCGACCACGAAGCCGAGGCCGCGATGCCGGTACGGGCGCTGTTCGCCGTAGCCCAGCGAGGCGGCGACGTTCCGGCCGGCGACCACACCCTGGCGTTGGGCGTGCTGTGCGGTCATCGCGCAGAGCTCGCCGGGCCGGGCCGGGTCGGGCACCGCCGCGATGTCCCCGCAGACGATCAGCTCCGGGTGGCCCGGCACGGTGAGGTACTCGTCGACGGTCACCCGGCCCTTCACGGTCGGCACGTCCAGGCCCTCGAACAGGGTCTCCGGCCGTACGCCGACGCACCAGACCAGCGAGCGGGTGGCCACCTCGGTGCCGTCGGTGCTCAAGCGCCCCATTTTCGCCGGCCACGGCACGTAGACGGCGGTGAGTGGCAGGTGGCCCGAGAGGGCCACTTGCCACTCACGAGGCCGTTTACTCGGCCAGGAACTTCAGCAGCAGGTCGGAGATTTCGTCGGCGTGGGTCCATAGGAATCCGTGCGGCGCGCCGTCGATCTCCACGTACTTCGCGCTGGGCAGCCGCTTGGCGAATTCCCGCCCGCTGGCGTCGATGGGCAGGATCCGGTCACCGGTGCCGTGCACGATCAGCGTGGGTACGCCGGTCTCGGCGATCTTCGGGAGGTCCGCGCGGAAGTCGGTCAGCCAGCTGGGTACCACGGCCCAGGAGGCCTTGGCGCCGGCGCCGGAGGCCACCGCGAAGCTGGCCCGCACGACCTCGTCGCTGATCCGGGAGCCGAGGTTCTCGTCCAGGTTGTAGAAGTCGTTGTAGAACGCGCTGAACCAGGCGTAGCGGTCGGCCTTGGCGGCGGCCTGGATGCCGTCGAAGACGCTGCCGTCCACGCCGGTGGGGTTGTCGTCGGTCTTGAGCAGGAACGGCTCCAGGGAGGCCAGGAACGCCGCCTTGGCCACCCGTGCGCCGCCATGCCGGGCCAGGTAGCGGCCGACCTCGCCGGTGCCCATGGAGAACCCGACCAGCACCACATCGGTCAGGTCCAGCGCGGTCAGCACCTTGTCCAGGTCGTCGGCGAAGGTGTCGTAGTCGTAGCCCACGCTGGGCTGGCTGGACTGGCCGAAACCGCGCCGGTCATAGGTGATCACGCGATATCCGGCGTCCAGCAAGGCCTGCTCCTGCTTCTCCCAGGACGCCCCGGAGAGCGGGTAGCCGTGGATCAGCACGACCGGCTGCCCGGTACCCCGGTCGGTGTAGTGCAGGTTGATCTCTGCGGTGTTCTCGTGTCCCACGGTGATGTGCGGCATGACAGTTCCTTTCCATAGGGGATTTCCGATAGCGGTGGGCGGGTCGAACTTCGTGGGCCGGTCGGCGGGCGTCACCGACTGGCAGGCTGGCCAGCGGGACGTGGTGCTGACCGGCGTGGATGTCGCGGTCTCGCAGGCCGCCTTTGGCGACGGGTCGCGGGAAGGAGATTTCACGACGTTGAGCGCGGCAATCCGAAAGATCAGCACTGACTTGGCGGGTACCGCGTAGAGGGTGGCGACGGTGGTCTCGCTGGGTTGTCCGACCTGTGTCTTCGCGGCGCTGTAGCCCAGGTCGGTCATCGGGGGACTCCTCGCGATCGAAGGCGGACAAGCCAAACAGCTGGGCCAAACGGACCTGGCCTCACAGCTGGCAGATAGCCTCACCCGGCGCGAGACTCGCTGTCGTCACGGCTAGCCAGTATTTGGCCTTCGCCTTAGCGGCGTGTCGTGTCCCCGTGCGCGGTACTCTCAACGCCGGTTCCGCGCCGTCGGAGGTGGTCCTCATGACGACACCAGCGCCCCGAAGCCTCCCGGTCGACGAGCAACTCGAAGACGGAGCCGGGGGTCGTGGCCGGGTTGTCGTGGCCGACGATGATGTGTTCGTCCGCGAAGGGGTTACCAGCCTGCTCCGGCGGTCCGGCTTTGATGTGGTCGGTCAGGCGGGGGACGCTGTGCGGCTGCTCGACCTGGTCCGCGAACACCGTCCGGACCTAGCCATCATCGACATCCGAATGCCACCGACGCACCGCACGGAAGGGCTCGCGGCTGCTCGCCAGATCCGTGATGAGTTTGCGGACGTCGGGATCGTGCTCTTGTCGGCTCATGTCGAGCTCAAGGACGCAATGGAGCTGTTGGCCAGCGCGGAGCGGGTGGGCTACCTCCTCAAGAGCCGGGTCACCGACGTCGAAGAGTTCATCGATACTCTCGAACGGATCCTGAAGGGTGGCTCCGTAGTCGACCCTTCGCTGGTCAAGGAACTCTTCGACGCGCAGCGCAGGGACGACCCACTGGCTGTGCTGAGCGCCCGCGAGCGTGAGGTGCTCGCTCTGATCGCCGAGGGGCGGTCCAACGGCGGAATAGCGCGCGCTCTGTGGGTCACCGAGACCACGGTCCAAAAGCACGTCCAACACATCCTCATCAAGTTGCGGCTTCCCGCCAGCTCCGACGATCACCGCCGCGTCCTGGCGGTTCTCACCTGGCTCAAGGCTCGCTAGCCCCGACCTTCGAGCAGTTCTCGGATGGCCCGGGCCGAGAGGGACTCGTGGCAGTGACGATCTCCTCGCGTTGAGGTCAGGCCTGTAGGCGTGGTTCAACCACCCGGTGCGAGGTTCGCTGCCAGCGCTGCTACTGCTGCTCCACCGTTGCGACCGGCGTGGTCGATGCGGTGAGCATCCTGGCCCTCGGCCGGTGTTCATCGCAAACATGACCGGCAACGTCGTCTTCATCGGCTTCGCGCTTGCCGGCGTTCCCGGGTATTCGCTGGTCGCCTCGCTGCTCGCGTTGGTCGGCTTCCTCCTCGGCGCGGCCGTGCGCTCCAGCGATCAGCCGATGGCGGGCGGCCCGGGTCGACTGCTCGGCGTGGTGACGACGGCAGAACTGGTGTGCGGTGGTCGAGGCGTCCCGATCGAGCCCGAGCCGGCGAGCGTCAGTCGAGATGCTCGAGGCTGACGATGTGTTCGTCTCGGATGCGCAGGAAGACGTCGTTACCGGCCCAGAACACAGTCCAGCCGTCCTCGCGATCGACCTGGGTGGCGTGGATTTCGTTCTCAAACTGGAATTCGTCGCTTCGAAGGTGGATTCGATAGGTTTGTGGCGGGGACTGATCTTTGCGATAGCTAACTTCTCCTGCGTTCACCACGTCATCCTTTGCTGTGTATCAGGTCGTGAGAGTAGATCTTTCCGGGTCGCAAGGTTTGGCGGAAGCGGGCTCCGGCGTTTAGGTTGTGGCCGGTTGCCGCAGCCCGAGCAGGTTGCCGAACGGGTCGAGCACCTGGCACAACCGGTCGCCGGAAAAGACGGTCTTGGGGCCGCGATGCACGGTGGCTCCTCTGGCCACGCATACCGCCACTGCGCTATCCACGTCGGACGTCGTCCAGTAGGCGACGGTGCCGATGCCAGGCCTACCAGCGTTGAACTCGTCGGCGGCGTGCAGGGTGAGGACAGCCCCACCGACGTCGAACTCGACCAGCTGCGGCATCGTCCTTCGTGGCTCGGCACCAAGCAGCTCGCCGTACCAAGTCGTGGCGCCGGCGAGGTCGGCGACAAAGTAGAAGACGTTCGACACCACGCCGAGTGCGAGGGTGGCCATTATGAGACCCGGCGGCGCAGCAAGTATTTGTGCGCGGTGAAGGCCAGCACCTGGAGCCCGTGTAACGCCGCTGCGGTGTGCCTGTGGCGGGCTGCCCACTCGGCGTCGTAGTGGACCGGGTGGTTGTCGGGCGGTACGACCAGGAAGGCGGAGGCGTGGGCGTCGATCAGGGTCCGGCTGGGGGCCCGCAACATCTCGCCGGCCCGTAGGTCCTCGAAGGCTCGGGCCGGGGCGACCAGGAAGGTTGTCGGGTCGAACTGGGTGTGGGCGGCCCTCTCGTGCATGGGTTGCTCCTGTCTGGTAGCGGTCACGACGTGTTGACCGGCGGTGGGACGGCGCGGACGTGGGCGGTCTTCACCTCGATCAGATGCTCGACGGTGGGCGCCTTGTCGACAGTGGCGGCCAGCAGCAGAACCCGGCGGCGGTGAATGCGGCGGGCTGTCCGAACCACTGGGCCACCAGGCCCCAGCCCGCGGCGCTGCCGGCGAAGCAGCCAAATAGCACCACCTGGTAGATGGTCAGGGCGCGGGCCTGTAGCCAGGCGGGGAGGAAGACCTGGATGCTCGCGCCAAGGTCGGCGACGACGCAGATCCAGCCGACGCCGGCGAGCACCTGCACTGCCCGCACGATGGCGGTCGATCCGCTCCAGGCCACGACGATCATCGCCCGGCGCCGGTACGGGCGCTGTTCGCCGTAGCCGAGCGAGGCGGCGACGTTCCGGCCGGCGACCACGCCCTGGCGCTGGGCGTGCTGTGCGGTCATCGCGTGCGCCGGGCCGGGCCGGGCACCGCCGCGATGTGCCCGCAGGCGTACAGCTCGGGGTGCGCTGGCACGGTGAGGTACTCGTCGACGCGCACCGCTCCTTTGGATGGTTGCAGGGTGTCGCGCCAGTCGGGGGTAGGGGATCGGCGGCAAGGCGGGTGCGCGGGGGGATGGGTTGGTCATGATGCCGCTGCGAAGGTGTGGCTGGCCCAGTCGGCGAAGCTAGTCCAGTTGAGGTGTGGGTGGGCGTCGCGGAGGGCGGTGATGTCGACCTGGTAGCCGGGTCCGTTCAGGAACTTCCACATGGCATGCATGTCCGGGTTGCCGATTGCCTCTAGCGGCACGGGCTCGTACCGCACCGGGCGGCCCAGGACGCCGCTCAGGGCGGTGGCCATCTGTGCGGGCGTGGGCGCGTCGCTGGCCAACTCGATGCGTTTGCTCAGGTAGCGGTCGGGGTGGGCGAGCACTTCGGCGGCGAAGGCGCCGAGGTCGGGTCGGGCCAGCTGCTGCAGTGGCCGGTCCGACGGGAGCGGCAGCTCGAGCACCCCGCCGAGGATCTGGTCGGTTCCCCCGAGGGCGTTGTCGAAAAAGTAGGTCGGGCCCAGGATGGTGTAGGGCACGCCGGCGGTGGCGATCTCGGTTTCGATGACGGCCTTGCTGTCGAAATGCGGCACGCCAGTGTGTTGGTTGGCTCCGGCCACCGAGCTGAGCAGCAGATGCGGCACTCGCGCCTGGCGCGCCGCGGCCACGATGGCGCGCCCCTGGCGGACCTCGGCGTGCACGCCGGCCTCGAACGGCGTGGTCAGCGCGAACACTCCGGACACGCCTTGCATCGCCACCGCCAGCGATTCCGTGTCGTCGAACGATCCAGCGACGACCTCTACGTCCTGTTCAGCCAGCCGCCGGGCCGAACGGCTGGCCGGATCCCGTAGCAGGGCGCGCACTTTCCGGCCGCGCGCAAGGAGCGCATCAACAACGGCGCCGCCCTGGCCCCCGGTGGCCCCGAGCACCAGCACTCGAGCGTCAGCCATGGTGTGCGCTCTCACCGAGGAATGCGGCCAGCGTGGGGAGTTGATGGGGGTCGACGGTGTGCCCGCCCTGATGGCACAGGACGGTGACCGCCGCGCCTCGGGCGCGTAGCTGGTCGACCAGGGTCTGGGTTAGAGCGGGGGTGGCCATCGGGTCGCGGCGCCCGTTGGCCACCGCGACGCGTTTGCCGCGGAGATCGGCGGCGGGCGGGTGCTGGAATGGCACCATCGCGGCGAGCAGCACAGCCCCGGCGAGGGTGTCCGGTCGGCGCAGCAACAGCGCCGAGGCCATGTTCGCGCCGTTGGAGAACCCGACCGCAATCCAGCTCCCCGGCCGGACGTCGTATGCCTTCTCGGCCGCGCCCAGGAACCGGGCGAGCTCGTCCACCCGCGCGATGAGGTCGGCCTCGTCAAAGACCCCGTCGGGCAGCCGCCGGAAGAACCGGGGCATGCCGTTTTCCAGCACGGTCCCGCGTACCGCGAGCGCGGGCGCGGCGGGGGCGAGGTGCTGGCGCAGCGGCAGCAGGTCGTGTTCGTCACCGCCCGTGCCGTGCAGCAGCAACAACGGGGGGTCCGCGGTGCCCGGGAGCCACACGTGCGGACGCTCCAACAGCTCGTTCATACCTCGGCCTCCGGCTGCTTCGCCGGCGCCGGCCGCTCATGTGGGCCGGTGTGGTCGAGCCGGATCGGCGGCAGGGCGGCGGCGATCTGGTCACGGTCGGGTTCAAGCCAGGGCGGCAGCTTGAGCCGCTGGCCCAGCTCGAGCAGGGGTTCGTCGACGGTGAACCCGGGTTGATCGGTGGCGATCTCCAGCAGCACCCCGCCGGGTTCACGGAAGTAGATGGAGGTGAAGTAGCGCCGATCGATGATTTCGGTAACCCGCAGCCCAGCCTCAACCAGCTGTTCGCGCCAGCGGGCCTGGGTGGCCTGGTCAGGGGCTCGGAACGCGATGTGGTGGACGGTGCCTCCGGCCTGAAGGCCACGCCCTGAGCGGTCTGCCTCGAGATCGACCACGGTGCCACCGTCGGGCCCGGTCATGGTGAACCGGCTGCGCGTCCCGGCCTCGCCAGCCGGTTGCATGCTCAGCAGCTCGGTGAGCAGCCGTTGGGTGGGCTCCAGTTGTGCCTCGGACATGGTCACCGAGTGCAACCCCCGCACGGCGTGCTCGGCGGGCACCCCGGCCGCGCCGTCCCATCCCGAGCGTCCATCCCCCGGGGAGGCGATCAGGTCGAGCACCAGCCCGTCGGGGTCGCGCAGCCGTAGCACCTCTTCTCCGTCGCGGCTGGTGGGCGAGTCGGCGTCCACCGAGAGCTCGGCCAATCGGCGCTGCCACCAGCCCAGTGACTCCGGCGGAATGCTGAACGCGGTGGCGGTGGTCAAGCCGGCACCGTTTCGACCCGGTGGCACCGCGCGCCATGGGAAGAAGGTCAGCAGGGTGGAGGGCGCACCGGTGTGGTCTCCGTAGTAGAGGTGGTAGGTGTCGGGGGCGTCGAAGTTGACGGTCTGTTTGACCAGCCTCAGCCCCAGCACCTGGGTGTAAAAGTCGACGTTGCGCTGCGGGTCTGAGGCGATCGCGGTGACGTGGTGCAGCCCGTGGGGGGCGATGTCGGTCATCTGGTTCTCCGTGAACGTTGTGCCGGACTCCCGCCCACTGTTATGCGGCCTAAGAACGCGCGCACGCGGGTAAGTCCCTGGGTGCCCCCCGGGGATTTCGTTGGGGGATCCCCGGTGTGAGCCACGCACCGGGCCCAGCGCCCGGCTCGCCAGCGCGCAGTGCTGTTCAGCCGGATACAACGACATCCGCCGGAGCGGTCAGGTCGTAGTGCCGCGACGGATCCTTCTCCTGGGCGACGAGGAGATTGAACACCACCATGGTTACCGGGGCGCCCGGCTCGACAAGGCGAGTGGCCAGCCGCCGTTGCAAGCGCGTGAAGTCCAGCCCGGACCCGACATCACAACCAGCTCGTCGACCACCGTGCCGACCGGCAACACGGCCGCCAGAGCCTCGACCCGACTCTTATCAATTTGGTGCGCAGTCTCTCGCAAGCGGATCTGCGCGTGAGCGTCGCGTAGTCGGGTGGGAGTGGGTCTTCGGCGGTGAGGATCTGCTGGGCGGGAAGAGCGACTACGTTTGTCGACCCTTGAGGTCTGACTGTGAGGGTGGTCTGGTGGTCTGGTGGTCTGCTGGTCTGGAGGCCGGTGGTGGTGGGGGTGAGCCTAGGTCTGACTGCCGCGCAGACGGCCTTGAGCCCGAGCAGCCCGGTGCCCTGGGCCACAGCGGCGCCACCGCGTCCGTCGTCGCGGACCTCCACCTGCAGCAGATCGGCGCCGTCGCGCTCGGCGGTGTCGACCGGTTGTTCACACCCATCCGTCTACCCAACTCTCCACTTCGAGACGACGTTTCGCCCGGTCGGACACGGTCACATCAGAACGCGAACATACGTTCGACTCAACTCGGCCGACAGCAGCGCGGTGGGCTCTGGCTGCTTGGCTTGCTCGGCCGTTGCCTTCGCGGCCTGCTGTGCCGCCGGGCCGAACAGCTGCGCATCACTATGGGCTGCCCATGCGTAGCGCAGGTCGGTCATGGGCAGGCGCGGTCCTAGCTCCTGCGCCGGCAGGAACGGCCCGGCCACGCTGAGGAACGCTCTTTGGTCGGCGAAGTGGAACGCGGCATCACCGATGGTGACGGGCAGCCGCGGTGAGGTGATGGTCGTGAGGCGCACGAGCGCGGCGGGTCGGCCGGCGGTGTGCACCGCCCAGGGTGGTACGGCTGTCCACCTGGGGTCCGCCCGCGAAGCCGCGCCGCGAGCAGCAGCGCCGCGATCAGGCAAACGATCCACGCCGCCAGGACGGCGATCGGCTCGGCGTCCTGGGTGTCGCGGAAGTAGAGCGCATCGCGAATGGTTTCGACGGCGGCACCCGACGGGACGAACCGAGCGAGGAAGCGGTAGAAGGCGGGCAGGAGCGAAGTCGCAACGGCACCGCCGGACGACGGGATCCCCACCACCATGAGGAATACGAATGTAGGGATGAACGTCCATGGGCCGGCGAGCACCTGCATCGTGGAGGCCCACAGCGCTGCCACCACGATCATGGCGGTTAACGCCGCCCAGACCACGGGCAGGGGGCCGTGCTGCGAGCCCGTCACGGTACCCGTCAGGATCGCGAGCATGCCCCCGGTAATGGCGGCCACACTCAAGACACACAGCAGCCAGGCCCGTAAGGACAACCGGGACGCGTGCGTGCGGAGCTGGAACATCGTCACAAAGCCTGTGACGGTCGCGGCCAGAGTCAGGTAGAAGGGCAGCAGGCCGGACGAGTCACCGTCCGGGAGCGGGCGCACGTCCACGACGACGATCTGTGTTCCGGCGGCCCGCTCGAAGACCTCAGCGACCGAGCTTCCCGCGGCGCTGGCGACGAGTAGCTGGGCACCGGCCCCGGACGGCACGAGACCGGCGTATATCAGCTGCTGGTCGAGGGCCTGCTCAACGGCGGCTGTCGTGGGATAGGGACGGAATGCGAGGCCGCCCTGGGTATGCGCTTCGAGGTCGGCGGCGGCTTGACGCGTCGAGGGAGTGACGACGATGCCGGCTGGGACCTCGTGCGGCTTGGGTCGGTCTAGCGCGAGGGTGAACGAGACGCCGAAGGCGGTCCCGACCAGGCATGCGATCCCGATGATGATGAGGGCGTTGCGGTGGGTGGTGCTCATCGGCGGGGAACCAACGGAGCTACCCGCATCGGCGCACATACTGTCGACAGGCCGGTCGGCCGCGCCTGGGCTGGCGCCGCGCACGAGCTGGCCTCCTCGTTGCGCGTGTGTCCCCACTTGATTCCGTCGGTCCGTCGGTCTGCGCAGGCGTGGGAGCGGTTGTCCGCTCCCTGCCGGGCGGGCGTCCACAACTCTCCCCGCTTCGCGAAGGAGATGACGTGAGAAGTCGACATCTGACCGCATCACCCCAGAGAGCTCACATTGCGAGAATCAATCGCCCGGCTTGGTACCGACGTCGACAACACCGACCAAGCCCGTCAGGCATCACACAGAATTGCTCGTTCCACACGCCATCACCCCCGTGAACTTCCCCGGGAAACCCACAGGGATACACCACCAGCGACCCTGGGCGGTCCCGTGGCTCAGCCCACTCGTCCACCCAGCACAGGCCAGCCCGGGTCTTTGCCCAGCGCGGATTCCCGGGACGTACCCGGGGAGCTCCACGGGGGCGCGTCGACGGGTGGCCTCGCAAGAGTGGGCACACCGATGAGTCAAGGACATCGCCAGCCCGGGCACAGCCCGCAGGCCGGAAAGGAAAGAAAGGGGCACTTATGCCACCGGCTCGCTTTGGCCGCGCCTGCCATCTTGGGCAACGGGAGACGCCAGCGCCATGATCAAAAGCAGCGAGCAGGGCGAGCTGCGCAAGCAGTCCACCGCCGAGCTGGTCGCCGAACCGTCCGAGCAGGTGTCCCGGCTGGTGCGCGACGAGCTGCGGCTGGCGCAGCTGGAGCTGAGAGAGAAGGGCAAGCGGGCGGCGCTCGGCGCCGGGTTGGCAGACACGGCCGCCCCGATTACCTCCGAGCTGGAAACCCTGCGCGCGGCAAGATGCGATGTGGCAACCCGTCTAGCCAGAGACGATTGTCGTGATGCCCGCGCGGGGCAGCGGATAGCGGAACTGTCAGATGGCGCCAGGCCACCGGCGCAATCACGACGACGGTCGTGGTGGTCGTGGCCAAACTCAGCCCGCATGAAGCCTGGCACCAGCCTATTGTCCGCCTGGTCGGCACCGCGATCGGTGTCGCTGTCGGGCTTGCGGCCCGCGTGGCTGGGCTCTCGCTCCATCCACCGCCGAACCCAGCTGATGGAGTCCCTGTAATGCCCGCTATCCGCGACTCCCGGCTTACTGGGGTTTCCGCCATCGCGGTGCTGCTTGCCGCGTGCGCGGGTGCCGTCGACGTCGTCTCGTTCTTCGGGCTGGGTAACGCATTCGCCGGCATCGTGACCGGTAATCTGGTCACGGTCGGTTACGGACTGGCGACCGGCAATGCCGTCCTGATCACCCCCACCGTCACCGCGGTCGCCGGCTGCATCGTCGGCGAGGTTATCTGGGCGGGGGTGCTAAACCGTCACGCGAACAATTCCCGAGCCCTGCTCATAGCCGAAAACATACTGCTACTCGTTGTCCTGATCACCTGGCTTGCTAACGATTCCCACCCGCACGGCATCATCACGCTGAGCATGATCGCTCTGGCGTCGGTAGCTATGGGCGGCCAGAGTATCTGGGCACTGCGCATACACCAGACCACGACCTATTTCACAGGTATGCTCACGACCGCCCTCAATTCCGCGGCAGGTGGGACACCAAAAAAAATGGGCGTCAGCTTCAGGCAGCTTTGCGCGCTGATTACCGGGGCGGCACTCGCCGGCATATTGCTCAAGGAGCTACGTTTCGCTGCTCCCATGCTGCCGCTCGTCCTGCTTGCCGCGGCGACCACGATCCAGATTTGGATTTGTTCCCCCGGGCGCATGAGCGGGACCCACCGTTAGAAAGTATGCAACCCGTCTGCTTCGCCCGTATCCCGCTAATCGGCGGCGCGCCCGTGGTGGCAGCGAGCCGGATAGGCAAGCGGGCGATGTTGGACTTTGGTCGGGCGGGTGTCGGCGTCGACCGATTTTCCCGGAGTCACGACAACACGGCGTCAGTACACAGATGAGGAGTTAATCTATGACTACGGTAACGGGACAAGTGCAGGTCAGCGCACCAGGAGCGTCGCTACTGCCGGCGGTGGCAAACCGGTGCCCCTCCTCGGGCATCACGGCCGTTGCGGTGGGCCGAGCCGGCGTAGCGGACGGCGGCGCCGCCAGAGCGGCCGACAGTTGGGGACAGGCGGCGCACGAAGTCATGTGGCAGGCGGTCCTCCCGGAGCTGGGGGTGGCCCGGTGACCACAACACCGACCACCACACCGACACCGACACCGACACCGACGCTGCGCCGGGTGCCGATCGGCACCGGCGCGACCGGCACCCGGGTCGAGAGCGACTCGATGGGCCAGGTCGAGGTACCGGCCGAGCACTACTGGGGCGCGCAGACCCAACGCTCGCTGATCCACTTCTCCATCGGCGATGACCACATGCCCGAGGCGGTCTACCACGCGTACGGCTACGTGAAAAAGGCCGCCGCCCAGCTCAACGCCGCCGGCGGACGGCTCGACCGCCGACTGGCCGAAGCAATCGTCGCCGCCGCGGACGAAGTGATCGCCGGAAAGCTCGATGCGGAGTTTCCGCTGTACGTGTGGCAGACCGGGTCGGGCACGCAGTCGAACATGAACGTCAACGAGGTGATCGGCAACCGGGCCAGCCAGTTGCTTGGCGGCGAACTGGGCTCCAAGCACCCGGTGCACCCCAACGACCACGTCAACATGAGCCAATCGTCCAACGACACCTTTCCGACCGCGATGCACCTGGCCACCCTGTTCGCGATCCGCGAGCACACGCTGCCGCGGGTGCACGAGCTCGCCGATGCGATCTGGGCGAAGGCGGTCGAGTGGGTCGACGTCGTGAAGATCGGCCGCACTCATCTGCAGGACGCGACCCCACTGACCGTCGGTCAGGAATGGTCCGGCTGGGCAGCTCAGCTGCGCGCCGGAGCCGATCGGCTCGAACGCTCCCTCGACGGGGTGTGTGAGCTCGCCGCCGGCGGCACCGCCGTCGGCACCGGGATCAACGCGCCCAACGGGTTCGGTGATGCGATCGCCGGGAAGCTCGCCGAGCTGACCGGGCTGCCGCTGATCACCGCACGGAACAAGTTCGCCGCGCAGGGCTCGCTGGATGCGATGGTGGCGGTGAGTGCCGGCCTGCGCGGAGTGGCGGTCGCACTGCTGAAGATCGCCAACGACATGCGCTGGCTGGCTTCCGGGCCCCGCGCCGGGCTGCGGGAGCTGCGCCTGCCGGCCAACGAGCCGGGCTCGTCGATCATGCCGGGGAAAGTCAACCCGACCCAGCAGGAAGCGATGGTGATGGTCTGCCTGCAGGTGATTGGCGAAGACTCGATCGTGGCGGGCGCCGGCGCCCAAGGCAATTTCGAGCTGAACGCGATGCGACCGATCATCATCAACAACGTTCTGCACTGCGCGCGCATCCTCGGCGACGCAGCCGACAAGCTGCGTCGCTACAGCATCGAGGGCACGCAACTCGACCGCGACAAGATCGAGGCGTACGTCGACAGCTCACTGATGCTCGTCACCGCACTCAGTCCACACATCGGCTACGACAAGGCATCCGCAATTGCGCACAAAGCCGACAACGAAAACACCACACTGCGCGACGCCGCGCTGGCGCTGGGCGTATCGGCATCCGATTTCGACCAGATCATCAACCCAAAGACGATGGTCGGCCACCCGCACCGAGACCTCGGAATAGACAACGGCGCATAATCCTGACCGGCGGCTTGCAAGCCTGCCGTGGCCGTCCGGCCGGCACCCGCCCGGCCGGACGACCGCAACCTGGCGCGGGACGCCACATCGCGTTCATGGTCGCCCTGGCCATCATCCGGCTCCAGCAGCCTTCCAGTACGACTCCCCGCAGCGGGTATGCCGATCGAGAATCGAAGCACCGGTGTCGCGCTGACCATCGGGTCAACCATCAAGCAGTCGATCGTTTGGGCCGGCCCCGATTCCTGCGGTCATCGTTGTGCTGGCAGAATTGCCAGTACTCGCGATCATCACCAGCTCGCTCACCCTTACCGGCGCTGCCTCCTTCCGACCTGGTGTAACCGAGGGAACGCTCGACCGCATCACCCTCCGACCGTCCGCAGGCCGGTGTCAATTGAGTACCGTCGATGAGTATTTCTGGACATGTCCAGCCGCGCTTATCGACGCATAATTTTCAATGTGACAAAGCTTCCGAGCAGGGACGGAGGCGGGGACGTTCATCGACCGCGTGTATGCAGACGCTACTCCCAATCGGACAAGAGTGGCCACGTAGCGGATCGAGAACGAGCTCACCCAGTTGTGGCCAGAAGGCATCCGCCGAACACCGCGCGATGGGCTGCCGTCGGGTTTTGCCGGCGGTTCTGGTCACCACCAAGCCGAGCCGGCCGAGAGGAGTCACGAGTGCGCGTCTTGATCGGTGATTCGTTGCTCACACGGCGACGTGTGCTTTGGTATCGCGTTCCCGGTGATGGTGCTATTCGTCGAGTGGTGGTACTTGCGCACTGGCGATTTGGGCGGCGCGATCGGGCTGATCCCGTCGCTACTGCTGATGTTCACCTTGCAGCTGCGGGCCCGGTTCGTTTTCCAGCCGAGCACCCGCACTAACAGAGCCGTGCCTACCGCACCGGGCCGAACAGGACCGACCGGACGCCGCGTCCGCTGGGGACGGCCGTCACCGGCCGCATCAACCCATCCCCATCCCTCATCTAGAAGGAGTTTGCGATGACCGCCTTGACCGACAACACCGACAGCCGCCGCGCGGCCACTCCGCCGCCGGGGCTGGAACCACTGGCTCAGCAACTGCTCACCAACCCACTGACCAACCGCGGCACCGCGTTCAGCGACGCGGAGCGGGACCGGTGGGGTTTGCGTGGGCTGCTGCCGCCGACGGTGGAGACGCTGCAGGAGCAGGCCGAGCGTGCCTGGCAGGCGCTGCTGGCCGTGCAAGGGTCGGACGTCACGTCTCGGGACCTGGAGCGCCACATCAACCTCCGCGCGCTGCAGGACACCAATGAGGTGCTGTTCTACAAGGTGCTGTCGGATCACATTGCCGACACGCTGCCCCTCGTCTACACCCCGACCGTCGGCGCCGCCTGCGAGCGGTTCAGCGAGATCTACCGCCGCCCCCGCGGCCTGTTCATCTCCTACCCGGACCGGGACCGCATCCGCGAGATCCTGCGCAGCCGCTCCCGCGAAGACGTCGACGTCATCGTGGTCACCGACGGCCAACGCATCCTCGGCCTGGGCGACCAAGGGGCCGGCGGCATGGGCATCCCGATCGGCAAGCTCTCCCTCTACACCGCTGTCGGCGGCATCGACCCGGCCCGCACCCTGCCGATCATCCTCGACGTCGGCACGGACAACCCAGAGCGGCGCGCCGACCCGATGTATCTGGGCTGGCGCCACGAGCGCATCACCGGCGGGGACTACTACGCGTTCGTCGATGCGTTCGTCCAGGCAGTACGCGCGGAGCTGCCAAACGTGCTGTTGCAGTGGGAGGACTTCGCCGGCGCCCACGCCGCCCCGATCCTGGACCGCTACCGCGACCAGCTTTTGACCTTCAATGACGACATCCAAGGCACCGCGGCGGTGGTGGCCGGGGCGATGGCCGGCGCGGCCGGAGCCAGTGGGGTGCGGCTAGCCGAGCAACGCATCGTGATGCTGGGTGCCGGCGCGGCCGGGATCGGGGTGCTCGACCAGCTCGTGAGTGCCATGGTGGCCGACGGCGCCAGCGAGCAGGACGCCATCGACCAGGTCCACGTCATCGACATCGGAGGACTGCTGCTGGCCGGCCAGCAGGACCTGACCGCGGGCCAGCGCCGCTACGCCAAACGCCCCGACCTGCTCACCGGCTGGGGCGTGGACACCACCAACCGGGCCGCGCTGGACCTGGCCACCGTGGTGCGCCACGTGCACCCCACCTGCCTGATCGGGCTGTCCACGGCACATGGGGCGTTCACCCAGGAGATCGTGCAAGACATGGCCTCGGCCGTGAAGCGGCCGATCATCATGCCGCTGTCCAATCCCACCTCGCACTCCGAAGCCGCCCCACAGGACCTGGCGGACTGGACCAACGGGAGAGCCCTGGTCGCCACCGGCTCGCCCTACCCGCCGGTGACCCACAACGGGGCGACGCGTCGAGTGGCGCAGTGCAACAACGTCTACATCTTCCCCGCCATGGGCCTGGGCGTGGTGGCCGCCGGCGCGACGCGGGTCACCGACGCCATGTTCACCGCCGCCGCCACCGCCCTAGGCCAGCACGCACCGGCGCACCTAGACCCGACCGGGGCGGTGCTGCCTGAGATCACCGACATGCCCGCCGCCGCCACCACCATCGCCGAAGCGGTGGCCATCCAGGCCGTCAAAGACGGCGTGGCACCACAGCGGTCCGCCGATGAGCTCCGCCACGTCGTGCGGACCCGCCGCTGGTCACCCGCCTACCCGGACTGACCGGCCCGTGTAAGGAATCCAGGAATGAACCAACTGATCAAAACCATCGACCTCGTTGTTCCCGTCTTCCTGCTCATCGTCTTGGGATACCTTGCCGGCTGGCGCGGCATATTCGACGGCGAGCGCGCTACCGCACTCAACCGGCTGGTCATCGGGTTTGCGTTGCCGGCCACGCTCTTCGTCGGCACGGTCGCTCAGAGCCGGTCGGCCCTCGTCCACCAACTGCCACTGTTCGGCCTGCTCGCCCTCGGCCTGCTCGGGCTGGACGTGGTGATCCTGGTGTTGCTGCGCTACGTGTTCCGACGCGAGCTACACGAAAGTGCTCTGCTCGCCCTGGCCGCAACGCAACCCATGTTCGCGTTCATGGGCATCCCGATCCTCACCGGGGTCCTCGGACCGGCTCAGGCCGGGCTGCCGATCGCCATCGCCGGGATCGTCGTCAACGTCCTCATGGTCCCGCTCGCCATCATCCTGATGCAGCACCCCTCGAGTATCACCTCCCCCCACCGCCCCAGGCCGGCCGATGGACCCGGCGCGGCACGCGCTCTCGCACCAGCCAGCCGCACTCTGGTGCACACCCGCGGGACCGGCATCGCTCTGGCCATCGGGTCGACGTTCAAACAGTCGATCGTCTGGGCACCGTTGCTTGGGTTCATCCTCGTGCTGGTGTCCGCACCGGTGCCCAAGATCATCGGCGACTCGCTCACCCTTCTCGGGGAGGCGTCCTCCGGTGTGGCGCTGCTGTTCGTCGGAATCACTCTGGCGCAGATGAAAAAGCTGCGCCTGACCCGGCGTGGCGTGGGGCTGGCCGTGTTCAGCCTGCTCATCCAGCCTCTCGTGGTGCTGGCGGTGGGCCACGTGGCGGGAGTCGCCGCCACCACGGCCCGGGCGGCCGCGCTCACCGTGGCCTTCCCGATCTCACCGGTGCCGCTGCTGCTGGCGCAAAAATACGACGCCGAAGAAACCGGCGAATTGTCCTCCGCGCTGGTGCTCAGCGTCGTGCTGTCGATGGTGACGCTCACGCTGTGGCTGGTCGTGACCGCGTAAATAGAAATCGCAAGTAGAAATCGGGAGACCGTTTGCTATGAGTACTCCAACAGTGGCCAAGCAGTTGATCGACACTCTTCGGCAGGCCGGTGTCGAGCGCATTTATGGACTCGTGGGCGACAGCCTGAATCCGATCGTGGACGCGGTCCGCCGTACCGAGGGCATCGAATGGATCCATGTCCGTAACGAGGAGGCCGCCGCGTTCGCGGCGGCGGCCGATGCGCAGCTGACCGGGCGGCTTGCGGTGTGTGCCGGTAGCTGCGGGCCCGGCAATATCCACCTGATCCAGGGGTTGTATGACGCGCACCGCAGCGGGGCGCCGGTACTGGCGCTGGCCTCGCACATCCCCTCAGAACAGATCGGCACGGGGTTTTTCCAAGAGACCCACCCGGAGCGGATCTTTGGTGAATGCAGCCACTTTTGTGAGCTGGTCAGCCAGCCCGCCCAGATGCCTCGACTGGCGCGGATCGCGATCCAGACCGCGCTGGGCCAGGGTGGGGTGAGTGTGCTGGTGCTGCCCGGCGACGTGCTACACCGTCCGACGGCTCATCCCGGCGAGCAGGGTGCGCTACCAGTGCGGCGCGGTGCCGTGCTGCCCGACATGGAGCAGGTGCGCGAGCTGGCCGAGCGGCTCAACGCCGCGGAGACGGTGACGCTGTTTTGCGGTGCAGGCGTGGCCGGCGCCCATGCCGAGGTGATGGAGCTGGCCGCCAAGCTGCACAGCCCGATCGGGCATTCGCTGCGCGGCAAGGAATGGATCCAGTTCGACAACCCCTACGACGTCGGCATGAGCGGCCTGCTCGGCTACGGCGCCTGCTACGAGGCCAGCCACGAGGCCGACCTGCTGGTGCTGTTGGGCACCGACTTCCCCTACGACACCTTCCTGCCCAAGGCACGCACCATCCAGGTCGACCACGACCCGGCCCGGCTGGGCCGACGCACCCCGCTGGAGCTGGCCGTGCACGGCGACGTCGCGGCGACCCTGCGGGTAGTTCTGCCGCTGCTGAAGCAGAAGACCGACCGGTCGTTTCTGGACCGCATGCTGCGCAAGCACGAAAAGGCCCTGAAAAACGTGATCGACGCCTATACCCACGACGTTGACCGGCACGTCCCGATCCACCCCGAATACGCCGCCCAGATCCTCGACGAGCTGGCCGCCGATGACGCGGTGTTCACCGTGGACACCGGCATGTGCAACGTCTGGGCGGCTCGCTACCTGAGCCCGAACGGGCGCCGCCGAGTGATCGGGTCGTTTCTGCACGGCACCATGGCCAACGCGCTACCCCACGCAATCGGCGCCCAGTTCGCCTACCCCGACCGTCAGGTGATCTCCATGTCCGGCGACGGTGGTCTGGGCATGCTGCTGGGCGAGCTGCTCACCGTGGCGCTGCACCAGCTCCCGGTGAAGATCGTGCTGTTTAACAACTCGTCGCTGGACATGGTCAAACTAGAGATGCTGGCGGACGGGCTGCCCGACTTCGAAACCGACCACGCCCCGGTGAACTTCACTGCGATCGCGCAGGGCGCAGGCCTGCACGCGGTGCGCATCGAGCAACCCACCGAGGTCCGCACCGGCCTCAAAGAGGCCCTCGCGCATCCCGGCCCAGCGCTCGTCGAGCTGGTCACCGACCCCAACGTGCTGTCGATCCCCCCGCACATCCGCGCAGAACAGGTGAAGGGATTCGCGCTGGCCGCATCGAAGATCGTGCTCACCGGCGGCGTCGGCGAAATGCTCAAATTGGCCCAAGCCAACGTCCGTAACATCCCCCGCCCAACATTCACACGCTGACAGCAGCCGCCTCACCGGCCCGCCCGGGCCAGCGCCGAAACGGACGAACATGAGGTCTAGAGCGCCCAACGGGATTGCGCTGACACGAGAACCCGGTCGAACCGGCAGCGAGCGCCGCTGCGGCCAGCGGAGGCATCGCCGTAGGACCGGCCAAGTATCAGGTCGTCATCGCCGGTGGCGGGTTCGCTGGCTTTGACGCCGCCTGCGCGCTGCGCAAGCGAATTGCTTGGCGGAACTGTAAAAACGGGACTCACCGATGGTCAATCACATTGACGCCAACCTCAACTTCTTCGGCCTTTATGAGCCGTTCTACCTGTCCGAACGCGGGGATCCGGCTAACACGCTGGTCGAACTGTCCTGGGTTGCGACGGATGACAGGATGGGCGCGACCACGCAGCGAGTTGGCAGATATCGTACTTAGGCGGCGCAAGGATAGCGTGGGCTCACCGCGGGGTAATAAAGCAAACTCGACGATCACCGCGAGGAGACTGTCGTCGCCCAGATGGCCCAAGCGCAGCCGGCGGAGCAGTTCGGCGGTGTCGTTGTCAGGGGTCCGTTTGGTGTCAACGTAGATCGGCGCGAAGAGCGGCCGATCGGCGAGGGCGGCCAGTTGGCCAGGGGTCGTCGAGGCACAGCGAGCGCGCGTTGCTCGACGAGTTCGCGGCGAGCATCCGCGCGACGCAACTTGCCAGTGACGGCGAGCAGTCCAGCAGGTAGTACAGATGCGTGAGGTGGGGGTAGCCGGCGTGGGTCAGGTCGCCGCCCGCGATCAGCCCCTCCCGGGCCCGCTGTGCCGCATCGACAGCGTTTTCGATCGGCTCGAACCAACAGGCCAACAGAGCGAACCGGAACCGGGCTTCCGAGGTCTCTGGCTCGTAGCCGCGGGCCTCACCCAGCGCCAGGTGGCGCTGGTTGAGGCTGACCGTCGCCGCGGCGACGCGCGCGGTCGCGGCTGGAACCGGTGAGCTGACTGGGTTGGCGGGAAGGCCGCGGCTGAGAGTCCCACGAGTGTTGACGGCGGGGCGGGTGGTGCGATGCGTGCCGGAGTCGAGACTGGTCGGCGCGCGGTGACCGGCGGACCGCACACTGGGCGAGACCCCGTGTCCGACCCGCTGGCCCGTGGCGGACCTGGGGCATTCCACGGGGCCGCTTGGCCAATCATCCAGCGAGTATGGGCACTGTCGCTATGAGCGACCCACATTTGCAACGTCTTGCCGACGCGTTAGGACCCGGACGGTGGCCTTGAATCTCCTCGATCTCTCCAGGTGGCAGTTCGCCCTGACCGTCATGTTCCACATGACGTTCCCGGCGATCACCGTGGGCCTGTCGGTCTTGCTATCCGTCCTGTACGGGATGCACTGGCGTACCGGGAATCCGCTGTATCTGCAGATGTTCCGGTTCTGGCGACGGATCTTCGCCGTCGGGTTCGCGATCGGGGTGGTCGCCGGAATCGTGATCACGTTCCAGATGGGGCTGAACTGGGGCGTCTACGCCGCCGATACCGGGCCCGTCATCGGCCCGATCATCGGCTTGGAGGTCGTCACCGCGTTCTTCGTCGAGGCGGGGTTCATCGGCATCCT
Source organism: Pseudonocardia sp. (assembly GCA_035489915.1). Taxonomy (GTDB): domain Bacteria; phylum Actinomycetota; class Actinomycetes; order Mycobacteriales; family Pseudonocardiaceae; genus Pseudonocardia. The sequence continues at coordinate 829 of DATHIT010000845.1, read as the reverse complement.
GCTCTACGGGGACGGCCGGGTCCGGCAGGGCACGATGTTCGCGGCCACGGTGATGGTCGCGATCGGGACGCTGCTGTCGACCAGCTGGATCATTGCCGCGAACTCGTGGATGCAGACACCCGCCGGCTACGTCGTGCGTGACGGGCGGTTCGAGCCGACCAACTGGGCGCAGGTCATCTTCAACCCGTCGTTCCATTGGCGCTGGCCGCACATGGTCGTCGCGGTGTTGATCTCTTCGAGCTTCCTGGTTGCCGGTCTTGGGGCCTGGTACCTGGTCAAGGGGCGGGCGCTGCCGTTTGCCCGCCGCTCGGTGTCCATCGCACTGGGCGTGGCGGCGATCCTGGTGCCGCTCCAAGTGTGGGTGGGCGACCATGTGGCCGGTGCCGTGCTTCCTGCCCAGCAATCCAAGTTCGAGGCGCTGGAGGGCAACTGGACCGACGGGAACACCGGCTACGTGATCTTCGCTATCCCGGACCAGCAGGCGCGGCGCAACATCGCGATGCTCTCGATCCCCTGCCTGGGCAGCATGATCAACAGGGACCTCAGCTGTCAGACGCCCAATCCTGGGCTCGACCGGACCGCGCCGGCCGACCAGCCGCTGATGACGCCGGTGTTCTGGGGTTTCCGGGTCATGTTCTACGGGTCGATGCTGATGTTCGGGATCGTCTTCTATGCGACCATCCTGCGGTTTCGCCGCAAGCTGTGGACCTCCAGACGGTTCCATCAGTTCCTGTTATGGGCCACGCCGGTAGGAATCCTGGCCATCCTGGGCGGCTGGGTCACCGCTGAGACCGGCCGGCAGCCCTGGGTGGTGTTCGGCCAGCTTTGG
>DATHIT010000844.1:0-3821 GCA_035489915.1 Pseudonocardia sp. | reverse complement strand
GCGTTCGCCTCCCGCTCGACCATGATCTCCACCAGCACCGGCAGCTGGGCGGCCTCGGCCTCCAGGGTGGCCCAGCGCAGCGCGTCGGCGATCTCACCGGGCTGCTCCACCCGACGGGCCGGGCAGCCGAACGCCTCCATCAGCTTGACGTGGTCGATGCCGCCCTCGCCGTAGTGCAGGTCGACCGCGTAGTTCATGTCGTAGCCGAGCTCGGCCTGCCGGATCAGCCCCAGGTACTCGTTGTTCACCATGACGATGACGAACGGGATCTGGTACTGCGCGGCGACCGCGATCTCCTCCATCAGGAACTGGAAGGAGTAGTCGCCGACGACGGCCACCACCGGCTTGTCCGGGTAGGCGCACTTGACCCCGATCGCCGCCGGGATCTCCCAGCCCAGCGGCCCGGCCTGGCCGCAGACCAGGTAGTGCCGGGGCCGGAACGTCTGCTGGAACTGGCCCGACCAGATCTGGTAGAGCCCGATCGCGGTGACGAACGTGGTGTCCGGGCCGAACACCTCGTTGATCTCGCGGTACACCCTCGGCGGCTTGATCGGCACGTCATCGAAGTCGTCGCGGCGCAGCAGTGTGCTGCGCAGCTCGCTGACCCGCTCGGTCCAGGTGCCCGGATTGCGCTGCGGGGTGCTGTGCCGGGCGTAGGCGTCCAGCGCGGCCAGCGTGGGCTTGGCGTGGCCCACGATGCCCAGCTCCGGCTCGAACACCTTGCCGATCTGGGTGGGCTCGATGTCCACGTGGATGAACTTCCGGCCGCGCCGGTAGGTCTCCAGGTCACCGGTGTGCCGGTCGCCGAACCGGGCACCGACGGCGAGCACCAGGTCGCTCTCCAGGAACGCCGCGTTGCCCCACCGGGTCTGCGTCTGAAGGCCGGCCATGCCGGCGAACAGCGGGTGATCCTCCGGGAACGCGCCCTTGCCCATCAGCGTGACCTGCACCGGCACCTGGAGGTACTCGGCCAGGTCGCGCAGCTCCTCCCAGGCCTCGCCGCCGATCACGCCGCCGCCGGCCAGGATGAGCGGCCGCTCCGCGTCCAGCAACATCTCGATCGCCGCGCGCACCGGCTCGAACCTGGGCTCGGGCTGGGAGAACGGCAGCGCCGCGTCCACTGTCGGGTCGTAGAAACACAACCCGCGCTGCACGTCGATCGGCAGGTCGATGAGCACCGGGCCGGGCCGGCCGGAGCGGGCGATCCGGAACGCCTCGCGGAACACCCAGGGCGCCTGGGCCGGCTCCTTGAGCTGCACCGCCCACTTGGTCACCGGCTTGGCGATCTCCACGATGTCGACCGCCTGGAACGACTCCTGGTGCAGCTTGCTGCGCTCCGCCTGGCCGGTGATGCAAATGATCGGGATCGAGTCGGCCAGCGCGGTGTACAGGCCGGTGATCATGTTGGTACCGGCAGGGCCGGAGGTGCCGATAGTCACTCCGACCTTGCCGGTGGCTCTGGCCCAGCCGTCGGCGGCGTGCGTGCCGCCTTCCTCGTGGCGCACCGTCAGGTGCCGGATACCGCTTTTCCGCAGGGCCGCGTAGAGCGGCAGGATCGCGGCGCCGGGGATGCCGAAGACGGTGTCCACGCCCTCGGACTCGAGCACCTGGGCGACCGCTTCCATGCAGGGGATCTTGCTCATGCCGATGTCCTTCCCGAAGCGTTCTCGAGCACCTTGAGCAGCGCCGAGTGGTCGAGCGCGCCGTAGCCCTGGGCCCGGGCGGCGGCAATGAGCTGCGCGATCAGCGCGGTCACCGGCAGGGAGACCTCGGCCTCCCTGGCCGCCGCCAAGGCGATGCCCATGTCCTTGTGGTGCAGGTCGATGCGGAAACCGGGGGCGAACTGGCGCTCCACCATCGACTTCCGCTTGAGTTCCAGGATCCGGCTGGCGGCCAGCCCGCCGGCGAGTACGTCCAGCCCGCCGCTCGGGTCCACCCCGGACGCCTCGAGCAGCACGATGGCCTCGGCGACCAGCGCGTAGGTGCCACCGACGACCAGCTGGTTGGCCGCCTTAACGGTCTGCCCGGCACCAGGGCCGCCGACCCGAACGATGGTCTTGCCGAGCGCCCCGAGTACCGGCAGCGCGGCCTGGAAGTCCTCCTCGGCGCCGCCCACCATGATGGACAGCACCGCGTCGATGGCGCCCTTCTCCCCGCCGCTGACCGGAGCCTCGAGCGCCCGGACCTCCCGCTTGGCGGCCTCGGCGGCCACCGTCCGCGAGGTGTCCGGCCGGATCGTGCTCATGTCGATCAGCAACAGGCCCGGCTTGGCGTGTTCGAGCACCCCGTCCGGGCCGAGCACAACCTGCTCGACCTGCGGCGAGTCGGGCAGCATGGTGATCACGACCTCGGCGTCGGTGGCCTCCGCCACCGAGCCGGCCGTCGTGCCGCCCGCCGCCACCAGCGCGTCGCGGCGCGCGGCGTCCAGGTCGAAGCCGATGACCGTGTGCCCGGCCTTGACCAGGTTGGCCGCCATCGGCCCACCCATGATCCCCAGGCCGATAAATCCGATTGTGCTCATGCGTTCTCCCTGGTGACGTCGGTGATCCAGCCGAAGCTCTCCGCGCTCGGGCCGACCGGCTTGTACTCGAGCCCGACGTGACCCTGATAGCCGCGCGCGGCCAACGTGCTCAGCACGGCGTCCCAGTCCAGTTCGCCGGTGCCGGGCTGGCCGCGCCCCGGTACGTCGGCGATCTGCACGTGGCCGAAGCGGTCGGTGTGCTTCTCGACCAACTGTTGAACCGACTCGCCCATCCGGGCCAGGTGGTACAGGTCGGCCAGGAAGGAGACGTTGGGAACCTGGTGCACCACCCGCAGGTAGTCGATGAACTCCAGCGCCTGGCGGGACGAGGTGATCGGGTAGCGCGGGTTCTCGATGCTGTTCAACGCCTCGATCACCACGGTGGCGCCGACCCGGTCCGCCGACTTCGCGGCCAGCACCAGGTTCTCCGTGGCCAGCTCGCGCTGGGTGCCCGCGCTCAACCCGGGCTCGGTGTTGCCGTACAGCGCGTTCAGCGTGGTGCAGCCCAGCGACGCGGCGAACTCCACCGTGACGTCGATGTTCGTCCGGAACCGGTGGCTCTGCGAGGGTCGGGAGAGCAGGCCTCGGTCCCCGGCCGGCATGTTCCCGGCGTCGAAGTTGAGCCCGACCAGCTGGGTTCCGGAGTCGACGATGGCCTGGCGCAGCGCGTCCAGTTCACCGGCGGGTGGGTCCGGCTCGGCGAACGGCCACCACAGCTCGATGGCGGAGAACCCGGCTGCCGCGGCGGCCGCCGGCCGCTCCAGCAGCGGGAGTTCGGTGAACAGGATGGACAGGTTGACGTCGTAGCGCAGCGCGTCGCCGGGCATACGGTGGCTCCTCGGGTCGGCGGATACCGGTGGATGATCAGGCGGCGGTCGGCGCCAGCTCGTGCAGCAGAGCCCGCATCAGCGAGGCGGTTTCGCTGGGGGTTTTGCCGACCTTGACCCCGGCCGCTTCGAGGGCTTCTTTCTTGGCTTGGGCGGTGCCGGCGGAGCCGGAGACGATGGCGCCGGCGTGGCCCATGGTTTTGCCTTCTGGGGCGGTGAATCCGGCGACGTAGCCGACTACGGGTTTGGTGACGTTGGCCTTGATGAACTCGGCGGCGCGTTCTTCGGCGTCGCCGCCGATTTCGCCGATCATCACGATGGCTTCGGTCTCGGGGTCGGCTTCGAAGGCTTCCAGGGCGTCGATGTGGGTGGTGCCGATGACCGGGTCGCCGCCGATGCCGATGGCGGTGGAGAAGCCGATCTCGCGCAGTTCGTACATCATCTGGTAGGTCAGCGTGCCGGACTTGGAGACC
>DATHIT010000843.1:0-18884 GCA_035489915.1 Pseudonocardia sp. | reverse complement strand
CGGGCGGGCCTGCCGCCGTGGGGACGCTCGACCAGACGGAGCGGGAATGGTCTCGACGACCATGGGTGCCTCTCTCGTGATGTCCAGCGCGCCGGCGGTAGGTTGATTCGCGGTAGCCACGTCAACGGCGTGGTGCTCGTCGCGGTAACTCCAGGCACGAGAGGCGTCGTCGCCGGGGCCGCAGCCAGCATCGCGTCAACGTCCACCAGGTGCATCGCCGCCACCGGTCGTCGCGCCCTGGTGCTGGCTGGAGTCCTTGAACTCCTGCTGGCAGGTACGGCGAACGGCCGGACGAGCGAGGCCGCCGCCACTATGAGCTGTCCGTGGGAACACCACGGGCCGCTGCCCGACCCACCGATCAGCGCGGTCACCAGTCACCCGGAACATCACCGGTGTTCGCGGCGTGGGCGAAGGCGGCACAGTACAAGCTAGCGCCACCGGCGATCTTGAATGCGATCGAGGACGCCGTGCTCGCCGCCGGAGGTTTGCCGATCACCGACTCCCCGCTGGCCCCCATCCGGGTACTTGAACTACTTGGAGTCATCGCATCGGATCTGCCCTAGGAACCGAAGCCGCCGACTAACTCCCGGCCCGGAACACCCGTTCGACACCGCACACATCGCACCCTGCAAGCTCCTGTGCGGACCGGGAATATGGGTGCCTGTGGGCCTGAAAATCGTCAGCGAGATTGTGTTCATCCCCAGGACCTCGGGGGGCCGGATACGGCAAGCAGGTATGCCGCGCGGAAAGCGTTGCCGAGTTCCACGGAGTAGGCGCGGCCCTGCCGGTGACAGGCTTGTATCTCGGTCAGTAGGCGGGCCAGGACGTCGGCGCCGAAAATGTCGGCTCGCCGCGCGAGGGCGTTGTGCGCCTGGTCGATCTGAGCGGGTAAGCCCGGGCGAGCGACGCCGGGTGGCAGCTGGCGCAATGCCTTGAGCGCCGCCGCGAACGCGGTCACGAGGGGCTCGGGGAATTCGGTGGCCTCGGTCATTGTGGTTTCCTTTGGGGAGCGTTTGCGGTCTCTATGTCGCAGGGTCAGCCTTGCGCGCCCTGCCGGGCGGGCGTCGCACGGCTCCAGCAAAATCGCGTGGAATCATCTCGCTGGGCGTCTCCGCCACGACGGTGTCGGGGGTGGCCCCGAATCGCGCGACACGTGGGAGCGGACAGCGCGGTGTCTGGGTTGTTCGTCATCGGCCGGTCGCTCCCTTCGCGCACCGTCTGCAGCGACGTGCCCGGCACTGTGGCACCTCATCGGCGGCCCCACGAGGTCCGAGCACGTCGACTTGGTGATCGACCAGCCGGAAAACGAATGCCGGTGTGGGCCGGCGGGGCAGCACCGAGCCTGGTGCCGCGAGGTGCGCACGCCACCGCGGTGGGCACGCCGCGTCCTATGGAGGGACCTTCGTTTCGTGGGGCATCGGGAAGACGGTCGATGAGTGCCCCGCTGGAATCCTCAGCGAAGATGACCAACTGATCGGTCCGAAACCCACGCGTTTGTGCTGGGGTATCCGAGGGGCCAGAAACGCCAGCCAGGCCGGAAGCTCCACAGAACTGTTCATGACCGCGGGCCCACCCTCGTGGACTGGTGAAGCCATGGCCAGGCGTAACCCCGGACGCGTGCGTGATCAGCCACTTCATGACCGTATGGTTCGGTGCTGGAGCCCGGTTCGGTTCGCCTGGGACCCAGCGTATGCAATCTTGGCGGTCGCGTTGTTAGTCAGGCAGTCCCGTTGTGCAGGGTGTGGCGGGGGGTAACGCCGTAGGTGTGGCGGTAGCGCGCGGCGAATCGGCTGTGGTGGTAGAAGCCCCACCGGGCGGCGATGGTGGTTACGGTGTCGCCGCGGCTGGGATTGGCAGTGAGCATGTCGTGGTGTGCGCGGTCGAGCCGTACCGCGCGGAGGTAGGCCACGGGTGTGGTGTCCAGGTGTCGGCGGAAGGCGAACTGGACGGCGCGGATGCTCACGTTCGCGGCGGCGGCGATGTCGGCCACGCTGATGTCACTCTGGGCGCGTTGCTCGATGAATGCGATCGCTCGGCGGACGGTGGCGCTGGTGGCGTCACGGCGGTCCTGAGCGGTGGGGTCGGTGAGGGCGGTGTTGGGAAATGTCGTCAGGACCGTGGCGGCGAGTAGTTGCGAGGCGTTGCCCAGGATGAGTGGCTGGGTTGCGGCTTGCTCGTTGGTGAGCACTTCGCGCAGGTAGGCGACGGTGCGACACCAGTGCTGGGCGGCTGCCGGCGAGACGGGCTGGTAGCTGGTGAAGCGGATGGGTCTGGGGGCACGGGCCGGTGATGTGGCCGCGACCTGAGTGAGCATCGGCAGGTCCAACCGCACCAACCGCAGGTCGACGTCGAAGACTCGCATGGTCGCGGGCAGGTCGGGGTCGGCGTCCACGAAGATGTCGCCGGCCAGGAATCGGTCGTCGTCCGTGCCGCACTCGCGGCCAAGCTTGCCGGCGTCCACGTGAATGATGATCAGCGAGTTGAGAGGCGTCTGTCGAAAGCTCAGCGCAACCGGCCACCACATGTCGTCGAGAGCGAAATAACCGCCGTCGGTACGGGAATGTCGGAATATATCCCCGTCCCGAGCGCTACCGACCCGCAACCTCGTCAACTTTGTTTGGTAGGCGGTGTTGATGTAGTGGATGGTCAAGTCGGTGTCGGTCGTGGTGAACTCGATCCGTTCCGCCGGTGCCGGGTCGGATATCGGTGTAGTCATCCCTGTATCGCTCCTTTGCGATCGTGGAGGCGCTCACCCGGAGAGCCGTGCTCACGTGCGCAGGGTGTGGCTGGGATCGGCGGGCGTAGGCGCGGCGATAGTCATCGGTGAACCGGCTTCGTTTGGCAAAGCCGCACCGCGGGGGCGACCTGGCCGCCACTGCCGCCCCGTGCGGGGTCGCAGGCTTGTAGCTCCCGGTGCGCGCGTTTCCAGCCGGACCCGGCGCAGGCCTCCAACGGTGTTCGCAATCGCGGCGACATCGACCGCTGAGTCCCGTTTTCCCTCGTCGCTATTGGCGTACAGGGGCTCTTGAAGTCCAGATCGAAGTGCCCCGCGACGCCACTTCCGGCCAGACTAGTGATCTGGATATAGGGCAGCTCTCGGACAGGGGCTCCGAGCAGAGCCTCCAGCCAGCGGGAACGTAACGATGCCACCAAAGGAATTTTGCACCCGGCTCCCACGAGGAACGCTTGGAGTAAGCCTCTTAGGCCATCTGGCCGAGCGTCTCGTCCTCTTGAAGGCGGTGTGGGCCGGTTGGCCTATCCCGCGACTTTCGCGCACCGGACGAACGTATGTTCGAACACGAGTGGCGGATGTGAGGACGCGCCGTGCGCCGGTCGCAGGTCGACCCAGCCGCCGTTGTGCAGCGATTGCAGTGCCTCGAGGACCGGTTGGCGGGACACTCCGAGAATCACGGCCAGCTCGTTCTCCACCAGGTGCTTCGTTCAGCGCGCTGGGCCTTCTCCGAGGCGCTGGCGCAGCGCGTCGAGTTCGTCGTTCAGTGCGGCGGGCAGCGAGTCGCCGAGGGTGTGGAACCACTGTTCGATGAGGGTGAGTTCGTCGCGCCATTCCTTGGGGTTGACCGAGAGCGCCTCGGTGATATCGGCGGCGGCCACGTCAAGCCCAGCGAGGTCGAGATCGGTGGGGATGGGGGCACGTCCGATCGGGGTATCGGTGGCGTACGCGGTGCCCTCGACTCGGCCGATGATCCAAGCCAGGACGCGGGAGTTCTCCCGGAACCCCGGCCAGAGGAAGCGGTTGTCGGTGCCTTTGCGGAACCAGTTGACATGAAAGATCTTCGGGAGTTTCGCCGCGTCGGCGTTCTTGCCGACGGCCAGCCAGTGGCCCAGGTAGTCGCCGGCGTGATAGCCGGTGAAGGGCAGCATCGCCATCGGGTCGCGGCGCACCACGCCGACCTGGCCGGTTGCGGCGGCGGTGGTTTCGCTGGAGAGGGTGGCTCCGAGGAATACGCCGTGTTGCCAGCCGCGGGATTCGGTGACCAGCGGGATGGTGTTGGCGCGTCGGCCGCCGAACAGGATCGCCGAGATCGGCACCCCGGCCGGGTCGTCCCATTCTGGGGCGACGATGGGGCACTGGTCGATGGGTGTGCAGAACCGGGAGTTGGGGTGCGCGGCCGGTTCGTCGGAGGCCGGGGTCCAGTCGCGGCCTTTCCAGTCGGTTAGGTGCGCCGGCGGTGTGTCGGTCATGCCTTCCCACCACACGTCCCCGTCGTCGGTCAGGCCGACGTTGGTGAAGATCGAGTTGCCTTGTTCGACGGTCTGCATGGCGACGGGGTTGGTGTGGTAGCCGGTGCCCGGTGCGACGCCGAAGAACCCGAACTCGGGGTTGACCGCATACAGCCGCCCGTCCTCGCCGAAGCGCATCCAGGCGATGTCATCGCCCAGGGTTTCGGCTTTCCAGCCCGCGACGGTGGGCTGCAGCATCGCCAGATTCGTCTTGCCGCAGGCGCTGGGGAACGCCGCGGCGATGTAGTGCACCTTCTGTTGGGGTGAGGTGAGTTTGAGGATGAGCATGTGCTCGGCCAGCCAGCCCTCGTCGCGGGCCATCACCGAGGCGATGCGCAGCGCGTAGCATTTCTTGCCCAGCAGTGAGTTCCCGCCGTAGCCGGAGCCGTAGCTCCAGATGGTGCGTTCCTCGGGGAAATGGCTGATGTACTTGGTGGGGTTGCACGGCCACGCCACATCCGGTTGCCCGGGCTTGAGGGGCGTGCCGACCGAGTGCAGGGCTTTCACGAACTCGCGCTCGGCGCCATCGGCGGTGAGGAACTTGCCCAGGGCGGGGGTACCCATGCGGGTCATGATCCGCATCGAGAGCACCACGTATGCCGAGTCGGTGATCTCCACGCCCAGTTTGGGGTCCTCGGCGTCCAACGGGCCCATGCAGAACGGGATGACATAGAGGGTGCGCCCGGCCATCGCGCCCCGGTAGTGCTCGGTCATGAGGACCTTCATGTCCACCGGGTCCATCCAGTTGTTGGTGGGCCCGGCGTCGCGCTCACGGCGCGAGCAGATGAACGTGCGGTCCTCCACCCGCGCCACATCGGCCGGGTCCGAGGCCGCCCAGAACGAGTTCGGCTTCTTCGACAACCGCACCAGCGTGCCGGCCGACACCAGCTGCGTGGTCAGCCGCCGCCACTCATCATCGGAACCGTCGCACCACATCACCCGCTCCGGGGTGGTCAGCTCCGCCACCTTGCGTACCCAGTCAAGCACCCCCTGATGGGTGGTCGGGGTCCGGTCCAGGCCCGGGATGGTGCCGCTCGCGGCCGCGGTCATTGTTGATCTCCTCGCTGGTGGACTAGGTGTCCGTGGGCCAAGTCAGACCCGGTCCGGTCTCGGGTGTCGTGTTGTGGTGTGCGCGACCGGAGGGGTGGCGGGCGGTCGGCGGGAGTGTCCGGATCACCGCGTCGACAACGTGGTCGGTCAGTGCGCGGCCGGGGCCGGGTGGCAAGTTTTGCTCGGGTGGGGTGGCCATCACCAGCGCCAGCGCGCAGTTGTGGGCCACCTCGACATTCAGCTTGACCCCTGGGATGAGCACGGCGGCGCGCAGCAGGCCGGGCAGAGCAAGCAGGGGATCCCGCGACCAATTCGGGGTGAGCACGGCAAGATCGGGGCGGTCGGTTCGCAACCCGCGTGGTAGCGCGGACTCACCGAGCAGGTTGATGACCACGTCGGCGTCCTTGGCCACGATGCGCAGTGGGAAGGCCGCCGCGTCGCTGATCTTCCACCCGGATAGGTCCCCGACGCCGGCGGCCACCAGCAGCGGCCCGAGCGTGGGCATCGTGTCGGTGCCCGCGATCACCACTCGGCTCGATTGCGGGGCACGGCCGGCGCGGGCCAGGGTGGTCCACAATGCCGCGGTGAGCGCGATCGCGGTGGTGTCGTGATCGGTCACCACCACCGGCACGGTCTTCGCCTGTTGGACCAGCCGGGTGCGGGCGGGGTCGGTGTGGGTGAGGAACACCGCGGCCACGTCTGAGGCCATCCCCTCGACGGCGTCGGAGTACAGCGCGGCGAACTGCTCGGGGCTGTCGGCGTCGAGAACGATCACGCGGGTAGGTAGATCCGTCAGGTGATGAATCAGCGCCGCGTAGCGGCGCAACACCAACTCCAGGGCCGTGGCCTGCTCAAGGAACATGCTGCCATCGCTGACCACCGCTACCACCTGTGGCTCCCCGAGCATGTTGGCAATCCCCATCGTCGCCTCATCGGGGTTCGCCGGCACCGGAGCACTCATTTATGTACTCCGGACCGTCAGGTGTGCGCCTGGGAGAAAGCCCGCACCGCCGGGTCCACCCAGCCTCCGGTGTCGACTCCATGGCGGCGGGCCAACTCAAGGAATTCCGCTAGTCGCGCGGCGTAGAGGTGGGCCTCGTCGTCGTTGCCCGCGCGCCAGGCCGCACTCACCGCCGCCGAAGCGTCATTGATCCGAGCGCGCAGCTGTGTCCTGAACTCGTTCATCGCACCTACGTCCCCTAGCGCACCCACCGCGACATTGCGTAGCTGTGAATGAATCATCTTCGCACTTACAGAACTTCGCAAGTATTAGAGGGTGCGAGCTGGGGCACCTTCACCTGCCGCGCGAGACGTTGAGGCCCCTTCTTGAATCGCCGAGCAGCCCCGTGCGGGTGGTCCGCCTGCTGCGCGGCGCGGCGACTCACCACCTCGCTGTCACATTCCGGTGATCATCTGGTCGTCGACGTCGTAGCGGATGTTGTTGTGCACGGCGAGGACGCCGGGCACGTGATGTGCGATGCGCCCGGCGGCCGCGGTGGTGCTGTGCAGAGTGAGAGTGCCCTCGAGGGTGACGATTCCCTCGGCGACGTGCACGGTGACCTGGTGGAGCGGGCGCGCGGTGTCAGCGAGGTCTTGTTCGACCTCGGCCTGGATAGCGTCGTCGCATCGCAGGAACAGGCGGATGAGGTCAGCGCGGGTGATCACGCCGATGAGGCGTCCGTCGCCGTCGACGACGCACAGCACACAGAGGCGGTGGCTGACCATCGTGTGAGCGGCGACGCCGGCCCGAGTGTCAGCGGCGGTGATCGCCGGTGCGGTCATCAGATCGGCGGCGATCAGCGCGGCTGATTTGCGCCAGCGGGTGCGGCACGCCGAGCCGACCAGCAGGGGTGCGGTGTCGGTTCCGCCGTGGAATTCGAGTTTGGTCAGCAGGTCACGTTCGGTGACGACACCGAGTGGGCATCCGGTGGCATCGATGACAGGGACTGCGCTGAGTTCATGCGTGATCATGGTGCCGGCCAGTTCTTTGAACCCGGCGTCAGGGCCCACAGTGATGACACGCCGGCTCATCAGCTCGGCCACGGTTGGCTCGGGCATCTTCGCCTCCCATCGCCTGGGGCCGCGGAATTCTTGTATGCGCGCACACACGCTCTTACAGAGTTGCTAAGGTTAGCAACTGTTGTACCGTGCGGCGATGTGCCGTCGCCAGTTCCGAGGCCCCCGATGGGGAAGGATCGGCGGTATGTCGACGGGTGAGCGGGGCGCGGATCGCGGTTGTGGGCAGACCTGTTGCGGGCAGGCCGGTTGTAGTTGTGGGGGAAGGGGTGTTGGTGAGTAGGCCCCTGTATCAGTTGAAGGCTGAGTTTTTTAAGACGTTGGGGCATCCGGCGCGGATTCGGGTGTTGGAGTTGCTCAGCGAACGCGAGCAGGCGGTCGGGGAAATGCTGCCCGAGGTGGGGATCGAGGCGGCGAACCTGTCCCAGCAGTTGGCGGTGCTGCGCCGGGCCGGGCTGGTGACTACCCGCAAGGAGGGCTCAACGGTGTACTACTCGTTGACCAGCCCACACGTGGCGGCGTTGCTGGCGGTTGCGCGCCAGATCTTGACTGGTGTGCTGTCCGGGCAGGTGGAACTGCTCGAAGATCTACGCACTCCTCTTGCTTCAGCTGCATCGGGCGACCGAGCCCGAGGCGCGGGCTCATCCGGCAATTGAGCGGCGCTAACCCCCCGGCGGCGATCGTTGCGAGCGCCCGGTGGGGTGCGCGCCCCTTGTCCTCTTCTGTTCACCTCGACATACCCGGGAGTAGCCGGTGCTGGGTTTGCCAGACTTCCCATGCCGAGCTGTGCGGGCAGGCGCAATCGTCGAGCAGCCCCAGGCGGCGGGTACGGCACGCCCTGACAAATTACCTAGTCGGCGTGGCCGAAGGCCTTGATCTCCTGCGCTTCCTCGGGGGTGAGCTGCCGAGGCACCTCTCCACGTGCAAGTTTCTCCGCCTGTATGCGGTGGCGGATGTCTTCGACGATTTCCGGGTTGGCCAGGGTTGATACGTCGCCGACGTCGGCGAAGTTGGAGATCCCGGCGATCACCCTGCGCATGATTTTTCCGGATCGGGTTTTGGGCATGTCGGCGACGATCCAGACGTGCTTGGGTCGGGCGATCTTGCCGATCTGCGTCTCGATCGCCGCGGTGACCTTGTCCTGGACGTCGGTGCTGGCGCTGAGGCCCGGTTTGAGGGCGATATACATCTCTACCGCCCGTCCGCGTACCTCGTCCATCACCGGCACGGCGGCTGCTTCGGCGACCTCGGTGACGGTGAGGCTGGCGGACTCCAGCTCCTTGGTACCTAGTCGGTGCCCGGCCACGTTGATCACGTCGTCCACCCGCCCGAGAATCCGGAAGTACCCGTCAGCGGCCTGAACCGCGCCGTCCCCGGCAAAATACGGCCAGTCCCGCCAATCGGTGCTGCCCGAGTCACGGCAGTACTTCTCGTAGTAGATCTGCTTGAACCGCTCGGGCTGGCCCCAGATCGTTTGGAAGATGCCCGGCCAGGGGTTGCGGATGCAGATGTTGCCGGCCCGCCCGCTGCCCGCCTCGACGACCTTGCCGTCCTCGTCGTAAATCACCGGGTAGATGCCCAGCACTCCTGGGCCGCAGCTACCGGGTTTCATCGGCTGCAACGCCGGCAGGGTGCTGCCGAGGAAACCACCGTTCTCGGTCTGCCACCAGGTATCCACGATGGCCGCCTCGCCCTTGCCGGCCACGTCGTGATACCAACGCCACACCTCCGGTTCGATCGGCTCACCCACTGTGGTCATGTGCTTGAAGTGATAGTCGTAGCGGCCGGGTTCGTCCGGGCCGAGCTTGCGCAACATCCGGATCGTCGTCGGGGCGGTGTGGAAGATGTTTACCCCCAGTCGTTCGGCGATCCGCCACACCCGGCCGGCGTCGGGATAGGTCGGCACGCCCTCATACATCACGCTGGTCGTACCCAGGGCCAAAGGGCCGTACACGATGTAGGAATGACCGGTGATCCACCCGATGTCCGCGCAGCACCAATAGGTGTCTCCGGGATGAATATCCTGATAGTACTTCGAGGTTCCGGCCACATACGCCAGATATCCGCCGGTGGAATGCTGGCAGCCCTTCGGCCGACCAGTCGTGCCGCTGGTGTACATCAAAAACAGCGGGGCCTCCGCGGGCTGCGATACCGGCGCAACCGTGGCGCCCCGGTAGCCGTCCAGCAGCTCATCAACAAAGAAGTCGCGGCCCTCGACCATTGCTGAGCGCGACGCATACTGACCTGGGTGACGCCGCCACACCAACACCTTCTCGATCTCTTGGCCCAAGCGGCGGGCCTCGTCGATGGCCTCATCGGCCTTCACCTTGTGATCGATCAGCTGCCCATTGCGGTAGTAGCCATCCATCGTCACCAAGATCGTGCTTCCCGAATCCGCGGCTCGACCACCACACGCCGCCCCGGAAAACCCACCGAAAACCTCAGAATGGATCACACCCAGCCGCGCGCAGGCCAGCATCGCCACCGGCAACTGCGGCACCATCGGCAGGTGGAACGTCACCCGGTCACCGGCGTGCACCCCACCCCACTCGCGCAGCAGAGCGGCGAACTCGTTCACCCGCCGATACAGCTCCTGATAGGTGATCGCCTCTGTCGCCTCGGCCTCCGGCTCCGGTACCCAGATCAGCGCGGCCTTGTTCCGGCTCGTCGTCAAGTGCCGATCGACACAGTTGAAGCACGCATTCAACCGCCCGCCCACGAACCACTTCCAAAACGGTGCGTTATCAGTGTCCAATGTCGTGTGCCAGTAGCAGTCCCAGCTCAACAGATCTGCGTACTCCTTGAAACAGCCCGGAAAATTCTGCTCCCGAAACCGCGTAAGCATGTCCGGGTCGGTGGCGTTCGCCTGGCCGATGAACTTCGGCGTAGGCGTGTAGTACTCCTCCTCGCGCCAATGCACCGCGATCTGCGCCTCAGACAACTGCGCCTGCTGCTCTGTCGTCATTGACCTAACCTCCCAGCCATACCGAGCACCCACCGGTCACCACCACCGGAACAACCGCCTGCCCTACTCCGCGGTCAGCAGCCCGGCGCACACGGCGAACTCAAACAGTTGAGCCGACACCTCGGCCTGCCGGCGAAACGCCGGCATGTCGCCCCGTGTCAACGAGTCCCAACACCACGCGTCAGTGAGGCGCAACGCACGCGCCGTCACACAACCCAACGCCACGATCGGCAACGTCTCGGCTTCCTGGCGCAACCGCTCAACCTCGCATGCGCGCCCCCGGCCGGTTGCCACCGCGCACAGCTGCGCCAGCAACACCGACAACTCCCCCGAGAGGTACTGCTGGGTCATCACCATCGCCGCCCAGCTCCCCGAACCGGCGACCCGACCCGGGGCCAGGCGGCGCCATCCGCGCCAATCCACCACACACCCGCCGAAACATCCACGAGCGCTCCGGGGGCGGCGCGCATCGGCGAGTCACTTCCACGCCCCACCCCAACATTCGAGGCCGCCATGCCGCCCCACCTCTCCCCGCCCAGGGAGACCGAGACCAGATACCGTATCCCCAGGCCGACGGCAACACCACGGCTGTGTCGCTCTTGTTGATAACGAACGACAGCGATAGCTCGCTATTTTGGACGTCACCTACCAGCTCGACCATGATCGATGCTGGTGAATGATAACGGCGCTATCTGCTCAACGCGGCGCAACGAGGTCCAGCCGGCCGGGGGATCGAGGCCGGGTTGGTCGCCGCGTCGGAGGGGCTGCGGGGTCAGTCAAAGATCTGCGGTTCCAGACTTGGCGTCTGGCCTTTCATCTAGGCTGGGCGGCGTGGTCGCCCGTGCTCCCGCATCGGTCGCCGTGTCGGCCGGGGACGTGATGCTGGGCGCCCGGCACTGGCCCGGTGCCCCAGCCAGCGTGCCGGCGCTCCTGGTGCACGGGCTGGCCTCCAACGCCCGGGTGTGGGACGGCGTCGCCGCGCGGCTGGCGGCGGGCGGGCGTCAGGTGCTCGCGGTCGACCTGCGCGGGCACGGCGCGTCGGCGTCCGTGCCGGACCCTCCCGGGTCCGATCCGATCCTGGTGGCGGCGCGCGACTTGGCCTGGGTGTGCGCGTCGCTGCGCTGGTCACGCGCGGTGGTGGTCGGCCACTCATGGGGCGCCAACATCGCGCTGCAGCTCGCCGCCGACTGCCCCGACCTGGTTGCGGGCCTGGCACTGGTCGACGGGGGCTGGCTGCACCAGAGCGACCGCTGGACCGACCTGGACGCCGTCTGGCGAACGAAGGCCCCGCCGAACCTGACCGGTTGGGACCTCGACGAGGTGCGCGAGGTGCTCACCGACGCCCACCCCGACTGGCCCGGCCAGGCGGTCGAAGCCACCCTGGCCAACCTCGAACAGCGCCCGGACGGCACCCTGCGCCCGTGGCTGACACCCGAGCGCCACCGGGCCCGGTGGGCCAGCCTGCTCGCCCATCGACCGCGCGAGCTGCACCGGCGGGTGCACTGCCGGACGGTGTTGCTGGCCGCCGGGGACCCGCCGGACGGGCCGCCGCGGGAGGCGGCGTCGGCGCTGGCCGACGCGGAACTGGTCACCTTCCCCGGCGGCGAGCACGACCTGCACCTCCAGTTCCCGGACCGGGTGGCCGCCGCGATCGCGCCGCTCGGGTGAGCGCTGTCGCACTGAGTGCCCGCAGCGATAGCTTGTCGCGCTCGCCTGGGCGTACCGCAGGCGCACATGGTGGCCAACCCGTGGCCGGGCCCGCTACCGCGACCGCTACGTCCGCACCCGGGGGTTCACCCGCAGGACGAGGCTGGGCGCCGCCCCTCGCGCTTCTCCAACGATCTACACGGCGCGTACAAGGAATCGATCATCTAGGCGGCCCAGCACTGTCTGGTGAGCAACATCGTCAGGCACCTACTCAAGGGGGCCAGCGAACCTGCGCTGCAGCGCAGGTTCGAATACTGGCGCAAACGTGGACAAGAACCTCGGCGACAAAATTGAACCCGGCGTGCGCATGCAAGCCAGAGTCTGACGACATTTGCGCGGCTCGCGGCGATATCAGGGTCGCTGATCGGGGCTTGCGCGCGGTTCGAGCGCCGGTTACTGGATGCTGAAGATGATCACGGCACGCAAGGCCAGGACGCCGAGGAGCACCAGGGCCGGCGCGGCCACCGCGGTCCGGGTGGCCACCGGGACCGCGGTGGCGCCGGTTTCGGTGGCGGCGAGCCGGGTGGTGGCCAGCGCACTGAGGCCCGGTACCAGTCCGGCGAGGGCCACCAGCCACAGCAGGACCCACGGGAACCCGAACACCTGGCCCAGCGTGCCGGCCGGGATCAAGGTGAGTGCGAACACCACGATCAAGGCGAGTTCGAGCAGCGCGTACAGCCGCTCGGAGACCTCGAGCACGCCGATACTGGCCCGGGCCTCCGGCCGGTAACGGGTGAGGAGCATCAGCAGCGCGGCCGAGCCGGTCAGGCCGGAGGCGAGGAAGAGGCCGCCGATCGCCCAGCTGTCGCTCCACACCGGCTGGTTTGACACCGCTAGCAGTACGCCGGTGTAGCCGGCGATGAAGAGGCCGAAGACGGCTCCGGCGGCGTTGAAGATCTTTCCAGGGGTTCCGTCCAGCAGCCGCGCGGCTCGGTCGGTGAGCCCGAGGCGGATCACTCGATCGCGCGCCAGGACCTCGACGAACGACACCGTCGCGATGGCGCCGAACACGACCAGCGCCCATGAGCCGATCGACATCGGTGACCAGTATTTGAAGTTGAGGCCCTGCCCGTCCGGGGTGGTGTTCCACAGCATGTGCCAGAAGCGCCACGGCCTGCCGAGATCCAGGGCGAGCAGCAACGGGCAGATCGCCATCGCGGGGAACGCGACGTAGTAGCCGAGCCGGGCGGCGGGCTCGTCCGCGCGGTCGCCGCGCAGCCGCAGCAGCGTGGCGATCAGGTAGGAGCCGCCGGCCAGGCCAGCCAGGAAGAAGTAGAACAGGATGTACCAGGTCCAATCCGGCGGGCCGGCGAAGTGCTGGGCGTCGGTGAGCAACATCAGTCCTCGCCCCGCTCGTCCCGCTCCCGCGACTCGCCGGCGGCCCCCGGCGGCGTCTCCGGCGCCGTGGCAGCTGGCGCCGTGTCAGGTGGCGGAGTGCCGGACGGCACCGCCGCGGCGGCGGGTTCCCGGCGCCGGCGTAGCGCGATCAGCCCGCCAAGCACTCCCAGTACCGCTGTGACCAGCATGGTCAGGTAGCTGCCCGCGTTGTTGCGGCTGGGCAGCACCGCGTTCTCCTGGTTGGGCAGCTGGTACGCCTCCGGGGCGTCCATGAGTAGGAAGAACGCGTTGAGCCCGCCGTAGACCGCTTCGTCCTCGCCGTACAGTCGAGCTTGGGTGACGCCTTGGGCGTGCAGGTCCGACACGCGCTTGCGCGCCGTCAAGCGTAGTTCCTCGAGCGGGGCGAACTGGATTGACTGGGTCGGGCAGGCCTTGGCGCAGGCCGGTTCCATCCCGCCCTGCAACCGGTCGTAGCAGAGCGTGCACTTCTGTGCGACGCCGGTGTGCTCGTCCGCGCCGATCACGTCGTACGGGCAGGCCGCGATGCAGTCGCGGCAGCCGTTGCAGACGTCCGGCTGGATATAGACGCTGTCGAACTCGGTCCGGATGATCGCCCCGGTGGGGCAGACCTCCATGCAGCTGGCGTGCTGGCAGTGCTTGCAGACGTCCGACATCATCAGCCAGGCCTTGCCCTGGCCGCTGGACATCGTCTCGTCCGGCACGTTGTCGATGAACGAGACGTGCCGCCAATTCTGCGAGTCCAGCTTGCCGGTGTTATCGAACCCATCCAGGAAGCTCGGCTCGTTACCCGGCAGCTCGTTCCACTGCTTGCAGGCCACCTCGCAGGCCTTGCAGCCGATGCACACGCTGGTGTCAGTGAAGAAGCCGTAGGCCCGGCCGGGCGTGATCTCCACCATGTCAGAACCCCATCAGGTTGGGTGTGATCTTCTCCAGGCCGCGCTCGGCGGCGTACAGGTCGAGCGGCAGCGCCGCCAGCTCGTCGACCTCGGGGACGGCCCCGGGCTCGCGGCCGAGATCAACGTCGATCACATACCGCGAGCAGCTCTCGCAGCCCTCGACCCGCAGCTGCGGGAACAACGGCGGATCCGATGTCCGGGATGCCTGGCCGTTGCCGCGTCCCACCACCGGCCCGTCGTGGCGTTCAGCGAACACGGTGCGCCGAGCCCCCTCGGTTTCTCCGCACGACGCGCAGGCGCTGGCGGAGTAGTTCCAGCTCGCCCCGCAACGGGCACAGGCCAGCTGCCGTCGGCCGGCGACCAGCCCGTCCTGGGTGTCGGTACGGAACGACAGTTGCGGTGGGCCGCCGCAGCGCGGGCAGTCCCGTCCGCCCCGGTGGGCGGGATCCCGGCCGCACGCGGCGGCGGGGTCGAGCGCCTCGAGTGGGCCGCGCAGCACCGCGCGGGCCAGGTACCGTTCGACCGGCGCCAGCCGCGCGCCGGCCAGCCAGCCGCTCAGCACCGACTCGACCGCACCGTCGCCGCGAAGCTCAGTCACCCCCGCCGCGAGCGGTTGCGGGCCGTAACGCTCGGTGGACGCCACGACCTGCGCAAGCACGTGGTCCTTCGCCCATCCGGCCAGCTCGTCGGCGGCCGGGGGATTGGCTCGGGTGCGTCGCCACGCCTGCTCCCAGACGTCCAGCAGCGCAAGGTAGAGGGTGAGCACCTCCGCCGCGTGCTCATGACGGTCCCGCAGCGCCCGCGCCCGCCGTCGGTGCGCCGCCCACGGGCTCGTCACGGTCTGGGTACCGGGAGCGGACATCAGATCTTCTCGATGTTGACCAGGAAGGCCTTGAACTCGGGCGTGCGGGAGCTGGCGTCGCCGACGAACGGGGTGAGCGCGTTGGCCAGCCAGTGCTGGCCGGTGTTGATGCCGACGAAGCCCCAGTGGATGGGGATGCCGATGTGGTAGACCGTCTGCCCGTCCACCCGCAGCGGGCCGAGCCGCTTGGTCACCACCGCGCGCACCTCCAGCTTGCCCCGCTGCGACGACACCCGCACCATGTCGCCGCTGGCGATCCCCTTCTCCCGAGCGAGCGCGGCGGGCACCTCGACGAACGCCTCGGGTTGGAGTTGGACGAGTTGCTCCACCTGCTGGGTGATGTAGTGCTCGTGCTCGGTGAGCCGGTAGCTGGTGGCGATGTAGGGGAAATCCCGTGCGGTACCGAACCGGTTGGGCCGGCCGGCCTGCTTGTCGTACAGGAAGGCGGCGGGCGTGGCGGCAACCGCGGGATGCAGCGGGTTGCCGACCGGCGACTCGATCGGCTCGTAATGCTCGGGGAACGGTCCGTCCGCCACCGAGTTGCTGAACAGCCGTCCGGTCCCCTCCCCGTTCATGATGAACGGCAACGGGGAGGCGGGGTCGAGCGGATCGGCGGTGGGCGGGTAGTCCGGCACGTCGCCCACCCACTTGCCGGCCGCCGGGTCCCAGCTGATCCCGGCCCGGCTCGGATCCCACGGGCGGCCCTGGGTATCGGCCGAGGCCCGGTTGTAGAGCACCCGCCGGTTCACCGGCCAGCTCCACGCCCAGTTGGGATAGAAGCCCATACCGGTTGGGTCGTTCCGCTTCGGGTCCTGCACGCCGCCCCGGCGCTTGGTCAGGTTGCCGCTCTCCGGGTAGTGCCCGGTGTAGATCCAGTCGCCGGCGGTCGTGGTGCCGTCGTCCTTCAGCGCGGCGAACGTGTCCAGCCGCTTGCCGGTGGCCAGGTCTCGGCCGTTGATCTCCTGGGCGATCTCGTCCAGGTCGGGCTTGATCGGATCCCGGTAGGGCATGCCCAGCTCGAGGATCGGCGCCGGGTACGCGCCACCCTGCCGCGCATAGAGGCGGCGCACCCGCGCGAACAGGTCGGCGAGGATCCAGTGGTCATGGCGGGCCTCACCCTCCGGCGGCAAGACCTGGTCCTTCCACTGGGCCCACCGGCCGCTGTTGGTGAACGACCCGTCCTTCTCGATCCAGTGCGAGGCCGGGAGCATGAACACCTCGGTCTGCACCGTCGCGGGGTCAGTGCCGGGAGCGCGCCAGAACTCCGAGCTGGTGGTGGGGAAGGCGTCCATCACACAGAGCCACTTGAGTTTCGCCAGCGCTTGCAGCACCTGGTTGGAGTCGGGCCCGATGCTGGTGGCCGTCATCCCGGACAGCATCAGCCCCTCCATCCTGCCCTGCAGCGCCCGATCGAAGATCGAGATCCAGGAGGAGTTGCCGGCCGGCTTGGGGATGTGGTCGAAGGCGAACTGGTTGTCACTCGTGGCCGTGTCCGGGTACCAGGTCTTCAGCAGACTCACCATGAACTTGCGGTAGTTCGTGCCGAAGAAGTTCATCGAGTTGGGTCGTAGCTTGGTGGTGGCGCTCTGCGCCACGTAGTCGTCCAGGTTGCGTTGCCCCGGTGCCGGAATCCGCAGGTAACCGGGCAGGATCTCCCAGGAGATCGCGTGGTCGGTGTTGCCCTGGATATTGGCGTGGCCACGCTCGGCGTTCATCCCGCCCCCGGGCCGGCCGATGTTGCCCAGCAGCAGCTGCAGCAGCGCCCCCGAGCGGATCAGCTGAACGCCGGTGGTGTGGTGGGTGAGGCCGACCGCGTACACGAGCGTCATCACCTTGTCCGGCCGCCCGGTCTCGCCGACGATCCTGGCCACCTCGAGGAACTGGTCCCTCGGGATACCGGTGATCCGCTCAACCATCTCCGGGGTGTAGCGGCTGTAGTGCTGTCGCATCAGGTTGAGCACCGAGCGGGGATGCGCCAGGTCCTGCACGGCGAACCCGTCCGGCCCGGTCTCGTATGCCCATGCTGTGGTGTCGTAGCCGCGCTTGGCCGGGTCGTACCCGCTGAACAGCCCGTCGGAGAACGCGTACCCCTCCTTCACCACCAAACTTGCGTTGGTTGCGTAGCGCACGTACTCGTCGTGGTAGAGCTGGTTCGTCAGGACGTAGTTGATCAGCCCGCCGAAGTAGGCGACGTCGGTGCCAACCCGGATCCGCAGATGCGTGTCGGCCACCGCCGAGGTGCGGGTGAACCGGGGGTCGGCGTGGATGATCTTCGCGCCGCGGTCCAGCTTCGCCCGCATGAACCATTGGAAACCAACCGGGTGGGCCTCGGCGGGGTTCGCGCCATTGATCATGATCACATCGGCATGCCTGATGTCACGCCAATGGTTGGTCATGGCCCCCCGGCCAAACGTGGCGGCCAAACTGACCACCGTGGGACCGTGTCAAACACGCGCCTGTTGCTCCAGATGGACCAGGCCGAGGCCGCGCATCAGCTTGGTGGCGAGGTAGCCCTCCTCGGAGCTGAACGCTGCCCCGCCGGCGAAGGCGATGCCCTCGCACCGGTTCACCACGTTCCCGTTGGCGTCGGTGGTGACGAAGGTGCGGTCCCGGGCGGCCTTGATGTTCTGGGCCAGCCGGTCCAGGGCAAAGTCCCAGGAGACCGGCCGCCACTCGGTCGCCCCCGCCGCCCGGTGCATCGGGCTCGCCACCCGACGGCGGGACACGGCCAGCTGCAGCGCGGTCGCGCCCTTCGGGCACAGCCGGCCCTCATTGACCGGGCTGTCCGGGTCACCCTCGATCTGCAGCAGCTCGACCTTGCCGCCCTCGGCCTTCCTGGTGTAGGCCACCAGCGCGCAGCCCACCGCGCAGTAGGGACATACCGAGTGGGAGATCGAGGCTCCCTCGAGGCGCAACCGCCGCTTGACGCTCGTCGCCTTGGCGACGTCAAAGCCGAGGGTCGATCCGCCGAACGCGCCGGTGACCGCCGCACCGAGGAACTGACGTCGGGTGACATCCACGGCTGGCCTCCTCGCCAGGTGGCCGGCGATTACCCCCGAGTCGGCGGCCAGAGCGGAAACCCAAAGATTGTTCCAACCGTGGCCGAAGGCGTCAATGTCTTTTGACGCGCTACCCCTGGGCGAGCTGGAGATCGCGTCGATCATCCCCCGAGTCCGGGTTACGCAGGATGTCCAGCAGCCGTGGCTCGGCAGGGACCAGCAGCCCACCAACCCCGCGCTCCGCGGCGCCGCCGATCGCCTCCCGCCAGGCCACCCGACCGTCCGGTGACGGGGTCCGCGCCCAGCGCTCCGGCTCCGCGCCCACCCTCGTGCGCTCGAAACCGCCGTCGTCCAACCGGCAGAAGATCTCCAGACCGGGCCAGTCCTCGTCGGTCCGGCTGGCCTCGGCGAGTTGCGCGCGGGCGCAATGGAGCGCGAGGCGGCCCTGGCTCAGCCGCGCGATCGTGGCGAGGGTGCGGCCCTGGGCCTGCTGGCCGGTCGGGGACTCCGGCAGGGGCGCGACCAGCAGCGACCGGAACGTCAGGGTGGTAAGCGCCGCGGTCACCGCGAGCGGATCGAGGCGCGCATCCGAAGGGAATTCGACCCACAGGGCATCGGCACCGGCGGCGTCGAAGGCCGCGGCGTCGGCGAGCCACCCACCGAGGTCCTCCGGCGGCCCGGGAAGCTGTACCCCGACCTTCACCGGCCACGCACTTTCCGGAACCCCGCTCATTCCCACCACCGCCTTATCTCTCACCGTACGACGGGCATGCGTCGGTCATCGGAGC
>DATHIT010000842.1:0-8657 GCA_035489915.1 Pseudonocardia sp. | reverse complement strand
ATCGGCACGGCGTAGGCGACCACGTTGTCCGCGTACTGATGGGTCTCGAAGTCGAACTCGCCGCCGCAGGTGATCAACACCAACCGAGGCACCCCGGTGGTATCGAAAATCTCCCTGGGCAGTGCCGTCTTCTGGTAGCTGTGCACCGCGTCCACCAGGTAGCTCCGCGAGCCCTCGGTGGTGGTCACCGACACGGTCGCGCCGGGTTTGAGATCGGCCAGCCGGAACAGCGCCCCGGCGCCGATGCCCCTGGCGTCGACGTGCCCGTCGATGACCACGGTCCCACGTCCCGCGCTCGGGTACGCGCCGCCCCGCCACCACCCCAACACCCTGGGGTCCTCGGGCACGGCCAGCTCCCCGTTCGCCTCCAACCCGACCGAGACCACCGGCGCCTCGACGCCCTGACCAGGCAGACTCAACCAGATCGGCTCGGCCGGAGTGGCCGGCGCCGCCGGTGCCGGGGCGGCGCCGAGCCACTCGGGGTGGGCGGCGGGCACCGGGCCGACGTCAGGCAGCCCCGAGCCGTGGATCAGCTTTGCGGTGCTCAGCCCCCCGATGCCGAGGCCGAGCACCAAGATCACCCACAGCAGCGCCCACCGCGCCTCGATCATCCGAAACTGCGCCACCGCACCAGCAGCCCGCCTGCCCCGGCGGCCACCGCCAGCCCACCGAGGGCAAGAGGCAGATCCAGATCGTCCGAGGCGCCGTTGGTGGCGGCCTGGCCGCCCGAGCCGGCGTTGACTCCGCTCGGCGAACTGTCCGAGGTGCCGCCGCTGGCCGCCGACCCGTCCGTACCAGCCGTGCCACTCGCCCCACCGGTGGCGGCGCCATCAGTCCCGGCCGCGCTGGGGGCGGCACTGGCTTGCGCCCCGGCGGGGGGCGCGGCGACGTTGGGCGCGGCGGCCCCCGCGCTCGCGGTCGAGGAGCCCCCGGGGGCGACGGTGCTGGTGGTCGGCGTGGGTGTGGAACCGCACGCGCCCACGGACAGAACGCCCAGCACAATCGACGCGAGGAGCGTCGCGTGCGTGATGCGATAAGTACGGAGATGCATAGCGCGCACTTTAGAGGAACAGCGAAGGTTGATACCTCTTAGCGAACACCAAAGGGTGAAAGTGTCACCAATTGGCGACAGGCACCCCGGAAAACGCTTCCTACTCACCCGGTCAAGGTCGCCCGTGCGGCGGAGGCACCGGTCGGACAGTGACCGCCGTCAGGCCGCTGGAGGACCGGATTCCACGCATTGCCGTCGTTTTCCCAGTGGCCATTCGCGCGGGGACGGATCCCGGTGACGGAGCCAATAGCGGATTAGCCGCGCGAGTCAGGCAGATAACGTACAAGTAGCCGGGGACGCAGCAGCGGAGCCGAGGTGAGGCCGCTCGGGTCCAGATTACCGGCCTGTTGACCGGTGCCCGCGTAGTACCGGTTCGCCGCCGTGGAGGCGACCCTCACCCGCAGCACATTGTCCTCGGCCTGCAACAGGCCACCCGGTACCGGGCAGGTGATGGGAGGCCAACCGAACCGGCCGATCGGGGTGCCGTTGAGTTCCAGTTCGGCGGCGGTGTGCACGCCCTGGAGAACCAGTTCCCAGTCCGGCCAGGCCAGGTCGGCCGGCGGCAGGGCGAAGCGCAGCCGGTACTCCCCGACTCCGGAGAACCGAGGCCAGCCCTGGACCTCCCAGCCGGCGTCCACCCGGACCGGCCGGGGCGGCCCGTCGCCGGTGTCCAGGGTCCAACCGGCGTGCAGCACGGTCTCCCCCGGCACCGCCCGCTCGCCCTCGGAGAGCACCAGGCAGACCAGTTCCCCGGGCGCGCACCGCACGCGCAGCTCCCCCGCCGCGGCCCCCAGATCAGTCAGCTGGCCGGACGCCGGGTGGAACCGCCGCACCGTGGTGGGCACCGACGCCGGGATGACGCTGAGCGTGGCGTCATCGTCGGCGTGCTCGTCGTGGAACAGCGTGAGCCGGGTGCTCCCATCTGCGGCCCGGCCGGCCCGACTCCACACCGTCGTACCCGGCTGCCCGCCGCGGACCACCGGCTGTCCTCGACGCAGCGGGCGCAGCACCGGGTCAAGGTCGGCCGGAGTGGGCAGGTCCGGCCAGTGGCGGCACTCGTCCGGCTTGGCGAACAGCGCGGTGGCCCGGGCGGCCAGCTCCGGGTCGGCGCCACGCAGCTGGCTGGCCGCCGGCAGCGGCCCGGACGCCAACACCGTCCCGCCGGTCGAGGCGAACCGTTCCAGTACCGCCAGGGTCCGCACGTCCGCGACCACCTCGACACCGGGCAGTACCACGGCGCGGTAGCCGTGCTCGCCGAAGATCAGCTTCCCGTCGCGCACCGTGGCGGTCCGCAGGTCCCGCTCGTCCACCAGGTGGTAGCCGTACCCGGCCCGCGCCAGGTACTCGGTCCACCGCGCCGTGTGCGCCCCGTAGGGGTGGCCTGGTCCGCCGGCCCAGCTGGTGCGCAGCGGGTAGAGCACGGCCAGCGCGCGGTCCGGGTCGGCGCCGTCGAGGAACGCCGAGAGCCGGCCGGACTCCTCGGCGAACGCCCGGTGATAGCCGAACCACGGCTCGAAGTTCACGCCGGGGGCGAAGTCGAACCGGGGGTTGGCCAGCATCCGCTCCCGGCCTGGCGGATCGGGCCAGCCGTCGGTCTGCCAGAACGCGTGCATCAGCAGCTGCCGCGCGCCGAGCAGATGGTGGCGGATGGCCTGGGCGCGCAGCTCGCCGAGGGTCAGCTCCCAGCGGCCGGCGGCGAAGTGCGCGCCGGCGACGGTGCGTCCGTAGTACTGCTCCACCAGGCAGCCGCTCCGGCCGTGTGACCGAGCCACCGAGTCACCCAGTTTCGCGCTCAGCTGCGGCTCGGAGTTGCGGGCATCCACCGCGGTGAGGTCACGCCAGCGGTCCAGCCCGAAGTAGTCGGTGCCGAAGTTGGTGCGCGGGTCGTCGGTGATGATCGTGCCGGTGAAGTCCCATGACGACACGTGCCCGAGCACCTCGTGCCCGGACAGCGCGATGCCGTGCCGCCGGCACCAGCGCGACAGCGTGCCGAAGAAGCTCTCGATGCCCAGCGCCGAGTACGTTTCGAAGAAGTCGCAGCGCCGCGCCGGGGTGGCCGGGCCGATGTCGACCACCATGGCCAGCAGCGATCGGCGGAACGGCGCGGCACGCTCCCGGGTGTACCGGTCAGCCAGCTCCGGCGCCCACATCAGCGAGCTGCCCAGGTGGCCCCGGTGCTGGCGCCAGCGGAAGAAGCACCCGTGCGGCTGGTCGAAGAACGCGTACCGGACCGTGCCGCCGAAATGCGCCCCGAGCGCCTCCCGGTACGGCTGGTAGCCGACCTCCAGGAAGCGCTCGGCCGCCTCCGGCAACAGATAATTGATCATCTTGCTGGTCGCGCAGCGGGCCGCAACGAAGACGGTCAGCGCGGAGTCGTTCGGCGCGGAGCCGTTCGGCGCGGAGGCGTTCGGCGGCAGCGCGTCCCGTGGCACGCCTACTCGGCATCCCCTCGGCGAGCTGTCCAGGAACCGGGCCCGGTCGGTCACGTCCACCACGTCGAGCTCGTCGGTGATCTCGCCCGCCGGGTGAGCCAGCGCCGCGACGATCTCCCAGTCCGCCCAGCGTGGCTGGCCGCCGTCGAACACCCAGTTCAGTCCGGCGTCGAGCAGGTACTCCACGTCCGTCGGGCGGATCTCGTCCACCGTGCAGACGATCTCGGCGTCGGCGTCGGCGTCGGCTGACGCGGTGGACCAGAACAGGTGCCGTTCGCGCAGCTCGTCCCGGCCGGCCACGGTCCGCCCGCCGGCGTGCCCGGAGAGCCAGTTGTACTCGTCGTAGATGCCCATCGCCATGCCGCGCCGGGCCGCCTCGTCGGCCGCCGCGCGATAGGCGGCCAGATACTCCGGGCCGAGGTACTGCTCGATGGGAAACGCCAGGCGGGCCTGGATCTGGAAGGAGCCGAACCCGGCGTCGGCCAACTGCGCGACCTGCTCGCGGATCTCCTCGCCGGTGGGCACCCGGTGCCAGAACCAGTAGCTGGCCGGGGCATGCCAGACGTCCGGAGGCGGACCGAGATCCGCCGGGGTCACCGGCGGGTGGACACCGCGGCGCGGCCGCGCGCCGAGGACGCCGGCCGGGCCGACCGCCCGTCGTCAATCTTGAAGCCGAAGGTGAGCAGCGCGTACACCCCCGCACCGACCAGCAGCGCCAACACGACACCCACGTTGCTCTGCCCGACCACACCCTTGGCGGCGTCCTCGCTGAGCAGGAAGCCGACCACCTTGGCGATGTTCGGGTCGCCCGAGGTGACCGTGCCCAGCCCGATCACCGTGGCCACCACCAGCGACCCCAACGCGGTCCACCGCACCCGCCGGCCGCCGCGCGCCGGCGGCTCCGCCATGGTCACGTCCCAGCGCAGCCGGCGCTGGCGGATGAAGTCCAGCAGCTGGATGCCGCCCATAGTGCCCATCGGCACCGCGACCAGGGCCAGGAACGCCTGGAAGGTGGCCAGGAACGAGTCAGAGACGAACAGCAGGTAGAACGCGCCGGCAGAGATGATCACCGTGTTGATCGCGGTGGTGCCCGCCCTGGAGGTCGGTACCCCCATCGCGAGCAGCGCCAGCCCGGACGAGTACACGCCGAGGATCGCGGCGGCCACCAGCGAGATCACGATGACCACCGAGAACGGGATGAAGAACCACAACGGCAGCAGCGCGGTGAGCGCGCCGATCGGGTCGGCGGCGGCCGCATTGCCCAGCTGAGCGTCGCCGGCGACCAGCAGCACGCCGAGCACCAGCAGCACCGCGAGCGGCAGGGAGATGCCACCGGCGGTCCAGCCGATCACGGCCCGCGCCGGGGTGAACCGGGGCAGGTAGCGGGCGAAGTCGCCGCCGTAGTTGAGGAAGCTGATGCCCGAGATGGTCATCGCCATGATCACGCCGCCGCCGAACGCCCACCAGGAACCGTGCGCCGCGCTGCCCAGCTCGCCCCACCGCACGTGCGGCACGATCAGCCCGATGAACACCACGGTCATCACCGCTGTCAGGTAGGCGATCCACCGCTCCACCCGCAAGATCAGCTGGTGGCCGAACACCGCCACCACCAGGACCACCGCGAGCACGGCGACGAACCACAGCAGCACCGCCGCGGTGCTGGAGTGGCCGTCCGAGCGGGCAAACTGGGCCGGCCACAGCCGGGCGAACAAGCCGGCGCCGGTGGACGAGGCCAGCGTGATGATGGTGATCTTCCAACCCACGTTGGACAGGTACGCGAACACGGTGGGCAGCTTGTTGCCGTGGAAGCCGAAGGCGAACCGAGTCTGCGTCAGCGTGGGTAGCCCGGTGCGCGGCCCACCCACCGCGATCACCCCGACCAGGATCGAGGACACCGCGTAGCCGAGCACGCCGGCCACGATCGCCTGGGTGACGCTCAGCCCGAGCCCGAAGACGTAAATCCCGTAGCTGATCCCCATGATCGACACGTTCCAGGAGAACCAGACCGCGAACAGGTCGCGCGGCAGCCCCCTACGCTCTGCCTCGGGAACCGGGTTCGTGCCGTTGCGCTCAATCCCGGCGGGCGCCGCGACGTCGGTCTGGTCAGTCATGACTGCCCTCTCCGGAGAACGCTCTTGCTGGACGCAGCGGATCCGCCGGGCAGCCCGCACGGGAAATCGATTTCCGCTAAGCATCCCCCGCCACCTCCCCGCCGTCAAGACACCAGGTCACCCGCTTCGCGCAGATCCACCGGCTCGACACAGCCGCCCGGGCCGCTGTGTCGGCGGAGCCGGGCTGTGCCGGCGCCAGCCGGGCTGTGCGCGCGAGACCACCAGCTCACTTTTCAGATGGTCAACACAACGTCATTCGTTTTCGATCAAGGAAAAAGCCGAACCACGTTGTGTTGACCATGAAGGACACGCGGCACAAGACGGGCTGCCCTATGCGGGCGGCAACCCGAGTTGTGCGGGCGGCGGTTGACTGGCCGACGTCGGCCAGCCGGGGTGGTCAGCCGGGTCGGCCACCGGGTTGCGGAATGCGCGGCCAGCCGGGCTGGAGGGGTTGGCGGCTAGCCGGTGTTGGGCAGCGGGGTGGGGTTGGCTTGGTGGGTGGGGGTGCCGCCGGTGAGGACGGTGGCCACTTCGCGGGCGATCCGGGCAGCGGACTCCTCCGCCACCTGGCGGGACGCGCCGGCCAGGTGCGGGGTGGCGAACACCTCGGGGCGGCGGGGCAGCGGGTCGTCGGGGCCGGGAGGTTCCGGGTCGAACACGTCCAGCACGGCTCCGCGCAGCCGGCCCTCGGACAGCGCGGCGTCCAGCGCGGCGGAGTCCACCAGCTCGCCCCGCGCGGTGTTCACCAGTAGCGCGCCGGGGCGCATCGCGGCCAGCGCGGCACCGTCGATGATCCGCCGGGTCTGCTCGGTGAGCCGGGCGTGCAGGCTCACCACGTCACTGGCGGCCAGCAACTCGGGCAGTTCCACCAGCCGCGCTCCCACCCGCGCCGCCTCCGCCGGATCGGCGAATGGGTCGTGCGCCAGCACCTGGGCGCCGAAGGCAGCCAGTAGCTCGGCCACCCGCAGCCCGACCGCGCCCAGCCCGATCAGCCCGACGGTGGCGGCCCGCAGCTCCAGCCCGACCCGCTGGTAGCGGAACCCGGTGCCGTCCCAGCGACCGCAGGCCAGGTCGGCGGCCGCCGGCGGCAGCCCACGCATCGCGCAGATCATCGTGCCGACGGTGAACTCCGCGACCGCGCCCAGGTTCCGCCCGGGCAGGTACACCACCGGGACGCCCGCGTCGGTGGCCGCCGGGAGGTCCACGTTCACCGGGCCACCCCTGGTCACCCCGACCACCCGCAGGCTCCCCCGCCCAGCGGCGATCACCTTCTTGGTGACCGGCGCCAGGTGGGTGACCAGCGCGTCCGCCCCGGCCACCAGCTCAGCCAGCCGACCGGGGTCCCCGGCCGCCTCGCGCACCCCGTCGATCTCCTCGAACGGCTCGCTGGGCCAGCGGGAATCGATCGGCAACGGTTCGGCGGCGAGGCCAACCCGGTCCAGCTCGGCCACCACCGCATCGCCCAGCAGCCGCGCGGAAATGAACTCGTCGCCCGCGCACACCACTCGCACAGCAGGTCGCCCGCTCACCTCAGCCGCCCGCCAGATCCGGTTCACCGCAGCCGCCCGCCGGTTTGATCATCGAACAGGTACACCCGTCGGGCCGGCGCGGTGATCGACACGGTGTCTCCGGCGGCCAGGGTCTGCCCGGCGGCCACCTGGACCACCACCCGCCCGGGCACCCCGGCCAGCTCCACCGTGGCCAGCCCGTACTCCAGCAGGTTCTCGTAGACCAGCACGGTGGCGGCCAGCCCCGCCCCCGGGGTCAACCCCGACCCGGCGGTCAACCCCGACCCGGCGGTCCCCCCAGCCCCCGGCGCCCGGGCCTCGGCCCGGCAGTCCTGTGGCCGCAGCCCGACCACCACCCGCTGCCCCGGCGCCACCCCGCTCGCGGACGTCGACAGCACCCCGGCTTCGCCCAGCCGCACCGAACCATCGGCGGCGGTCTCCCCGGACAGCAGGTTGATCGGCGGCTCACCCACGAAGTCGGCGACGAACTGGTTGGCCGGGTCGTCGAAGATCTCGTCCGGAGTGCCGAACTGTTGGATCACCCCGGCGTCCATCACCGCGATCCGGTCGGCCAGGCTGAGTGCCTCCAGCTGGTCGTGGGTGACGATGATCGTGGTGTAGCCGAACTCCCGCTGCAGCACCTTGAGCTCGCGGCGGACCCGCTGCCGCTGGCCGGCGTCCAGGTGCGACAGCGGCTCGTCCAGCAGCAGCACCGGTGGGTTTCGCACGAGCGCGCGGGCCAGCGCGACCCGCTGCTTCTGCCCACTGGACAGGTTGGCCGGCCGCAGCTCCAGCAGCTCGGTCATCTCCAGCCGCTCGGCGATGCGATCCACCCGGCTCCGCACGTCCGCTCCGCGCACCCGCCGCGCGCGCAACCCGTAGGCCAGGTTCTCCCGCACCGACAGCGGCGGGTACAGCGCGTAGCTCTCGAACCCCACGCCCACCTGCCGATGACCGGCCGGCAGCTCACCGACCGAGCGGTCGCCGATCAGGATGCGCCCCTCGGTGACCGTCTCCAGGCCGGCGATCATCCGCAGCGTGGTGGTCTTGCCGCAGCCGGACGGCCCGAGCAGGGCGACCAACTCCCCCGGCTCGATGTCCAGGTCGATCCCCTTGACCGCCTCGAACGGTTCCCGGCCCCGGCTCCGGTAGGTCTTGCGCAGCGCCTCGAGCCGCAGCCGCTGGGCGACCGGGGCGGCGGTGCCGACCGAAGCGACCGCGGTCACCGGTCACCTCCGCTGGCCGCCGAGGCGTCCACCACCGGCGCCTTTCCCACCCCGCCGGCTTCGCCGGCTGCCGTCCCCTGTGCCTTTCCCACCCCGCCGGCTTCGCCGGCTGCCGTCCCCTGGGGCAGTGGCACCCCCGCACCCAACCGAGGCGCATCAGTTCCGCCGCCGAAGATGTGTACCTGCTCCCAGGGCACCGCCAGGCTGACCGGGTCACCCTCCCGGACCCGCTGATCGTCGGTGACCGCGATGACCGCCTCCCCCGCTACGTCGACGCTGAGCTCCACCAACCGCCCCAGTCGCTCGGCCAGGGTGACCCGCCCGCGCAG
>DATHIT010000841.1:0-4619 GCA_035489915.1 Pseudonocardia sp. | reverse complement strand
TGGCGGCGAGCCGCCCGGTCAGCCACCGGCGATACCCCGGAAGGTCTGCTCGGTCCGCTCGAACAGCCCGGCGAGCTCGGTGCTGCCGACGAACTGCTTGGGCACGTACCGCGCGTCGAGCGCGCGCACCACCTCCGGGTCGGCCGACGCGGCGCGCATGACCTCCTCCAATTTCTTGATCACCGGGTCCGGGGTGCCGGCCGGCGCGATCACCCCGAACGTGGTGGTGCTCTGGGTGAGTTCCGGAAAGCCCTGCTCGACAAACGTCGGGGCGTCCAGGTAGGGCAGCCGTGCCGCGGTGCCCACCGCGAGCACCCGCAGGTCGCCGGACTCGATGGCCGGCAGCATGTCCTGCGAGACGTTCACGAACCCGGCGACGGTGTTGCCGCCGAGCAGCGCGGTGAGCACCTCGGGGTTGCCGTTGAACGGCAGCACGGTCAGGGGGACGCCGTAGAGCTTGGTGGCCCGGCGGGTCTCCGAGGCGTGCGTGTTGGTGGAGCCCGGGGTGGCCACGGTGACCTTGCCTGGGTTGGCGCGCGCGTCGGCGAACAGCGCCGCCAGGTTGGGGTAGGGCGAGGAAGCCGGGACGACCAGCGCCGAGGGCACCTGGGTGATCACGCCGACCGGCGCGAAGCTGGCCCGGGTATAGCCGACGTCGTTGATCAGATAGTTCAGCACCGCGGTCGGCAGCGCGGACATGGACAGCGTGTAGCCGTCCGGCTTGGCGGATATCAGGTGCTTGTAGGCGGTGGAGCCGGACGCCCCTGGCTCGTTCTCCACCACCACGGTCTGCCCGAGCCGCTGTTGCATGAACCGGCCGAGCGAGCGCGCCGCGATGTCCGTCGGCCCCCCGGCCACGTAGGGCACGATCAGCCGGATCTGGTCCTGGGGATAGGCGCCCGGATCCGAGCTGGAGCGCTGCCCACACGAGACGACCAGCAGGCCGAGGATCAGGGCGGCGGCCAACA
Organism: Pseudonocardia sp.; assembly: GCA_035489915.1. Classification (GTDB taxonomy): domain Bacteria; phylum Actinomycetota; class Actinomycetes; order Mycobacteriales; family Pseudonocardiaceae; genus Pseudonocardia. The sequence goes on along the minus strand of DATHIT010000841.1, from coordinate 3,651 downwards.
GGCGCAGTCGGTTCACGATTCTCCCGAGGTCGAGCCGCGGGATGCGGCGCGGGCGGCCGGATCAGGGGCGGGCTCGTCCCCGTCGCCGGTGTCGGCGGTGGCTACCCGGCCGAGCATTCGACGCCGGCGCCGGGAGGCCACCGTGCTGAACACGATGATCAGTGCCATGGCCGCCACGATCCCGCCGGAGAGTGGCCGGGAGACGAAGATGCCCAGGTCACCGCCGGAGAGCAGCATCGACTGCCGGAACGCCCGTTCCAGGATCGGACCGAGCACAAAGGCCAGCACCAGCGGGCCCGGTTCGAACCCGGTCTTCTTCATCAGCCAGCCCAGCGCGCCGAAGCCGAGCACGACCCACATGTCGGTGATGTCGTTGTTGATGGAGAACACCCCGGCCATGGTGATCAGCAGGGCGAACGCGGCAAGGATTCCGGCCCGGACCCGCAGAATTTGGACGAACACTCCGACCAGCGGGATGTTCAGCGCCAGCAGCATGAGGTTGCCGATGAGCATCGAGGCGATCACGCCCCAGAACACGTCCGGATGTTCCTGGATCAACCTCGGGCCGGGGGTGATGCCCTGGATGAGCAGCGCCCCGAAGATCAGTGCCATGACCACGTTGGCCGGGATGCCCAGGGTCAGCAGCGGGACGAACGCCGAGGTGGACGAGGCGTTGTTGGCCGTCTCCGGCCCGGCCACACCTTCGATGGCACCCTTGCCGAACCGGCTCGGGTCCTTGGCTCGGCGCTTCTCCAGCGCATAGGAGGCCAGCGAGGAGACCACTCCGCCGCCCCCGGGGAGCACCCCGATCAGGAAGCCCAGCACGCTGCCCCGGGCGATCGCGCCGGAGGAGTCCCGCAGGTCCTTGGTGCTCGGCCAGATATTGGCGATCTTCCCCTTGATCGCCCGGACCTTCTCGGAATTCTCCAGGTTGTAGAGGATCTCGCCGACCCCGAACAGCCCCATCGCGACGGCCACGAAGTCCAGCCCGTCGAACAGTGCCACCTGGCCGAAGGTGAATCGGGTGGTGCCGGCGATCGGGTCCTGCCCCACCGTGGCGAGCAGCAGGCCCAGCGCCGCCATGCTCAGGCTCTTCACCACCGAGCCGGTGCCCAGGTAAGTCACCAGCAGGATGCCCAGCCCGGCGAGCGCGACGTACTCGGGCGGCCCGAACGAGACGGCCAGCTTGGCCAGCGGCGGGGCCAGCAGGATCAGCCCGATCACCGACAGGATGCCGCCGACGAACGAGCCGATCGCGGCGATTCCCAGGGCCGGGCCGGCTCGGCCCTGCTTGGCCATCTGGTAGCCGTCGAAGGTGGTCACCACCGAGGCCGCCTCCCCGGGCAGCCGCAGCAGTACCGAGGTGATCGTTCCGCCGTACATCGACCCGTAGTAGATGCCGGCCAGCAAGATCACCGCTGAGCTGGGTTCGATCTCGTAGGTGAGCGGTAGCAGCAGGGCGATGGTCGCGGTGGGGCCGAGGCCGGGTAGCACCCCGATCACCGTGCCGATCAGCACACCGAGGAACACGTACAAGATGTTGATCGGGTCGAGCGCGACGGCGAAGCCCTGGGAGATCCCGTCCAGCAGATCCACATCAGCCCCGTGAGAAGATCAGCAGGACGTCTTCCGGGAACGGCACACCGAGCGCGGTGACGAAGAGCAGGTACATGCCGACCGAACCGGCCAGGGCCAGCCCGACCGCCCAGGGCCACCGCTCGCCGCCGAAGACCCGCAGCCAGAGCAGGAGCATCAGGAACGAAGGAAGCAGGAAGCCGACAGCCCCGAACGCCGCGACGAACACCCCGAGCCCGACCAGGCCACCGGCGATCCGAGCGGTGCCCCGCGTCCACGGCTGGTAATCGGCCGGGTCGTCGGCCACCACCAGCACCGCTCCGGTCCCGGTGAGCAGCAGCGCGACGATGAACGGCCAGAGGCCGGCGCCCGGCGCGGTCAGCTCACCCAGGGACAGTCCGGCGGCGCCGACCAGCGCGGACACCCCAACCCCGAGTACCACGAGAGGCCCGATTCGGTGCAGCTGTCCGCGCGGCCAGCGCCCCGCCGGCCTGTGCTCGGCCAGCCCCCGCTCCAGGCCACGCTCGGCCGCGCCGCGCTCAGGAGCCGCGCTCGAGCGATCCACCGCCACCTCATCCCCGAGGAGGACCGTTGTGGCCCGTAACACTATGGAGCGCCTAATGATCTGGTCCAATACAAAATGGGGAGCTCGGTAAGACCGAACTCGTCTCAATACCAACCCATTCGGGGGGGCACCGTGGAACTCCGCCAACTCCGCGCGTTCGCCGCGGTGGCTGAGGAGCTGCACTTCGGCCGGGCCGCCGCACGGCTGCACATGGCCCAACCCCCGCTGAGCCAACAGATCAAGCATCTGGAGAGCGATCTCGGCGTGCCGCTGCTGGAGCGCACCACCCGGCGGGTCCGCCTGACCAACGCCGGTGCCGTCTTCCTCGAGCACGCCCGGCGGGTGCTCGCCGAGGCCGACCGGGCCAGGGAATCCGTGCTGCTCACCGAGGTGGGCGAGCGCGGCGAGATCCGAATCGGGCTGACCGGCGTGACCACCTGGCGGCTGCTGCCGAGGATGACCCGGGCGTACCGCGCGCGCTACCCGCTGGTCCGCCTCGAGCTGCACCCCACCGTGTTCAGCGGCGCGCAGCTCGGGGCGCTCCTCGACGGCGCCATCGACGTCGGCTTCCTGCGCGCGCCGGTCCCGCCGCCACTGGCCAGTCGGGTGCTGCTCGACGAGCCGCTGGTGGCCGTCCTGCCGGAGGGGCACCGCCTCGCCAACCGGCCCTCCGTGCGGCTGGCCGACCTCGCCGAGGAGAAGTTCGTCTGCTACCCGGCGGGGCAGGGCTCCTCGTTGCGGGACATCGCGATGCGGGCGTGCACCTCGGTGGGCTTCTGGCCCCGGGTGGTGCAGGAGGCCCCGGACACCTACACCGTGGTCGCGCTGGTCGGCGCCGCCGTGGGCGTGGCGCTGTTGCCGGCGTCGGCGGAGAAACTGCAGCTGGACGGCGTGGTATTCCGACCCGCCACCGGCGCCGACCTGCAGGCGCCGATCACCCTCGCCTGGCGATCGGCCGACCCCTCCCCGGTGCTCGCCGGGTTCCTCACCGTCGCCGCCGCCATCCTGCCCTCGCCCGCCTGAGCGGTGGCCCGCGGTGGCATGGCCACCCTCGCCGGCGCCCCGCCGCGCCCACCCGCGCCTCGCCCATCCGCGTGGGCCGCCCGCCGCCGCGCCCACCCGCGTGGGCCGCCCGCCGCCCCGGCACCCGCCGCCCTACCGACTTCGCATACCCGAGGCTCACTTCGCACAGTGCCTGCGGTATGCGAAGTGTGCCCTGGCTATGCGAAGTGCCGGGCGGCGGGCGGTGCGCGCACGGGCGGTGATCCTCGGCCAGGGTTACGGCGAGCTGATCTCTGTGGGCGGCACCCGAGCATCCGGCAAGCCCGGCAAGTACCACCGCGGCCACGGTTATCCCGAGAGTAGGTCGCGCCGCCGCCGCTGTTGAGTTCACGCCGAGAGCGGCCGCGTGTTGCCGAACTGCACAGTAGGCAGGTTGCGCACGCGGAAGACCGGTCGCCTGTGCAGCTCGGCAACGCCAGGCAGGCTCTGCGCGACGCGACCCGGTCTAA
>DATHIT010000840.1:0-2078 GCA_035489915.1 Pseudonocardia sp. | reverse complement strand
CGCGCTCACCGCGAGCAGCGCCCAGGCCGCCGGCCGGTGCGGTTGCGCCAGCTGTGGCTCGGCGGCCATCAGCACGGCCCAGGAGATCACCACCCCGGTCCGGACCAGCACGATGATCAGCTGCTCGCGGGGGTCGCCGAGGTGATTGAAGTCGAGCTGTGGCCGGTCCGAGACGCTCACCTGGCGAATGGTGCACCGAGCTGGGCCGCCGGGGCCATTCGCTAGCCCGTGAGTGGCAAGTGGTCCTATAGGACCACTTGCCACTCACGGGTGGGTTGGGGCGGTGGTCGCGCGGGCGGCCGGTTCGCGGGTGCGCCAGGCCAGCACCGCGCCGATGAGCAGCACCGAGCTGGTGCACAGGAAGACCGCCGGCATGCCCAGGTGGCCGCCGATCAGGCCACCCACCGCCGGCCCGGCCACCTGGCCGACGTACTGGGCGCTGATCGAGTAGCCGAGGATCTGGCCGACGCTGGCCGGGGCCACGGTGTGCCGGATCGAGGCGGTGATCGCCGGTAGCAGCCCGCCAAGGCACAGGCCGGTGACGAACCGCAGGATGCCCAGCTCCAGGTTGTTCACGGCGGTGGCCTGCAGCGCGAGCAGCACCGCCGAGGCGAGCAGACACACACAGATCACCGGCGCGTGCCCGACGCGGTCGGCCAGCTTGCCCAGGCGCGGAGCGGACAGGATGGTGCCCAGCGCGCCGGCCGCCATCACCACGCCGGCGGTGGACGCGATGGCGGTGGATCCGTGCGCCAGCGCGCTCACGTACACGGTGATGATCGGCTCGATGGACATGGTGGCGAACATCAACAGCATCGCGGTGAGCAGCAGTGCGGCTACCCGCCCCTTGTCTCCGACGTTCGACCAGGCGCTGACCCGGGGTCGCCGCGGGGTGGTCAACGCGGAACTCGGGGTCTTCCGCCGATCCTCCTTGAGCAGGAACGCGGTGGCCAGGAACGCGCAGAAGATGGTCGCGCCGGCAACCAGGAAGGTCAGCCGGATCCCGATCAGCTCGGGCGCGACGCCGCCGAGCAGCGGCCCGACCACACTGCCAGCCATGATCCCGGCGGACAACATGCCCAGTGCCCAGGCGCTGCGGTCCTTCGGCGTCTGCGCCGCGACCAGCACGGTCGACCCGGACGCGTAGCCGCCGAGCAGGCCGGTCAGCAGCCGCAGCGCCACCAGCTGCCAGACGTTCTGCGCCAGCCCGATCAGCGACATCGCCACGGCCATCCCGAGGCTGGCCCTGATGAGCATCGACTTGCGCCCGTAGCGGTCGCCCAGCGCGCCCCAGAGCGGGGCGGTGAGGGCCGCGGTGAAGAAGGTCGCGCCGTAGGCGATCCCGGACCACTGCACCACGGCGGCCGGGTCGGTCACCCCCAGCTCGTGGACGTAGATCGGCAGGTAGGGGAGCAGCAGCGTCATCGCCACGATGGTGGTGAACGAGCCCGCGAGGCAGACGAACAGGTTGCGCCGCCAGGCCTCGTTGACGTCCTCCGACTGCTCCGCGCCGTCCATCCCGTCCCATTCTGTGGGATTACCGTCTTACCTCTTGGACAAGGTAGCACTGGAGGGCGGCTGGGCAGAGCGATACCTCAGCTCAGAGCCCGTGAGTGGTATTGGTCGCTATAGCGACCAATACCACTCACAGGTCCTGACCTGCGGGCGCGGGGTCAGCGGGCTTCGGAAAGGCCGGACTCGTCCAGCAGTCCGTAGTGGCCGGCCAGTCCGGCGGCCTCGATCCGGTTGGGCACCCCGAGCTTGTGCAGCAGCGCGGCGACCATCCGCTTCGCGGTGCGCTCCGAGACGAACATCCGGGTGGCGATGTCGGCGGTCTCCAGGCCCCGGGCGATCAGCGTCCAGAGCGTGCGGTCCTGGCTGTCCAGCCGCTCCAGCAGCTCGTCCGGCGGCTTGCGGGCGGAGGTCAGCAGCGCGTCGAGCAGCGCGCCGTGCATCACCCGCAGCCCGGCGGCCACGGTGAGCAGCGGGGCGAGCAGCACGTCCGGGTCGGCGGACTTGGGCAGGTAGCCGTCCGCGCCGGCGCGCAGGGCTCGCTCGGCCAGTGCCAGATCGTCCGA
>DATHIT010000839.1:0-3338 GCA_035489915.1 Pseudonocardia sp. | reverse complement strand
ACACCGTGCAGCAACGCAACTACGAGGCTGAACTGAACTGTGTCAGCGTGCTGCGACTCTGCCACGCGGCAGCGACAGCGATGACCAGCCACGGCGGGGGCACCATTCTCAACGTGGCATCCGGACTCGGCTACTACCCGTGCCCCGGGGCCGCGACCTACTGCGCCAGCAAGGCGTTCGTGCTCAACCTCAGCGCCACCCTGCGATACGAGCTACGCGGCACCGGAGTAGGCGTCACGGTGGTGTCACCGGGCCCCACTGACACCGACGCGGCGGCGCTGGCAGGCGTTGACCTGTCCCGGATACCGCGATTCCTGGTCGCACCCGCCACCGAGGTCGCCGAAGTCGCGATTACCGCGGCGAGCCGCGGCAAAGCTATGGAGCAGGTCAACGCGTGGAACGCCGCACTCACCCTGGCCCACCACGCACCGGCCAGGTTCTCCCAACCTTTGCTGGACCGCATCTTTCGGCGGGTCACCCGCGCCGCCAAGTAGGTCACCCAACTCGCGCGATGAACACCCTCGACTTCCTCGCGCTCACGGAATCGCAGCGTCGAGTCCGAGATCAAGACTTCGCGGATAACTCGGTCGCCGCGGCCTCTACACGCAACTAGCGTTCCGGTGGATCAATTCGGGGAGTCGCCCGGACAAGGAGTGGCCTGGCATCTGTTGATCGCTGGCTGAGGAAGGACGACGAATGGAGGGCTTCGATCCCGGGACGAGCTTCGGATATGACGTATCCAAGAGCTACGACGACCCGGTCAATACACGAGGAGACGAGGAGCAGACCGTCGCGTTTCTCGCCGGATTGGCCAACGGGCGAGACGTGCTGGAGTTCGCCGCGAGTTCGACCTCATGGCCCGCATCGCCGGCGTTCGACTGCGCAAGAGATGGGGAGGATGGAACGGTGAGCCATACACCGCCAACAGCTGGCGCCACATTAGCGTCTATGAGCGAGCTCGGGCCTGAGCGGCTAACCCGTTCGCTGCATCGATGAGCCAGGACGATGGTGGTGATGATGGCGTGTATCGCCTGCTGTTTCGGCTCGTGCTGAGCCGAGTCCCGGCTGAGCTCGCGCACACGCTGGGTTTCGGGTTGATCCGCCTGGTGGTCGGCTCGCCGCTGCTGGGGCCGCGGATCGCGGCGCGACTCGGGCCGCGCGACCCGGTCCTGCGAACCCGCGCGTTCGGCGTGGCCTTCCCGTCTCCACTGGGTCTGGCCGCGGGGTTTGACAAGGACGCCCGGGGCACGGTCGCGCTCGGCCGGCTGGGGTTTGGACACGTGGAGGTCGGAACGGTCACAGGTCTGGCCCAGCCGGGTAACCCGAAACCGCGGTTGTTCCGGCTACCGGCTGACCGTGCGCTGGTGAACCGGATGGGCTTCAACAACTCCGGCGCGCAGAACGTTGCTGCCCGGCTGCGGGCGCTCGGGCGAGATCGTCCAGTTGTCGGAGTGAACATCGGCAAGAGCAAGCTCGTCCCGGCCGGGGACGCCGCGGCCGACTACCGCCTCAGCGCCGCGCTGACCGGCCCATACGCTGACTACCTCGTCGTGAACGTCAGCTCGCCCAATACACCAGGACTGCGTGAACTGCAGCAGGTCACGTTGCTGGAGCCACTACTCAACGCGGTGCGCGCCGAGCTGGACAGGCTCCTTCCCGCTCGACGCGTTCCGCTACTGGTGAAGATCACGGTGGACCTGGCCTCGGAGGATGTCGATGCGGTCGCCGACCTCGTGTCGCGGCTGGGCCTCGACGGAGTTGTCGCGACCAACACCACGACAGCACGCGAAGGGCTGGCAAGCCCACCAGGCACCCTGGCCGCGATTGGCGCGGGTGGAATTTCTGGGCTCCCGCTCAACCGCCCGGCGCTGGACATCGTGCGCCGGCTCCGGGCACGGCTGGGCCCGGAACATGTGATCGTGTCAGTCGGCGGAATCGCCACCGGTGAAGACGCCTACCAGCGAATCAAAGCAGGTGCCACCCTCGTGCAGGGCTACACCGGCTTCATCTACGCCGGCCTGACCTGGCCCAACCGTGTCAACCGCGAACTGGCACTGCTGCTGAGGCGGGACGGATTTACCTCGGCAGCCGCCGCCGTCGGCGTCGACGCCTCTTGACCACAAAACAGGGAACGACGAGGCGAAGGTATGACGTTATCCACGCCCCTGCGCGGACGGGTCGTCCTGCTCACGGGTGCCAGCCGGCGGATCGCCATCGGTGCCGGCGTGACCCGGCGGCTCGTCGCTGATGGCGCCGCGGTGCTGCTGCACTCCTGGTCCCCGCACGATGCGGAGCAGCCCTGGGGTGCCGACCCCGGTGGCGCGGAGGCCCTGGTCGAGGAGCTTCGCAGCCAGGGCGGGCGGGTCGAGCACGTCAGCGCGGACCTGGCCAACCCCGCTACTCCCACCCTGCTAGTGGGCGCCGCCCGCCGCGCCTTCGGGCACCTGGACGTCGTCGTCGCCAACCACGCCCGCAGCAGCGCCCAAGCTCTGGAGGACCTGACCGTCGACGAGATCGACCTGAGCTACGCGGTCAACACTCGCGCGACACTCCTGCTGGTACAGACCTTCGCCGCCCAGCACGACGGCCGCCCCGGTGGCCGCATCGTGCTGTTCACATCCGGTCAGTACCACTCGGCCATGCCGGGCGAACTGCCCTACATCGCCACGAAGGGGGCCCTGCACCAGCTCACTCCCAGCCTTGCCGCGCACCTCATACCCCGAGGCATCACGGTCAACTGCGTCGACCCAGGCCCCAACGACACCGGCTACGCCAACCCCGATACCAAGGCCGCCGTCGCCGCACGGAACCCAGGCGGTCGCTGGAGCACCCCCACCGACACCGCCCGCCTCGTCGCGTGGCTGATCAGCGACGAAGCTGACTGGATCACCGGCCAAGTCATCGCTTCCGACGGAGGTTGGTCCACCAGCGGTTGACCCACCTACGCGACCCGCAAAATGCGGGAAGATCGCGTCAATCGCCACCGCCACGGCGAACCAAACCTTAGAGCGTGCGGGGCGCCCGCCGGTCCCGCCGTTCTTCGAGTTCTTCCGCGCTCACCGGGATGAGCATCGGCTGTCCGGCCACACCGAACATCGTGACGACGAACGCGCTTTCGGCGTCCGGGAGGTTGTTGCCGTCCTGGTAGTGGATGACGTCGCCGCCCGGTTCCCAGAATGTCTCTCCGGTCTTGACGACCCGCTGTGGTTCGCCTTCAAGTTCGAAGATCATCTCGCCCTTTATCACGTAGCCGAACGCGGGACCGGTGTGGCGGTGCGGCGGAGAGCCCTCGCTGCCCGGCGGCAGAGTGACCTGGATCGTCATCGCCTCGGCGTTGT
>DATHIT010000838.1:0-10628 GCA_035489915.1 Pseudonocardia sp. | reverse complement strand
CGCAGCTCGATCGGGTCCACGCCGAGCTGGTGCGCCAGATCGTCCATCGTCGACTCGAGCGCGAACGCCCCGGTCACCGTGCCCGGACCGCGCATGAAGGTCGGCGCATGCACATCGAGCGGAACGAGCTGGTAGCTGGAGCGCACGTGCGGGCTCTGGTACAGGAACTGCGACGGCCCGACGCCCGCGTCGTCGTAGTCCATGTACCGCGCGGTCTCCGAACTGCCCTCGTGCACGATCGCGCTGATCCGCCCGTCCGAGGTGGCGCCGAGCCTGAAGCGCTGCCGGCTGGCCGGTCGGTAGCCGATACCCGTGTACATCTGTCGGCGGGTGAGGACCAGCTTGACCGTGCGCCGCATCTCCCGGGCGGCGAACGCGGCCAGGACGACGTGCGGCCAGGTGCGGCCCGCGCTGCCGAACGCCCCGCCGATGAACGGGCAGATCACCCGGATGTTCTCCGGTGGCACACCCAGCGCGGTGGCCACGTTGCGGGCGTTGCCCTGAACCCACTGGGTCTTGTCCCAGAGGGTGAGCCGGTCGCCGTCCCACCGCGCGATGGTGGAGGGCAGCTCGATCGGGTTGTGGTAGTGACGGGCGATGGTGAAGGTGTGGTCGAGGACGGTGTGCGCGGCCCGCAGGGCGCCGTCCGGGTCGCCCCGGCGGTAGTCGGGGGTCTCCGGGGAGGGGTGGGGCACCGCGTCCGGGGCGTCCAGGTCGCTGCTCGCCGGCTGGGCCGCGTAGCGCACCTCGACCAGCGACGCGCCGTGTTGGGCCTGCTCCAGCGTGGCGGCCACGACGATGGCCAGCGACTGCCCGAAGAAGTTGACCTGGTCCGCCGGGTACCCCAGGTTGACCCCGCTCAGGTCGGTCAGTACCCGCTGCACACCCGGCTCGGCCAGCGCGCGGGCGGTGTCGACCGAGGCCACCCTGCCCCGGCCGACCGTGCCGCTCACGATCACCGCGTGGACCAGGTCGGGGACCGGGTGCTCGGCGGCGTAGGTGGCCCGCCCGGTGACCTTGAGCGGGCCGTCCACCCGGGACATCGGCTGGCCGACGGCGTTCCCGGTCATACCCGCGCCCCGACCGTGGACAGCTGGCGAGCGACCGTGCGCTTCACCAGCTCGACCTTGAACGCGTTGCCGGACAGCGGTTTCGCGCCATCCGCCGCGCGCGCCGCGGCGTCCGTCCACACCTGCTCGGACGCCGGCCGGCCGACCAGTGCCCGCTCCACCTCGGGCAGCCGCCACGGCACGGTGCCGACCCCGCCGACGGCCACCCGGGCCGCGCGGATCAGCCCGCCCTGGATGTCCATGGCCACCGCCGCCGAGGTCAGCGCGAACTCGTAGGACTGCCGGTCGCGGACCTTGAGGTAACCGGAGCGGCTGGTATGCGCGCCGGGCGGCACCTCGATGGCCACGATGAGCTCGCCGGGCCGCAGGTCGTGCTCCTGGTCGGGAGTGGCGCCGGGCAGCCGGAAGAACGATCCGATCGGGACCCGCCGATCTCCCCGCGCGGAGCGCAGCAGTACCACCGCGTCCAGCGCGACCAGGGCCACCGAGAGGTCGGAGGGGTGGGTGGCCACACACTGGTCGCTGGTGCCGAGCACCGCGTGACCACGGTTCTCCCCGCCGATGGCCGGGCAACCCGAGCCGGGTTGGCGGCGGTTGCACGCCGAGCTGACGTCCCGGAAGTACAGGCACCTGGGCCGCTGCATGATGTTGCCGCCGATGGAGGCCATGTTGCGCAGCTGCGCCGAGGCGCTCAGCTCGAGCGCTTCGGAGATCACCGGGAACTCCGACCGCACCCGCGGGTGCGCGGCCAGGTCGGTCATCCGGACCAACGCGCCCACCCGCAGCCCGGTCGGGCCGAACTGGATCTCCCGGTACGGCAGGGCGTTGATGTCCACCACGGACGCCGGGCGCTCCACGGTCTCCCGCATCAGGTCGACCAACGTGGTGCCGCCGGCGATGTACCGGCCACCCGCCGCCCCGGCGGACAAGGCTGCGCGCTCGTCTGTTGCTCTGGTGAAGCTGAACGGGAACATCGGCCGCGCCTCAGGCCTGCGCCGCGGTCTGCGCGATCGCGGTGACGATGTTCGTGTAGGCGCCGCACCGGCAGATGTTCCCGCTCATCCACTCCCGGATCTCGGCGGACGAGCCGGTGTGCCCCTCGGTGATGCAGGCGACCCCGGACAGGATCTGGCCGGACGTGCAGTAGCCGCACTGGAACGCGTCGTGGTCGATGAACGCCTGCTGCAGCGGGTGCAGCCGGTCCCCGTCCGCGAGGCCCTCGATGGTGGTGACCTCCGCGCCGTCGCACATCACCGCCAAGGTCAGGCAGGAGTTGACCCGCCGGCCGCCGAGCAACACCGTGCAGGCGCCACACGCGCCCTGGTTGCAGCCCTTCTTGGTGCCGGTCAGCTCGGTCCGCTCGCGCAGCAGGTCCAGCAGCGAGGTGCGGTTGTCCACCGCCACCGAGCGCTTGTCGCCGTTGATGGTGAGATTTACCGTGGCGGTGCCTTCGGCCTGCTCGTCGGCCGCGCAACCGGCCAACAGTGGTGCGGCGGCGACCATGCCGCCGACCGCGGCAGAGGCTCCGACGAACCGTCGGCGGTTGATCGTGAACGGTCCGTTGTTCGTCTCGCTCATGTATGGGCACTCTTCCGAGCCGAGGGGGGATTGACGCGTCAACCCTACCAGTTTGCCCGGCCCTCGTGCCGCGACGCGGGAGTGCGCAGTCGACCGCGCCGGTCGCTCGATCGGGCATGCTTAGACACTTAGAGAACGGGGAGTTCATAACTTGAGTACACTTCATGTCGTAGGTCGATGCGCGGTCCGGACGGAGGCCCGACATGACGGCGAGCACGAGCGGGGCGGCCCAACGGCACGAGACGCGCGCCGACCCGTGCGCCCCGACCACCTCTGACCACCGCAAGGCCCCCCGACGGCGGGGCAAGGCGCTGGTCGCGGCAATCTTCGAAGCCACCCTGGTCGAGCTTGCTGAGCACGGCTACGCGGAGTTGAGCATGGAACGGGTGGCCTGCGGTGCCCGGGCCAGCAAGGGCTCGCTGTACCGGCGTTGGCCGAGCCGGGCCGAGCTGATCGGCGACGCCTTGGAGTACAACCGGCCGAAGTCGTTCGATTCGCCGGACACCGGCAACGTCCGCGATGACCTGCTCGGCCTGCTGCGCGCGATGGCACAGCGGGTCGGCGCGGCCGACGGGGACGGGGTGCGCGGGCTACTCGCCGAGGCCGCACGCGACCCGGAACTGACCAAGATGGTGCAGACCCGGTTCATCGAGCCGGCCGAGGCGCAGGTGATGGAGGTACTGCGGCGAGGCTGCGTCCGAGGCGAGGTTCGGCCGTCCGCGCTGACCCACCAGATCGCCGGCGTCGGCCCGGCCCTGCTGCGCCAGCAGTTCATGGTCTACGGCGCGCCGATCCCCGATTCGGTCCTGGTGGAGTTCGTGGACGACATCCTGATGCCGATCATTGCCGCGCGATCCGGGCCGTGGGCGACTAGCTCGCCGGGCTGAACAGCGCCGCGTGTTGGGTGACGAACTGCTCCACCGACTGGGCGGGCACCCCGGTGATCTCCTCGACGGTCCGGGTGGCCCGGTCGTACCGGTTGGCCCGGTGCAGCCGTGCCATGGTGACGAGATGCTCCTCCACGTGCGGGGGCAGTCCGACGGGTCGGACGATCCGCTCCAACCACTGGTCCGCCGGAATGTTCACGTAGGAGACGGCTCGGCCCAACGCGCTGGAGTACTCCTCGGCGATGCCCTTCATGTCCTGGCAGGTCGGCCCGGTCAGTTCGTACACCCGCCCGACATGCCGGCCCGGCTCGAGCAGGATCGTCGCGACCACGCGTGCCACGTCGCTCGCCGCGACCGGTGAGGTGCGACCGTCACCGAACGGCATCCGCAGCGTCCCGTCCGCCGCGATCGACCGCGCGGCGAGGGTGGTGAGCAGCGGGTTGTCCATGAAGATCGTGGGTCGGACATGCACCACCGGCAGTCCCGACCAGTTCAGTACCTGCTCGGAAAGGAAGTGCAGCCGCTGCTGGTGCGACTCCTCGGTGCTGGTTGTGGTCATCTGCGAGACGGTCATCTGCGAAATGGCCACCAATGTCTCGAGGCCGCCCAGTTCGCGGGCCACCGTCGCCACCACGGTGGTCGCCTCCAGGTGGTCCGGTGACACGGTCATGCTGAAGAACATCCGCCCGGCGCCGTCCAGGGCGCGCGCCACGTCGTCCGGGCGGGTCAGGTCGCCGATGACCACTTCGGCGCCGAGCGCTCGCACCGCTTCCGCGCGCTCGTCCTCCCGGCGCAGCAAGGCCCGTACCGGGAGATCGCGCTCGCGGAGCAACGCCACGACCTTTCCGCCTACCCCTCCGGTGCCGCCCCCCGCGCCGGTCACCAGGATCGGGGCTTGTGTCGTCATCGCTGTTCTCCTCGGGTGCGGGCGGGGCCGGAGCGACCCGGCCAAGTTGGTTGGACTTTCCAACCTACCTTGCCTGCACCCTGTTAACGAGGCGTCGACGCTTCATCAATGCACCTTTGAGACATATTTGACGAGCCACACACGACGGACCAGCGAAGAGGTAATGCGGTGAAAATATCGTGGACGCCCCGGCTCGCCATCACGGCGACCCTCGGCGCGGTGCTGCTGCTGGGAGCGTGCGGACAGCAGCCAGCTTCACCGGCGTCCGCACCGCCGAGTTCGGGGCCGGCCGCCTCCGGCCAACCTGGCACCGCCGCCGATCCACTGGGTGGGCTGGTCGCGCTGGCGATCGAGCGGATCGACACGGCGGACCTGGTGTCGGCCGCCAAATTCGGCACGCCCCAGCCGATCGACGACCCGGCCCGCGAGCAGCAGGTGCTCAACGCGGTCGCGGCGCAGTCGCCGGGGATGGGCGTCAGTCCGACCGAAAGCGCGCAGTTCTTCCGGGACCAGATCGAGGCCAACAAGGTCGTCCAGCGCGGCCTCTACCAGGAGTGGACCGCGCACCCCACGCTGCGCCCGGCAACCAAGCCGGACCTGACCACCACGGTGCGCCCCGTACTGGACCGGCTCACCCCGGAGATCATGCAGCAGCTGCGGGCCACCACCGCCGCGCGGCACGGTGGCGACCGGTGCACCGCGCAACTTGGTCAGGCATCGGCCGCCGCGGCGGCTCCGCTGGATCAGCTGCATCGGGACGCGCTGGCCGTGGCGCTGCGCTCGGTGTGCGTGTCGAGCCCGTGACCCGACGCCCGCAATGGGCGAATTAATCTCTCAGTGAGCCAAATCCGCCGCCTTGACCGTGCGGTTTCACGCGGATAGTTTCGGTCCGTGCCAATTCGACCGCCGCTCACCTCACGCGCGCATGTCGACTTGTGCCGTATCACCGCCTCGGGTTGTCGCTAGCAACTCGATCCGGATCTTCCGCGCGGTGCTCATACGGTTGGCCAGATAGCACCTGACGCGTCATTTCGATCGCTCTCGACCTCGAACATCGCCGGTGAAATTGTCGCCGCGCCGTGCCGCGCCAGGAAAGGTTCAACCGTGTCCGAAACCACCCCGAGGGAAGCGCCGACCACGAGTCAGTCGTCCGCAAGTCCACGCCGAGTGCTCTCGGACGATCTACTCAAGACATTGCACTCGCGGGCCGGTGGGTACGACCGGGACAACCGCTTCTTCGCCGAGGACCTCGAGGATCTCCGCGAGGCCGGCTACCTGCGCGCCGCGATCCCCGAGGAGCGGGGCGGGCTGGGCCTGACCCTCGCCGAGGTCAACCTGGAACAACGCAGGCTGGCCTACTGGGCGCCGTCCACCGCGCTGGGCCTGACCATGCACCTGTACTGGACGGGGCCGGCGGGCGACCTGGCCCGGGCCGGTGACACCAGCCTGGACTGGCTGGTCGAGGAGATCGTCGACGGCAAGGTTCTCGCGGCCGGGCACGGCGAACCCGGCAACGACACCGCCCTGGATGACTCGCTGACCGTGGCCGTCCCGGTTGACGGCGGCTACCTGATTTCCGGGCACAAGATCTTCACCTCACTTTCGCCGGCCTGGGACTGGCTCGGCATTCACGCCAGGGACGACAGCGATCCGGACCACCCGAAGATCGTGCACGCGTTCGTCTCCCGCGATGCCGGCGGCGTGCGCACCGTGGAGACCTGGGACACCCTGGGTGTGCGGGCCACCGCCAGCCATGACACCTACCTGGACGACGTGTACGTGCCGTTCGAACGGGTGGTCGGGGTGAACGGCGTCGGGGCGGTCCCGGGCGGGTACGTGGCCGGGATCTTCCCCTGGGTGCTGCCCCTGCTCGGCAATGTCTACCTGGGCATCGGTCGCCGGGCGCTGGACGTGGCGCTGGACGCTGCCCGCGAGCGCACCGCGTTGAGCGTGGGCGGTGCGGCGGTGGCCACCAAACCCTTCGTGCAGTATCACGCGGCCGAGGCGGAACTGGTGCTGGAAGGGGCAACGGCGCAGCTGGACGAGCTGACCAACGGGCTGAGCGCCGGCGTGGACTACGGGGACCGCGCCCTGCTGAGGCTGTTCGCCGCCAAGGAGAACGGCACCAGGGCGGCGCGCACCGCGACGGACCTGGCGTTGGAGATCGCCGGCGCCGGATCCATCCACAAGCGCAACGAGCTGGAGCGGCTCTACCGGGACGTACGGGCCGGGGCGTTTCACCCACCCAACTCCGACACCGTCCGCGACTTCATTGGGCGCTGGGCGCTAGGCCTGTTGTAGCGGCATCGCCAATTAAATCAGCGTGATTGTAATAGGGCGCCGGCGTCATTCATCTCATTAGTGTGTCGATGGGCGTCCTCAAACGGGACCTGAATTAAGGCGAGGCGTGACTTCTTCCTCTTCTGGGCTGCTGACCGGGACCCGACCAGCCGGGGAGACACCGGCTCCGCCGCGCCCGGCGGGCCGCGGCGCGCGGCGTGGACTGAGGCTGGTCCGGTGGGTCAGCCCGCTGGTGCTGCTGCTGGCCTGGCAGGTGGTCAGCAGCGCCGGCCTGGTGTCGCCGCGCAAACTGCCTCCGCTGACCACGGTGTGGCAGGCCACGCTGGAGGTGGCCGGCAACGGGCAGCTGGGTGACGGCCTGGCGGTATCCCTGCGCCGGATGTTCATCGGCTTTGTCATCGGCGCGCTGATCGGCGCGGCGCTCGGGGTGTTCGCCGGCCTGCTGCGCTGGGGCGACGCAACGGTCGACCCGGTGATCCAGATGGTCCGCAACGTGCCGCTGTTCGGCCTGATCCCGTTGTTGATCCTCTGGTTCGGCATCGGTGAGCTGCCAAAGCTCGTGCTGATCGCGCTGGCCGCCGGGTTGCCCATCTACATCAACGTGCATACCGGGATCCGGCATGCCGACCCCCAGCTGGTGGAGGCCACCTCGGTGCTGGGCTACTCCCGCTGGGAGCGGCTGCGGCACGTGGTGCTGCCCGGAGCGGCGAGCTACACCATGGTCGGCGTCCGGCTGGGCGTCGCGTCCTCCTGGCTGGCGCTGGTGGTGGCCGAGACGATCGCCACCGACTCCGGCATCGGCTACATGATCAACAACGCCAGAGACTTCCTGCGTACCGACATCGTCATCGTCGGCCTGCTGGTCTACGCGCTGGTCGGGCTGCTGATGGACACCATCGTTCGGCTGATCGAACGGTGGATCCTGCGGTGGCGGGCGGCATGACGGGCGCCGATGCCGCCCGGGTCCGTGGGCTGGTCAAGCAGTTCGGCACCCGCCGGGTACTGGACGGCCTCGAGCTGACCATCCGGCGCGGGGAGTTCGTCGCGCTGCTCGGGCGCAGCGGCTCTGGCAAGTCCACCCTGCTGCGGGTGCTGGCCGGGATGGACACCGACGTCCAGGGCGAGTCCGTGGTGGACGGCCGGGTGTCCATGGCGTTCCAACAGCCGCGGCTGCTGCCCTGGCGGCGGGTCTGGCGCAACATCGCCCTCGGGCTGCGCACCGATGACCCGCGCGGGGTGGCTCGGCGGGCGCTGGCCGAGGTGTACCTGGACGAGCGGGCCGATGCGTGGCCGGGCACCCTGTCCGGCGGCGAGGCACAGCGGGTATCCCTGGCCAGGGCCCTGGTCCGGGAGCCCGACCTGCTGCTGCTGGATGAGCCGTTCGGCTCGCTGGACGCGCTGACCAGGCTGGCCATGCACCGGCTGGTGACCCAGCTCTGGCAGCGGCACCGGCCGGCCGTGCTGCTGGTCACCCACGACGTGGACGAGGCGCTGGCGCTCGCCGACCGGGTTCTGGTGCTGGCTGGCGGGCGAATCGCCGCCGAGCACATCGTGCCCACCGCGCGTCCGAGAAGCGTCGCCCGGCAGGCCGAGCTGCGTGCCCGAGTGCTGTCCGACCTGGGAGTCGATGATCATGAAGCTGCGTAACTGGGTTCTGCTCGGGGTGGCCGGAGCCGTGCTGGGGCTGTCCGCCTGCGGCACCCCGTCCTCGGCCCCGTCCTCGAGCCCGGCGGCGGTGCCGCCGGCGGTCAGCCCGGCCCAACTCGCCGACGTGACGCTGCGTGTCGGTGACCAGAAGGGCGGCAGCGTGCAGGTGCTGTTGCGGGCGGCCGGTCAGCTGGACAGCGTTCCGTACCACGTGCAGTGGTCCATGTTCACCTCCGGCCCGCCGATGCTGGAGGCCGCCAACGCCAACGCGATCGACATCGGGCAGGTCGGCAACACGCCGCCGATCTTCTCCGCCGCCGCCGACGGGAACATCGCCATCGTGGCGGCGCTGCGCGCCACGGTCGGCGACGCGCTGCTGGTGCCGAAGGGCTCCAGCATCGCCGGGCTGGCCGAGCTGCGTGGCAAGACCATCGCGGTGGCCAAGGGCTCGTCGGCCAACGGCACGCTGCTCAACACGCTGGGCAAGGCCGGCCTTCAGCCCAGCGACGTGACCATCTCCTACCTGCAGCCCAGTGATGCGTACGCGGCGTTCAACCAGGGCAGCGTGGCGGCCTGGGCGGTCTGGGAACCGTATGTGTCCGAGGCGGTGCAGAGCGCCGGAGCGCGGGAGTTGGTCAGCGGCGCCGACGCCCTGAACGGCACCGGCCCGGCCGGCGGCACCCAGCTGTCCAACGGCTTCAGCCTGCAGGTGGCCAACAAGACCGCGCTGTCCGATCCCGGCAAGAACGCGGCCATCCAGGACTACGTGGTGCGGCTGGGCAAGGCGGACCTGTGGGCGAAGAGCCATCCGGACGAATGGGCGACCATCTACGCCCAGCAGACCGGAATTCCGCTTCAGGTGGCCACGGCGGCGATACCTCGGCTCGCACTGACCCCGATCCTGATCGACGACGCACTGGTCGCCTCGGAGCAGCAGCTCGCCGACGCCTTCACCCAGGCCGGCCAGCTCCCTGGCAAGGTCGACATCTCCGGGTACGTGGACCGCAGGTACAACCCGGTGATCGGCCCGCTGGTCGGCACCCAGAAGTAGCCGGCCCCCGATTCACCGAGCCAGATTCACCGGGTTCCGGCGCTCTGGGGCCCGGTCGAGATGAGCGGCATCAGCACCTCGTCCACAAGCTCCACCACGACCGAGTCGGGGATCGAGCCGTAGACCATGAAGTGCTGGCGCAGCAGGTTGGGCCCCACGCTGGCGATCCGGTAGGTCAGCGCCGTCGGGCGGACCTCGCCGCGGATCGCGCCCTTGCGCAGTACATCGAGCACCTGGGCGAGGCCTGGGTCGATGAACCGGATCCGGACCATCCGGTTCAGCTCCGGGTCCCGGATGGTCTCCGCGATCAGCCCGCGGACCGCGTCGCCAGTGCCGCCGTTGAACACCTCGGCGAGCGAGCGGAGGTAACCGAGCAGGTCGTCCCGGACATTGCCGGTGTCCGGTGCCTCGACGCCGTGCGGCCGTAAGTACTGCATGGCGTCGCCGACGAGTTCGGCGCGGCTCGGCCAGCGGCGGTACAGCGACCCCTTGCTGGCCCGCGCTCGAGTGGCCACCCGCTCCATGCTGAGCTCCGCGTAGCCGTTCTCGGCGAGCTCGGCGACGGTGGCTTCGAAGATCGCCGCCATGAGTGCGTCGCCACGCCGACGGGGACTCTTGCGGTGGTCCGTAGCGGTCGGGTCGGACTCGGCGCACGCCGCAGCGTCCACCTCGTCCTGATCAGCGCTGCTCGCGGTCGGTGCGCCCATCACTCGCCTCCATAGCCCGACCTGGCCCCGCCGTCCGACTGGACTGTGCGGGGCCAGCTTTCTGTGCACTGTACCGGGGTGCGCTCTGGATCACCGGCTAGTTGAACGGGTGATGCCCACCGTCTGGAGCGCCTGCTTGCGGGGAGTCGTCCACCGCTGAGACACCTACATGAACGGTCGGGCGTGGCGCCGTCAATTCGATCTTTGATGGCTACCGGATCGGTAGTATTCGGCCATGCACGAAGCTCTCCCGGACGATCTGCCGGAGGCCGGCGCGGACGTCCGGAGCCTTCATCAGGATCTGCACTGGTGTCTCGTTCGGCTCGCCCGGGGGCTGGGTGCGATGGAGGTAGAGGCAGTCCGGTTAGGTGGCATCTCGGTGCGGTGTTACGTGGTGCTGCTTGCGCTCGGTGAGCAGGGCGCGGACAGCCAGTTCGCCCTCGCCAGGGCGGCCATGCTGGACAAGAGCACGCTGGTCCG
>DATHIT010000837.1:0-29198 GCA_035489915.1 Pseudonocardia sp. | reverse complement strand
AGGTTCACCGCCGCCGCGGTCAGCGTCTCGTCAAAGTCGGAGTCCTCGGTGAGCGCCGGCATGGCCTCGGCGAGCGCGGTTACCACCCGCCGCTCCTCCCGCTCGAGCAGCGCGCGCAGCAATGGTCCGCGCCCGGGATAGGCGCTGTACACCCTCGGCTTGGCCAGCTCGGCCTCCCGGGCCACCGCCTCCATGGTGGCCGCCGGATAGCCCCGTTCGATGATCAGCTTCAGGGTAGCGTCGAGCACCTGCTCGCGGCGCACCTCGATGGGCATTCGAGGCTGCCGGGACCGCCGCGAGCCGTGGGCCGCGTCCGCGCTCATCCGAGGAATCTATTCGCCCGGCCGCGCGCGCGGGTACCGGTCGCGCGGCGAGATCAGTACACACTCGAGGCGCGCAGCCGCTTCGGGACGCCGCCCAGGCCGGCCTCCAGCGCGGCCCGGGGCGGGACCTGGACCGGCATGGTCGGTGGTTCGCGGACCGAGGGAGGTTCACCGACATTGCACACCTCGCAGGTTGAGTTTCAGCATTTAGCTACGGTAGCGTAAGTACGTCTCCGTAGCTAGTGTCTGGGAGGTGACGCAGGGGTGGCTAGGACCCGGGTGACACGCGTTCGGCTCAGGCCCCTGTGGTAGCTTTCAGCCGTTGCAGTCGTGTTTTCCTCGATCGTTGCGAAGCGTCCGTGGAGCGTGACACCGGGCTTCGTAGCTCTGGGGAATCTCTCTCCGAGTGTGCTGGGCCCACCGCAACCACCGGTCGGCGAGGTGTCGGCCGGTACCGCACCTCCCAGGAGAGACATGGCTCAGGGCACTGTGAAGTGGTTCAACGCGGAGAAGGGCTTCGGCTTCATCTCCACAGACGACAATGGCCCGGACGTCTTCGTGCATTACTCGGCCATTCAGGGTTCCGGATTCCGCAGCCTCGAGGAGAACCAGCGAGTTTCCTTCGAGGTCAGCCAGGGCGCGAAGGGCCCGCAGGCCGACTCGGTGCAGGTTATCTGAGTTCGACCAGCGCATACGGCCCCGGTTGGCTAGCCAACCGGGGCCGTTTCGCGTCTCGGCTCGATCAGACGGGCTAGGGAGGACCGCGGGATGCGGATTGTGGATCTTTCTGTGCCGGTGCGGGCGGGGATGCAGGTCTACCCGGGTGATCCGGAGGTGGCGATCAGCTCGGCGGCCCGACTGGAGGTCGACGGGGTCAACGTGTTGAGCATCCACGCCGGCTCGCACACCGGCACCCACGTGGACGCCCCGTTCCACGTGCTGACCGACGGCGCCCGGCTGGACGAGCTCGACCTCGGCCTGTTTCACGGCCCGGCGGTGGTTGCCGACCTGCGCGGCCGAGCACCCCGGGCGCCCATCGGCTGGGCCGAGCTCGCCGGTTACGCGCCGTTGTTGCGTCCCGGCGCGGTGCTGGTGCTGCACACCGGCTGGTCCGAGCACTTCGGCTCGCCCGAGTACCTGGCCCATCCGTGGCTGACGGCGCAGGCCGCCGAGCAGATCGCGGCCAGCGGGGTCCGCGCGCTGGCGCTGGACGCACTCAGCCCGGATCCCACCCCGGCGGACGGCGAGCCAACTGGTCCGCTGCCGGCGCACCAGATCCTGCTCGGCGCCGGCGGGGTGATCGTGGAGAACCTGACCAACGTGGCGGCGGTAGCCGAGCTGGCCGACCCGGTGATCAGCTTCTTCCCCCTCGCACTCGCCGGCGCGGACGGCGCCCCGGTGCGCGCGGTGGCGATGTCCCGCGCGGTCTGACGGACGGCACACAGCGCCGCGCCGCCGCACACAGGTTGGGGCACGTGTGCGGCGACCTGACGATGTGTGCGGTCAGCTGAGCTTGCCGGCCTGCTCGCCTCGGCCAGCTCGGCCACCGTCTCCCCGCGGGATCGAGCTCGCCCGCCGGCCGAGCGCCTCGGACATCTCCCTGGCGGTCGCGCGGGTCAGCTCGCCGGCCTCGCGCAACCGGTGGCCGAGCCGGCCCTTCGGGGCTGACACGTTGATCGCCGCCGCGAGCTGCCGCCGGAAGTCGTACACCGGCGCGGACACGCCGACCACGCCCTCCTCGAACTCCTCGTCCACCATCGCGTAACCGTGCCTGCGCACCCTGGCCAGCTCCTGGTGCAGGTCCGCCTCGGTGCGGATGCTGAGCTTCGCGCCGGCCCGGACCTCAGGGCGGGTGCGCACCAGTGCGGCGAGCGCCTCCGGGG
Organism: Pseudonocardia sp.; assembly: GCA_035489915.1. Lineage (GTDB taxonomy): Bacteria > Actinomycetota > Actinomycetes > Mycobacteriales > Pseudonocardiaceae > Pseudonocardia. Next base: position 26,992 of record DATHIT010000837.1, on the reverse strand, counting down.
GCCAGTCCGCGATCAGCACCCGGCCGGCGGAGGTGGTCAGCGCCGGAACGGTCAGCCCCTCCCACCCCAGCCCCCGGAACGCGTGCGGCGGGCTCACCGACGAGACGGTGAGCACCTGGTCCCCGCGCAGCACACACAGGTGCACCGTCTCCCGCAGGGCGCTCACCAGCCGCCGCAGATACGGCGCGGCGTGCGAGGTGAGCCGGGCCTCCCCGGTCCGCGCGGCGAACGCGTAGAGCCGCCAACCCAGCCGGAAGACCAGCGTCTCCTCGTCCCGTTCCACCAGGCCTTCGGCCTGCAGCGCGCGCAGCGCACGGGAGACCTGGCTGCGGGTGCGGCCCAGCCGATCGGCCAGCGCGGCCACGCCGAGACCCGCCGGCCGGTCCCCGGCCGCCAGCGCGTCCAGGAGTTCCATGTCCCGGCGCAGCCCAACGGACATCGTGGCCCGGTCAGCCTCCATCCGCGGAACCTTCCCCGCTGAGTGCACTGAGCGCAACTGTCGTTGCGATGGTCGCGCTCGATTCCTACGCTCCGGAAGCATGCAGATCGGCGAGAGCTTCGTCGGCGAGGGAGCCGACGCGGCCCATGTGAACACCGTGCTCGGCGCCAAGGACGGCCCGGCCGGGGTGGCCTGGGCGACCGCGTTGGCCACCCCGAGGCAAGGGCACGTGCCGTTCATCGCGGTGCTGCGCCCTGGGCTGCCGACCCGTCCGCTCACCCTGTTCGTGAACAAGGCCACCATCGCCGGCGACGGGCATGCCACGCTGACCTGGGGCGCCGCCCAGGCCGGCGTCGCGGCCGGGGTGGCCGACGCGGTGCACGCCGGCGCGGTGCCCGCCGAGGGGGCCGACGAACTGGTGCTGATCGCCGCGGTCTGGGTCAACCCGGCGGCGGCGGACGCGGACGCCGTCTACGCCAACAACCGGGCGGCCACCGCGCAGGCGCTGGCCGCCGGCGCCAAGGGCACACCCACGCTCAGCGAGGTACTCGCCGCGCGGGGCCGACCGGAGAATCCGTTCTTCCGGCCGAGCGACGCCCGGTGAAGATCACCGCGATCCGGCTGGACCGGATGCGGCTGCCGCTGGACCCGCCGTTCGCGGCCGCCTGGGATCCGGAGCCCCGCCGGCACTTCGACGCGACCCTGGTGCGGGTGGAGACCGACGAGGGGTTCACCGGGTACGGCTCGGGCGACTCGATGGCCGGCTTCGAGGAGTTCGAGCAGCTGTTCCTGGGCCGCGACCCGCTGCGCATCCTCAACCACGTCAAGACGCTGGAGACGATCAGCTTCCACGCCGGCCGCTACTGGCCACTGGAGGCCGCGCTGTGGGACCTGGTCGGCCAGGTGTGCGGAGTGCCGGTGGCCACCCTGTTCGGCGGCAGCACGTCCCGGGTGCCGGCCTACGCCTCGTTCGGCGAGCTGCGCCCGCCCGGCCGGCGCGCGCAGGACGCGTTGGCCGCCTGGGAGGCGGGGTTCCGGGCGCTGAAGGTGCGGGTGGCGCGGGACCGGCTGGACGAGGGGCTGGCGGTGGTCACCGCCGTCCGGGAGGCGCTGGGCGACGACATCTCGATCATGGTGGACCTGAACCAGTCCTGGCGGATGCCCGGCGACATCGCCCCGGCGCTGGACCTGGCCTCGGTGCGCCGGTTCGCCGCCGCGCTGCGCGAGCTCGACGTGCTCTGGCTGGAAGAACCGCTGCCGCAGCAGGACCTGCCCGGGCTGCGCGTGCTGCGCGAGCGGGAAGGCGTGCGGGTAGCCGGCGGCGAGATGGTCCGTACCTTCCCCGAGCTGGTGGCCATGGTGGAGGCCGACGCGCTGGACGTCTACCAGCCGGATGTGGTGCTCGCGGTGGGCATGCTGCGCGCCCGCACGGTGGCCGAGCTGGCCAGCCTGCGGCACCGCTGGTTCACCCCGCACACCTGGACCAACGGGCTCGGGCTGCTGGCCAACCTGCACGTGGTCGCCGGCGTCGGCGGCGGCCCGTACCTGGAGTTCCCCTACGACCCGCCGGCGTGGACGCCCGCCCGCCGGGACTTCTTCCTGGCCGACCCGGTGTCCATCGACCGGGACGGCTACCTGAACGTGCCGGACCGGTCCGGGCTGGGCGCCCGCATCGACGAGGAGGCGCTCCTGCGGTGGACGCGCTGACCCGGATCGGGTTCATCGGGCTCGGGCACATGGGCGCACCGATGGCGGCCAACCTGCGGCGCGCCGGGTTCGACCTGGTGGTGCACGACGTGCGCCGGGAAGCAGCCGTCGGGGCTCCCGAGGGCAGCTGGGCGGACAGCCCGCGCGAGGTCGGCGAACGCGCCGAAGTAGTGATCACCATGCTGCCCACGCCGGCGGTGGTGGAGTCCGTGTTGCTCGGCCCGGCCGGGCTGCTCGGCGGCCTGCCCCCGGGCGGGGTCTGGGTGGACATGTCGACCAGCACCCCGGCGGTCGCCGAGCGGGTGCGCGCGCTGGCCGGCCCGCGCGGGATCTCGGTGCTGGACGCCCCGGTCGCCGGGATGGCCGCCGGGGCCACGGCGGGCACCCTGCAGATCTATGTCGGCGGCGACCCGGATACCTATCGGCGGGTGCTGCCCGCCCTGCGCGCCATGGGCGATCCGGAGCGGATCCTGCACGTCGGGACGCACGGCTCCGGCTACGTGGTCAAGCTGATGGTCAACCTGCTCTGGTTCGCCCAGCTGGTGGCCACCGCCGAGGTGCTCACCGTCGGGGTCAAGGCCGGCGTCGCGCTGGGCACCCTGCTCGACTCGCTGGTGGCCAGCCCCGCGCGGAGCAATCTGCTCGAGCACGACCTGGTCCCGCTGCTGGCCGACGGCGACTACGACGAGTCCTTCGCGATGGCGCTGGCCTGCAAGGACCTGGGGCTGGCCGTCGACGTGGCCAGGGCGACCGGGGTGCCGGTGGAGCTGTCCGCCGTGGTGGAGCAGGTGTTCCGCCGAGCGCGGGCGGCCTACGGCGACCAGGCCGGCGAGATGAGCCCGGTCAGGCTCTACGAGGACCTGGCCCGGATCCCGCTGCGGCTGGCCCAGCGGTGAGCGGCGAACCAGCGGGCACCGCGGGGCTCGCCTTCACCATCCCGCCGCCGGGGCGGATCGAGTTCGGCGCGGGCGCGGTACGCCGGCTACCGGAGTCCCTGCGGACGCTCGGCCAGCACCGGGCGTTCCTGGTCAGCGATCCCGGCGTGCGAGACGCCGGCCTGGTCGACCAGGTGCTGGCGACCCTGGCCTCGCAGGGTGTCGAGGCGGCGGTGTTCGCCGAGGTGGAGCCGAATCCGACGCTCGACACGGTGGCCGAGGCGGCGGCGCTGGCCAGGGAGTACGGGCCGGCCGCGGTGGTGGCGCTGGGCGGCGGCTCCAGCATGGACGCGGCCAAGGGCGTCGCGCTGCTCACCTGCAACGGCGGTGACCTCGCCGCGCTGGACTTCGGGAACAGCCACTCCCCCGCGCCGCCGCTGGTGGCCATTCCCACCACGGCGGGCACCGGCGCGGAGACCAACGGCTTCGGGGTGATCGCCGACCCGGCCGCCCGCAGCAAGATCTACATCGGCAACCCTTCGCTGACGCCGAAGGTGGCCATCCTGGACCCCGAGCTCACCGTCGGCCTGCCCGCCCGGGCGACCGCCGCGACCGGGACGGACGCGCTGGTGCACGGGGTGGAGTCGCTCACCTCGCGCGGCCGCAACCCGGTCTCGGAGAGCTACGCCCACCAGGCCATCCGGCTGGTACACCGCTGGCTGCCGATCGCCGTCAACGATGGCGCGAACCTCGAGGCCAGGGCGAACCTGCTGCTCGGTGCCCACCTCGCCGGGCTGGCGCTGACCGTGTCCGGGCTCGGCCTGGTACACGGCATCGGGCACGCCGTCACCGCGTACACCGGCGCGGCGCACGGGGTCGCGCTGGCCGCCGTGCTCGAGCCGGTGCTCCGGTTCAACGCCGAGGGCGGGTCTGCGGGGTGCTACGCCGAGATCGCGTTTGACCTGGGCGTCGCTGACCCGGGCGCCCCGGCCGCGGCCAACGCGGCGGCCGCCATCGCCGAGCTGTGCCGGGTCCCCGAGCGGACCGGCTGCTACGCACCGCTACGCGCGCTGGGCTGCACCGAGGCGCAGATCCCCGACCTGGCCCGCACCGCGCTGGCCGACCCGGTCACCGCCAACAACCCGCGCCTGCCATCCCAGACCCAACTAACCAACCTCATCCGCGCCGCGCTGTAAGCCCGGCCACGCACACGGTCGCGCCCTCACGCACACGCCGCAACATGCGCGTGGGAGCGCGGAAGTGTGCGTGAGTGTCGCGGCGGTGGGCGACGGTGGGGGACGGCGAGTCAGGTGCGGTAGTCGTGTTCGTCGCGGTCCAGGGCGCGGCAATGCCAGCGACCAGGCGGCGGAGCGAAGTAGGGTGCCGACGGGATGTCTCGGCTCGCGGGCCGAGGGATCGAGGGCGGACAACGGGGTAAGAGGTGGGCATGCCGGTCATCGTGGTGATGGGTGTGGCGGGCTCGGGCAAGACCACCGTCGGCGCCGAGCTGGCCGCCCGGCTGGGAGTCGAGTACGCCGACGCGGACGAGTTCCACCCCCAGGCCAACATCGCGAAGATGAGCGCCGGCACCCCGCTGACCGACGAGGACCGCCGAGCCTGGCTGGCCGGGCTGGCCGGCTGGGTCGCCAGCCACGCCGAGACCGGCGGAGTGTTGGGCGCCTCCCTGCTCAAGCGACGCTACCGGGACCAGCTGCGCGCGGCCGGGGATGTGTGGCTGGTGCACCTGCACGGAGACCGGGACGTGCTGGCCGATCGGCTGCGGGCCCGGACCGGCCACTTCATGAAGGTGTCCATGCTGGACTCCCAGCTGGCCGACCTGGAGCCGCTCGAGCCGGACGAAACGGGGGTCACGGTTGACCTCGCCGAGCCGCCCGGCACGTTGGCCGACAAGGTGCTGGCCGAGTACCCGCGGGTGTCCCCACAGACCTGATTCTTTAGCCGGTGCGGGAAACCGGCACGGCCGGGCGGCCAGGGTTCGGCGGTCCATCGGCGGTTCCGCGCTGGGCCATGGCCAGCAGCCAGACCCCGACCAGGGTGATCGTCAGGCCGATGATCCGGATCGGGGTGGTGTCGCCGCTGGCGAACGGCTCACCGAACACCACGACCCCGAGGCCGACGCCGACCACCGGGTCGATGGCCATCATCGCGGCCAGCGAGCCGCCCAGCGGCCCGGCTTGGAAGGCGGTCTGGCTGAGCAGCGTTCCAGCGGCGCCACAGCCCAGGGCGGCCCAGAACTGCCAGCTGCTGGTCAACCCGACCAATCCCTGGGTGTTCAGCACCTCCCCCCACGCCTTGCCCAGCGCGGCCGAGGTGGCCATCAGCACGCCGGCCCCGGCGCCCAGGCAAACGCATCGGGCGGTGCCGTGCAGGGCCAGCCCCCCGGCGAGGGTCGCGGCCAGCAGCACCCCGGCCAGCAGCAGGCCCGGGAACCAACCTTCCGCATCGACCGGGATCGCGGCCTGCTCGGGTGGCATGACGGCGAGGAAAACGGCGAGGCCGAGCACCACCTGGCCGGCGGCCAGCATCGCCGGGCGGCTCACCTGCCGGCCGGCCAGCCGCTGCAGCCCGAGTGCGACCACCAGCCCGATGGTCAGGACCGGCTGGACCACAGACAGCGCGCCCAGGTTCACCGCGACCAGGTGCAGCGTCACCCCGGCCGCCTGGGCCACTACGCCGAGCACCCAGCCCCGTTTGTGGGCCAGCTCCACCATCAGCCCGGGGTGAAACGGCGTGCGCTGGCGGGCCTGGAGCGCACCATTGTGCTGCAGCACAGACGCCACCCCGAAGCACACCGCCGCAAGCAGCGCGAGTGTGATGGTGAGCGTCATGGCACCCCGAGACTATCGTCTGGCTCCTGAGACTTAGGCGGTGCGCCGGGCGGAGCCGCCGGCGGGGTCGGGATCTGCGAGTAATCCGAGCACGGCCTCGGCCGCGTCCTGGTCCCGGATCACCGCGCTCGGATCGGTGCGCAGGCTCGCGTGGTTGCGCACCACCTCGGTCAGCTCCTCCGGCGTTTTCGGCCATGGAGCCAGCCCGGCTTCGGCAAGGACGGCGGCGTTCGCGGTGCCGTGCCCGGGGATCGGGCGGTAGGTCACCGTGGGCAGTCCGGCGGTGAGCGCCTCGGTCACGCTGAGCCCGCCGGCGTTGTGCACCAGCACGTCCGCGATGGCCATCAGCTCATGGACGTCGTTGCGCCAACCCAGCGCCACCACGCCCGGCTCGTTGGCCAGCTCCTCCGCCAGTCGGGCGTTGCGGCCACACAGCAGGAGCACCTGGGCCCCGGTTGCGGCGACCTCTCGGACCGCCCCCGGCACGTCCCCCATGCCCAGCGACCCGGTCACCATCAGCGCCACCGGCCGGTCCGCACACAGCCCCAGCTCGTCGCGCAGCACCCGCCTGCGCTCCGGCGACAGCCGCTCGCGGAACCGGGCGGAGACCAGCCCACCCACCGGGCGCATCGGCGTGCGGTAGACCAGGCGCCCCATCCGGGAGGTCGCCTCGGTGACCGTCAAGTGCTGGTCCACCGCCGGATGCACCCACATCCGGTGCACCGCCGGGTCAGTCAGGAACGTCACGGTGAGCGCGTCCAACACCCCGGCGGCGCGCAGCTGGCCGAGGGTCTGGCTGGCCAACGGGTAGGTGGACACCACCACCGGGTAGCCGTGTGCCCACCGCCGCACCCGGCGCCGAGCCACAAAACACAGCCCCCGGGTCAGCTTCTGCAACCAACCGTCGTGCTCCAGGTTGGTGAAGACCCAGTCGAACACCTGCGGCGCGTAGCCGACGCTGGCGCTGTAGCCCTGGCGCAGCACCGGCCGCGCGAACCACGGCACCGCGTCGAGATAGTCCCGCCGCTCCGCGCGCACGCCGAAGCCGCGCAGCCGGCTGATCAGTTCGTCAGCGGCGCCATCGTGACCGGCGCCCACGCTGCCGGAGATGACCAGTACGCGGTCCGTTCCGCCTGCCGTCGATCGACCCATCGGTCCTCGACTCCCTGGTTCGGTGAGAAGCGGCTGAAACTTCAACTCCTACAGCTTGTAAGAGTCTAGCCGAACTCCTGGCGGCTCGGTTCAGAGAGGGCCCCTCCGGGTGTGGGCCTACCCACACGAGCCCACCGCTGGCCATCAGCCCAGCTCCTGGGCCCTCGTCAGCTCTTATCCGCCCGTGCCGGCCCTCGTCAGCCCGGACTCAGCAGCCCTGGCTTGTCAGCCCCGGCTCGTCAGCCCAGCCAGAGCCAGTGGACCAGTCGGTAGAACGCCAAGGTGGCTTGCACCGCGGCAACCGTGGCGCCCGCCCCCAGGAGCAGGAACCCGCCCGGCAGCAGCCGATCCGGCCGGGGTGGCGCGGCGTGCAGCGCGGCGACCCGGGCGGAGACCGCGCAGGCGATGAAACCGAGCGCGGCGTGCCTCGGTCCGCTCGCCTCCGCCAACGCCGCCTTGGCCAGCGCCCGCGCGGTGACCTCCCGGCTGCCGCTCACCGTGGCCGCGTGCTCGTCGGCGCTGCGCTCGACCAGGAACGCCACCGCCTCGCGCACCGGAACCAGCATCGGGTTGATCGCCGCGCACACCTCGACGGTGGCCCGCAGCCCGTGGTGTCGACCGGCCAGGTGGGCCCGCTCGTGCGCCAGGACCACCCGGCGCTCCTTGCCGTCCAGCAACGCCAGCAGGCCCTGGGTAACCAGCACCCGACCCGGCCGGCCAGGCACCGCGAACGCGTGCGGCTCAGCCACCGGGACCACGGCCAGCTCGCCCGGCGCGCAGGACAGGCACAGTTTGCGCAGCTCCCGACGGGTAGCCCAGCGGGCGCGGGCAACCCGAACCACCCGGACCACCCCGTAGGTCAGCGCCACCGCCGCCAGCACGCCGACCACCCCGGGCACCGGTTGCACCAGCACCACGCCGCGCTCGGTGGCTTCCTCGACGGCGAGCGTGGTGAAGCCGAGCAGGGACAGCGCGAGCAGCACCAACGCCCAGGTGGTGCCGGCCGCGCAGAGCACGGCCGCGCCTACCACGGTGATCACCGTGCCTCGGGTGGGTGACAGGCGCGCGGCCATCAACCAGCTGATCGCCGCCACCAGGACGGAGAGCGCCACCGGGATGTACACGCTCACGGTCACCGGCGGCGCCGCCTCAGCTTCAACATCGCGCGCAACGCCTCGGCGTCCTCCTCGGACAGCGAGGTGGCGAAGCGCTGCAGCACGCTCTGCCGATTCGGCCCCCGGCGCAGCAGCGCCTGCATCTGCTCGGCGGCCAGTTCTTCGGCGCCCTTGTTCGGCCGGTAGAGGTGCCGGCGGCCCTCGGCGGCGCGGCTGACCAGGCCTTTTTCGTACAACCTGGACAGGATCGTCTGCACGGTGTTGTAGGCGAGTTCACGGTCCACGGCGTGCTGCACATCCGCGGTGGTGAGCGGCCGCTCCGCGCCCCAGAGCGCGGCGAGCACCTCGGACTCCAACTCGCCGGCGCCACGCCTCGACGGAATTCGCGCCGATTTCCGCACCGCGCAGCCTCCTCCCGCCAGGTGGAGGCCCCAGTCTATCCGAGGCGCTCCGAGTCTGGGCGGCGCACGCCGTCGCGGCCGCTTGCACCCGGTGAGCGATGCTGAGAACGTCAGCACGGCGACGGGGGAAGGTGGCATGGCATCCAGCGAGCACGGTCCGAACTGGCGCGCGGCGCTGCGTCGGGTCGTGCCGGACTGGCCGGCCACGCCGGACACCACCGACACCGAGAACGGCGCCGACGCCGACACCGACATCGAGGGCGGCGCTGAGGCCGGGGACGCCCAGGCCACCACTGAGGCTGCGGCGGCTGCGCTGGTCACCTCCCTGACCGGCCGGGATCGACTCGCCGACCAGGCCAAAGGCGGAACCGTCAAGCCGGGCCAGAGCATCGAGCAGCGCATCGAGGAAGCGGTGCTGAACGCTCCTCGGCGCTACGCCCGACGGCAGGTGCACGAGCTCACCGGGATCGACGAGGAGCGCGCTGGCCACCTGTGGCACTCGATGGGCTTTGCCCGCATCGGCGAGGACGACGTGGTGTTCACCGAGACCGACGTGGCCGCGATCGGGCTGCTCGAGCAGCTGCGCGCCACCGGGCTGGTGTCGACCGACCTGCAGGACGCGGTGATCCGCTCGATGGCCCAGGCGATGGCCGGGCTGGCCACCTGGCAGGTCGAGCTGCTCTACCAGATCCTGCGCGAGCGCCAAAGCACCGGCGAGGACTGGCCGGTTGACCTGGCCCGACTGCTGACCGCGCTGGAGAGCCTGCAGAACTACGTCTGGCGCCGGCACCTGGCCGTCGCGGCGGGCCGGCTGCTGGCCACCGCGCCGGACGAGGCTGACATTCGCACCCTGGTGGTCGGGTCCACCGACCTGGTCGGCTTCACCCGAACCGCGCGCCGACTGAGCCCGACCCAGCTGATCGAGCTGGTGGAGCTGTTCCACGGCATCGCGGCGAACGTGGTGGCAGACCACCGAGGGCGGATCGTGAAGACGGTCGGCGACGCGGTGCTCTTCGTCACCGACAGCCCCGAGGATGCCGCCGAGCTCACCCTGGACCTGATCGACCGCACTGTCGAGGCGTCCGGACTGCCCGAGCTGCGCACCGGGCTGGCCATCGGCCGCACGCTCACCCGGTTCGGCGACGTCTACGGCGAGGTGGTGGAGACCGCGACCCGGCTGTGCACCTACGCCCGGCCCGGCCGGGTGCTGGTGGACCACGACCTGGCCTTGATGCTCGACGGTGACCCCCGCTTCAGGCTGCGGTTGCGCCGACCACTCACCGAGCGCGGCTACCCCCGGCTGCACGCATGGGGCCTGCGCCGAGCCGAACCCGCCGAGGACTGACCCGCCCAGCGCGCCCGGCCGTTCCGGGCCGCCGCCGGGGCCGGGGCCGGCCGGGCCGCCGCCGGGGTGCCGACCGCCGGCACAGGAGCGTGAATCCCGCCGGCACAGAGCGGGTGCACCCCGTGCAGACCTTGCAGGGTTTGCACGGACCGCGGCAGGTCTGTGCGACCGGAATACAGCGGCAGGAGGTGGGAGCGCGCTCCACGGCGGCCGCCCCCGGACCCTCAAATCACGTCGGCACAGACCAGGTGCAGCTCACGCACACCCTGCAACGTCTGCACGAACCGCGGCCGCTCTGTGCCGCCGATTCCCAGGTGGCCGGGCCCGGGCACCCCGGGCACCCTCGGTTCGCCGACGGCACGCCACCAGACCCTGAACCGGCCAGCGGTGTGACGCATCGCACAGAGGGGTGGCGGCCAAATGGGGTACTCCGGGCGGCGTACCCGTCCGCGCCCAGCTTCCCTCGACGATCGAGTTGGGCCGAACCCCCACCGAGGAAGGTCCGATTCGATGCCACGGCACCGCGCTCCCTCGACGCAGTCCCGCGCGTTGGCCAACCTGACCATCAGCGGCGCCCTCACCGGCGCGGCCCTGAGCGCCTCGGTGCTCTCGCCGGTCGCCGCATCCGCCGCCACCAGCCAGGGCGAGCAGCTCACCGGCCGGCACTCGCACGGAGGGCACCACGACCGAGACCGGCCGATGACCAGCGGCGAGCGGCAGTACCGCAACGGCTGCCGGCAGGGCTACATCAACGACGACTGCGAGCAGTTCAGCGTGACGAATCTGCTCCGCCGCGGCATCGACCCCTTCCTGTAGCCCCCGGCCACCGGGTCAGCCCCCGGCCGGGACAGCGCATCAGGTCAGAGGACCACCAGGTCGCGCGGACGGCCGTTGAGCCGCTCGCCGCCGTCCTCGGTGACCACCACGATGTCCTCGATCCGGGCGCCCCAGCGGCCGTCCAGATAGATCCCCGGCTCCACGCTGAACGCCATCCCCGGCGCGAGCTCCAGCTCGTTGCCGCCCACGATGTAGGGCGCCTCGTGCACGTCCAGCCCGATGCCGTGCCCGGTGCGGTGCACGAACTGCTCGCCGAACCCGGCGGCCGCGATGACCTGGCGGGCGGCCGCGTCCACCGACTCCGCCGACACCCCGGGGCGCACCGCGCGGCAGGCCGCCTCCTGGGCCTCCTGGAGCACCGCGTAGGTACGCAGCACGTCCTCACCGGGCTGGCCGCCCACCGCGTAGGTACGCGTGCAGTCGGAGTTGTAGCCGGTGTCCACCGGGCCACCGATGTCGATCACCACCACGTCGCCGGGCTGGATGACCCGGTCGGACAGGTCGTGGTGCGGGCTGGCGCCGTTCGGGCCGGAACCCACGATCACGAAAGCCGCATCGGTGTGTCCCTCGGCCACGATCGCGTCCGCGATGTCCGCGCCGACCTGCGCCTCGGTGCGCCCGGGGCGGAGGAACTCGCCCATCCGGGCATGCACCCGGTCGATCGCCTTGGCCGCGGTGCGCAGCTCGGCGACCTCCGCGGCGTCCTTGCGCATCCGCAGCTCGGCGAGCACCCCGCCGGCCAGGGTCTGGGCCACCCCGGGCAGGGCGTCGCGCAGCCCGAGCACGTGCAACGCCGGCATGGTGTCCGCCACCGCGACCCGCCTCGGCACCCCGGCCAGGTCGCTCACCAGCAGGTAGGGGTCTTCGCCGTCGGTCCAGGTGACGACCTCGATGCCGAGCTTGTCCAGCGGCAGCTCGGCCAGCCCGGGCGCCTCCAGCCGGGGCACCACGATGGCCGGCGGTGCCCGGTGTCCGGCGGCGGCCAGCACCAGGCAGGTCAGCCGCTCATGGGTGCTGGTGTCCAGGCCGAGCAGGTAGCGCAGGTCGGTGCCGGGCGTCACCACCAGCAGATCCACATTCTGGCGGGCGGCCTCCTCGGCGGCCCGTCGCAGCCGCTCGGCCAACAGATCGACGGGGACGGTCATGCCGGCCAGCTTACGGATCGGCCGGTCGGTGCGGCAGCCACCGGGGCGGTCCGGCGCGGCGGCGTGATCGACGGCCGGTCTGGAGTCGGCGGGCGACCGGGCTATCGTGGGCGGGTGGTCTCCCAGCGCGGCCTCGAACGTCACCCCGCCATCGGCCGCGGGACCGGGCCCGAGCAGCGAAAACAATCGCAACACCGGCCGGCGTCGGCGCATCCGCGGCCGACGCCGGAGCCGTCGGCCAACGCCGAGGCTGAGACTGATCCACAGGTTTCTGAGACAGCCGAAGGCCTGCCGTACCGCTACCCCTCGGACAGTTCCGCCGTGCTGATCTCCGCCGCCGCGATCCGGGCGGAGCACGGCGATCTTGGTCCGGGCACGGAGACCGAAGTCGAGGTGTGCGTGGCCGGACGGCTGCGGGCGATCCGGCGGCAGGGCCACCTCAGTTTCGGCACCCTGCGCGACAGCACCGGCGACATCCAGCTGTTCGTGGACAGCGACACCCTCGGCGGGGGGCGGCACGCGGAGTTCGACACGTTGTCCCGGGGCGACTGGGTGGGTCTGCGCGGGCGCGTGATGGTCACCCGGCGGGGCGAGCTGTCCGTGCGCGTCGCCGAGTTCGAAACCCTGGCCAGGGCGCTGTCCCCGCCGCCGCGCGCCGAGCTGACCGACGTGGAGACCCGGTACCGGCAGCGCTACCTGGACCTGGAGGTGAACGAGCGCACCCGGGAGATCTTCCGGATCCGGCACGCGGCGATCGCCTCGATCCGCCGCGGTCTGGCCGATCGGGGCTTCATCGAGGTCGAGGGCCCGGTGCTGCAGACCATCCAGGGCGGCGCGTCGGCCCGGCCGTTCGTCACCCACCACAACGCGCTGGGCATCGACCTGTACCTGCGGATCGCCCTCGAGCTGCACCTCAAGCGGCTCGTGGTGGGCGGCATGGAGCGGGTGTTCGAGATCGGCAGGGTGTTCCGCAACGAAGGCCTGGACGCCCGGCACAACCCGGAGTTCACCCTGCTCGAGGCCTACCAGGCGTTCGCCGACTACCACGACATGATGGCCCTGGTCGAAGACCTGATCCGGGAGGCCGCGCGGGCCAGCGTCGGCTCGCCGGTGCTGCGGGTGGGCGAAGCGGAGATCGACCTGGCCGGCCGGTGGCCGCGGTTGCGGTTCGCCGACCTGATCGAGCAGAAGACCGGCGCGCGGATGCACCCGGACATGCCGGTGGAGCAGGCCCGCGCCGAGTTGGACCGGCTGCGCATCCCCTACCAGTCCGGCTGGGGCGCCGGTCGGCTGATGAAAGAGGTCTACGACGAACGGGTCCAGCACGAGGTCACCGGGCCGGTGTTCTGCCTGGACTACCCCCGCGAGGTCTCGCCGCTGGCCCGGGCGCACCGGGACGACCCGGCCTACGTGGAGCGGTTCGAGCTGATCGTCGCCGGCTTCGAGCTGTGCAACGCCTACAGCGAGCAGAACGACCCGGCCGAGCAGCTCGCGGCCTTCGAGGCGGAGGCCAGGGCCAGGGCCAACGGGGACCCGGAGGCCGGCCAGATCGACCTGGACTACATCCGGGCCCTGGAGTGCGGGATGCCGCCCACCGGTGGGCTCGGGATCGGGCTGGACCGGCTGGTCATGCTGTTGGCCGGGGTGGACTCGATCCGTGAGGTGATCCTCTTCCCGACCTTGCGCCCGGAGTTCCCGCCGCCCCCGGACACCGCGCGCTACGGTGCCCCCCGGCCCGTGCTGCCGCCCACCCCCAGGGCGCACGACGTGGGATCACCCGGCGAGGACGGCACCTCAACAACGCCCCCGTCCACCGAGCTCGCGGCGGCGGGAGCCTCCGAGCGTTCCCCGGTGGGCCCGGTGCCCAATCACCCGCCCTCGACCGACGAGCCGCGCTGGCCGGTGCGCCTGGTGGCCGGCCTCACCGCGCTCAGCGGGCTGCTTGAGCTGATCGTGCTGCGGCCCTCGCTGCACAAGCAGTTCCAGTCGGTGGAGCAGGTCTTCGACCCGACCTGGTTCGCGGTGGCCGGGCAGGTGCTCTCGGTGTTGGTCGGGCTCGGTCTGCTGCTGCTGGCCGACCAGTTGGCCAAGCGCAAGCGCACCGCGTGGCGGATCGCGCTGGCGCTGTTCGCGGTCAGCACGCTGGCTCACGCGGGGAAGGGCTACCACCTGGGTCCCACCGCGTGGAGTGCGCTGATGGTGGTCATCCTGCTGCTCACCCAGGATCGGTTCCGAGCCGCCCCGGACCCGCCGTCGCTGCTGCGGCTGGCCAGGTTCGTGCCCACCTACCTGGGCTCGGTGCTCGCCGTCGGGGTGGCCAGCCTCTACTTTGCCCGGCACGACCTGCGGCCGGAGTTCACCCTGGGCGGCGCGATCGTCACGGTGCTGTCCGGGCTGGTCGGGGTGGACGGCGACTACGTCTACCTCCGGCCGATGTTCGGCGTGATCTTCCCGGCGGCGCTGCTCACCCTCGGGGTGGTCGGGCTGATCGTGTTCGCGGTGCTGCTGTTCCGCCCGCTGCGCGCCCGAGGCCCGCACACCGAGGCGGACTGGGGGCACGCGCTGCGGCTGGTGCACACCTACGGCTGGGACACCCTGGCCTACTTCGCCCTGCGCGACGACAAGAGCTTCTTCTTCTCCTCCGACGGTGAGGGGATGCTCGCCTACACCTACGTCGGCGGCTATGCCCTGGTAGCCGGTGACCCGATCGGCGCGCCCGACTCGCTGCCCGGGCTGCTCGACGAGTTCCTGCGGATGTGCGACGACCGGGCGTGGAACCCGGCGTTCCTGGCCATCCGGGAGGCGGACTTCGCGGCGTACGAGGCGCGCGGGTTCCGGGCGTTCTACCTGGGCGACGAGGCGATCCTGCGCTGTGACACGTTCACCCTGGAGGAGTCGACGCCGAAGAGCGTCCGGGCGGCGGTGCGTCGCTGCGCGCGGAAGTACCGGTTCGAGCTGGTCACCGAGTCGAACGCGTCCCCCCGGCTGGTGCGCGAGCTGAACAAGATCAGCGCCCGATGGCGGGGCAAGGCCCCCGAGCGGGGCTTCACCATGTCGCTGAGCCAGGACATCAAGGGAGAGGGCGCCAACCCGGAGTTCCTGCTGTGCGTGGCGCTGGACGAGAACGACTCCCCCGGCGGTTTCCTCCGCCTGGTGCCGGCGTACGGACCGGACTTCGGCTACACCCTGGACCTGATGCGGCACGACCCGGCGGCACCGAACGGGATGACCGAGTTCCTGATCGCCTCCACCGCCCGCGCATTGGGCGAGCGCGGAGTGGTCCGGCTGTCGATGAACTTCGCCATGTGGGGGCGGCTGTTCGCCGAGGACGTACCGTTCACCCCGGCCGAGCGGGTGGCCAGCAAGCTGGTCGGCGTGCTCAACCCGTTCTTCCAGATCCGCTCGCTGCGTGAGTTCAACGCCAAGTTCAGCCCGGAATGGCTACCCCGGGTGCTGGCCTACCGCCGACCCACCGACCTACCCAAGGTCGGCCTGCTCTACGCCGGCGCCGAAGGCTTCCTCGCCGTCCCGGTCATCGGCGACCTCCTGGTCCCCAAAGCGGTAGGCGGCGTAGCCGCGCCCTCCACCCCAGCACCGGCAAAGCCGTCCTAACCCCGCTCACACAGCTCCGGGGCTCGACACAGCCCGTCGATGGGCTGTGCGAGCGGGCGGGAGCTGTGTGAGCGGGTGAGAGCTGTGCGAGCGGACTAACGGGGGTCTTGGAGGGCTAGGCGGGAGGCGCTGCCGGCCGCGTTGCTGACCAGGCCACCGATCGCCATGCCGATCACCAGGTGGATGACCGCCTCGGCGAACCGGACCGGCAGCGACCCGGCACCCAGGAACGGCACCACCACGGCGGCCACGGTCAGCAGACCGACGATCCAGCCGAAGTAGGACAGCGGGCTGGGTGTGCTGACCAGCAGCAGGTGGGCCAGCCCGGTGGCCAGCAGCGCGGCCACCGCCGCGATCACGCACAGCCGAGTGGTGTTGTCGTCACCGAACGCGCCGGCCTGCTTGGGTGCCAGCACCGCGAGCTGGAACACCGCGCGGGCCACTAAGATCCCGACCAGCCCGATCAGCGCGGCGACCACCGCGGCGGCCACTCCTCCAGCCCACAACCGTCCCGCGTTGACCTCCGTCTGCACCGGCGGGGCCGGCGGGTAGCCGCCCCGGGCGCGTGCGTACTCGTCTTCCGGGCCTATATCGCGATAGTCGCCAACCACCCGGCACATGGTGCCGGGCGCGGCCGCCAGAAGCCAGGCAGGAACACCCAGGACGCACACCCAATCGAATGAATGTGCGTCCGGGGTGGCACGTGGACGCGGATGTGTGGCCGCCTGGCAAGCTGTGCCGGGTGACCCGACCGTTGCTGCTGCTGGACGCGGCGAGCCTGTACTTCCGGGCGTTCTACGGCGTCCCCGACTCGATCACCGCCCCGGACGGCACCCCGGTGAACGCGGTGCGCGGGTTCACCGACATGGTGGCCCGGCTGGTCACCGAACGCCGGCCCGGTCGGCTGGTGGCCTGCCTGGACCTGGACTGGCGGCCGGTGTTCCGGGTGCGCGCCATTCCGTCCTACAAGGCGCACCGGGTGGCCGGGGGCTCGCCGGCCACCGGGGGCGCGGCCACCGAGCTGATCGGCGGGGCCGGGCCGGCCGAGGCGGTGCCGGACGGGCTGTCCCCGCAGGTGCCGATCATCCTGGAGGTGCTCGCGGCGGCCGGGCTGGCCACCGCCGGGGCCGAGGGGTACGAAGCCGACGATGTCATCGGCACCCTGTGCGCCACCGAGCGGCACGACCCGGTGGAGGTGGTCAGCGGCGACCGGGATCTGCTGCAGGTGGTCCGGGACACGCCCAACTCGGTGCGGGTGGTGTACGTCGGACGCGGGTTGGCCAAGGCGGAGGTGTTCGGTCCGGCGGAGCTGGCCACGAAATACCGGCTGCCCAGCGACCGGGCCGGGGACGCGTACGCCGAGATGGCCATGCTCCGCGGCGACCCCTCGGACGGGCTGCCCGGGGTGCCCGGCGTCGGCGAGAAGACCGCCGCCACGCTGGTTTCCCGGTTCGGCTCGTGGGACGAGTTGCTCGCGGCGGCGGCGGATCGGGCCGACCCGAGGATGGTCGCCAGCGTTCGCACCAAGCTGGCGGCGGCGGCGGACTACCTGGCCGTGGTGGAGCCGGTGGTTCGGGTGGCCCGGGATGCCCCGGTACACCTGGACCGGGACGACGCGGTGCCGCCGGAGCCGGTTGACGCCGACCGGCTCGGCGAGCTGACCGAGCAGTGGGGACTGGGCGGCTCGGTCGACCGGTTGATCACCGCCCTGAAAGCCGCTACCCCGGTCTGACCAGCACTGGGCTGGTCGTGGCTGCTAGAGCGGCAGGCCTACCTGGTAGCGGCCGTCCCGGCTCTGGATCACCACCGGCACGACGACCCAGCTGTTGTTGATCATGGCGGTGCAGTCGAAGGAGTGGCCGGGGACCGACCTCTGGTTCGGCGGACAGACCACCGAGGTCACGTTGCCCAGCCGGTGATCGTGTTGCAGCACCGCCCGCACCCCGTCCTGCACGGCGACCTGGTCGAGCACCGTGGTCACCAGGAACCCCGGCGCGCCGAAGCCCAGCACCGCGGCCGCGGCGAGTGCCCCGGCCACCGCCGCCCCGATCAGCCAGCGGGCAACGCGGAAGCCGGGCCAGGCGGGCCGCGCCGACGGTGACGCCGCCTCCAAGGACGGCACCCACGGCACCGACGGCACGTCGGGCTCCAGTGCCAGAGCCGGCATCGACGAGAAGGACTCCGCGAGCGACGACCTCGTGCGCTGGATGGGCAGGTCCGGGAACGGGCGCGACGGCGGGATGGGCGGGCGTTCGACGCGAGGCACCGGCAGCGAGCTCAGCGGCGAGATCCGGGCTGGCCGCTGCCGAGGCGGCCCGGCGTGCCTGGGTCGTCCGCTCGGGTGGCCACCGGGCGCGGCGGACCGAGGAGTCACGGCTGGCCCGGACGCCGCCGATGACCGCCCGGGGGTCGGCCGGTCGAGTCGTTCAGCGTCGTGATCGTTACTCATCGCGACCTTTCCAGGGGAGCTGGCGGGGAGGCTACTCCGATCGAACCACAAGGCCGCACCATATGGGCCACCCAATGACCACAAAGGGTCAGACTGTGGCCAACCCGACGACGCCTCGCCGCAACTCCCGCACCGCCTGAACGGCGGCCCGCCCCACGGACGTCTCCGGGCCGGACACCGCGGCCAGCTGGTCCAGCAGATCGATCACCTGCCGGCACCAGCGCACGAAGTCACCCGCGGAGAGCTCCTGCCCGTTCTCCTCGGCCGCGGTGAGCACCGCCGACAGCGACTGGCCCCTGGCCCACCGCAGCACCGGCCAGGCGAACCCGAAGTCCGGCTCCCGGGTCCGCTCCACCCGGTGCCGACGCTCGTCGGACTCCAACTCCGACCACAGCCGCACCGTGGCGTCCAGCGCGTTCGCCACCGCCCCGGTCGGCACCCGGGGAATCGCGCCGGTATCCCGGCGCGACTCGTAGACCAGCGCGGACACCACCGCCGCCAGCTCCGGTGGGTTCAACCCCTCCCAGATCCCGTGCCGCAGGCACTCGGCGGCCAGCAGGTCGGACTCGCCCCACAGCCGGGACAGCACCGCGCCGTGCTCGGTCACCGTGTCCCCGTCCAGGTAGCCGCGCTCGGACAGCAGCGCGGTGATCCGGTCGAACGCCCGGGCCAGCGAGTGCGTGGTGGCCCTGACCTTCTGCCGCAACTGCTCGGTCTCCTTCTCCAGCCGGGCGGCCCGCTCGGCCCACCGGGCGTGCGCCTCCCGGTCGTCGCAGCCGTGGCAGGGGTGCGCGCGCAGCGCCCGGCGCAGCGCGTCCAGCTCGGCGGACTCGGCCGAGTCCATCCCCGCCCTGGCCCGTCGGCCCGGTCCGGACGGCACCTCGATGCCGGTGTTGCGCAGGCTGGCGGCCAGGTCACGGCGGGCCCGGGGCACCCGGTGGTCCACCCGCTTGGGCAGCCGCATCCGGCCCAGCGGGGTGACCGGGCCGGTGAAGTCGGCCGAGGTCAACCGGCCGGCCCAGCGGTCCTCGGTGAGCACCAGGGGCCGAGGCTCGCCGGAGTGGTCCAGCCCAGGATCGAGCACCACGGCCAGCCCGGCCCGGCGCCCGGTGGGTACCGCGATCACGTCCCCCGGTCGCAGCGTGATGAGCGAGTCCGCGACGGCGGCCCGGCGGGCGGCGGCGCTGCCCTTGCTGATCACCCGTTCCCGCTCGGTGAGCTCGCGGCGCAGCCCGGCGTACTCGGTGAAGTCGCCGAGGTGGCAGTTCATCGCGTCGGCGTAGCCACGCAGCGCCTCGGCGTTGCGCTCGATCCGCCGGGACACCCCGACCACCGAGCGGTCCGCCTGGAACTGCGCGAACGACTGCTCGAGCAGCTCACGGGCCTGCTCGGCGCCCAACCGGTCGAGCAGGTTGACCGCCATGTTGTAGCCAGGGCGGAACGAGCTGCGCAGCGGGTAGGTGCGGGTGGAGGCCAGCCCGGCGACCGCCGTCGGGTCCACCCCCGGCTGCCAGACGACCACCGCGTGACCTTCGACGTCGATGCCCCGCCGCCCGGCCCGTCCGGTCAGCTGGGTGTACTCCCCCGCGGTGAGCTCGACGTGCGCCTCGCCGTTGTACTTGACCAGCCGTTCCAACACCACGGTGCGGGCCGGCATGTTGATGCCCAGGGCCAGCGTCTCGGTGGCGAACACGCACTTGACCAGCCCGAGGGTGAACAGTTCCTCGACGGTCTCCTTGAACGCCGGGAGCATGCCGGCGTGGTGCGACGCGATCCCCCGCTCCAGCGCGTCCCGCCAGGCCCAGAAGCCCAGCACCTCCAGGTCGGCCTCGGGCAGCCCGCCGGTGCGGGTGGCCACGATCTCCCGGATCCGGGTGACCTCTTCCTCGGTGGTCAGCCGCAAGCCGGAGCGCGCGCACTGGGTTACCGCCGCCTCGCAGCCGGCCCGGCTGAACACGAAGGTGATCGCCGGCAGCAGCGCGTCCCGGTCCAGTCGGTCGATCACGGTGACCCGGGACGGCGGACGGAACCGGTCACCCCTGGGCCCCCCGGCCCGGCCGTTGCGCCTCGGACCGGAGCGGCCACGGGACCGGTCCCCCCAGCCGGCGAAGCTCCGGCCGACCTCCTCGGTGTGCCGGATCAGCGCCGGGTCGACCCGCAGACTGCCCTCGGTGTCCTCGCCGGCGAACAGGTCGAACATCCGGTTGTGCACCATCATGTGCTGCCACAGCGGCACCGGACGGTGCTCGTCCACCACCACCGAGGTGTCCCCGCGAACCGCGACCAGCCAGTCGCCGAACTCCTCGGCGTTGCTCACCGTGGCGGACAGCCCGACCACCGCCACCTCGGCCGGGAGTTGGAGGATGACCTCCTCCCAGACCGCGCCGCGGAACCGGTCGGCCAGGTAGTGCACCTCGTCCATCACCACGTAGCCCAGCCCGTACAGCGCCGGCGAGTTGGCGTAGAGCATGTTGCGCAGCACCTCGGTGGTCATCACCACCACCGGCGCGTGTCCGTTGACCGCCGTGTCCCCGGTCAGCAGCCCCACCTGGTCGGGCCCGTAGCGGGCCACCAGGTCGGCGTACTTCTGGTTGGACAGCGCCTTGATCGGCGTGGTGTAGAAGCACTTGGTGCCCTCGGCCAGCGCCAGGTGCACGGCGAACTCGCCGACCACGGTCTTGCCGGCTCCGGTCGGTGCGCACACCAGCACGCCGTGGCCGTCCTCCAGCGCGGCGCACGCGTCCCGCTGGAACGGGTCCAGCTCGAACGGCAGAATGCCGGCGAACTCGGCCAGCCGCGGCCGGGCGGCGCGCTCGCGGGATTCGGCGTACGCCTGGGCGGGAGAGCGGCTAGCCACCACACCAGGCTGTCACACCACGCGGCAACACGCCGTGGGGCGGCCCGCGCGGGCGTCTCAGCGCGGCTGGTGGATCGACCGAGTGACTAGTCGCTGGCCCGCGAGCGGCCTTCCCGGAAGAACGCCAGGATCGCGTCCGCGTCACCCAGCGCGGCCACCCGGCGGGCGGCGCCGAACGGGGCGTTCCAGAACGAGCCGCGACGGGGCTGGTGCGGACCCACGTAGGCATACGGCTCCGCCAGGTAACCGTCGCCCGGCGAGACGCCGTAGTTCACCTCGCGCAGGGTGATCGCCACGTCGAAGTGCTCCGGCCACAACACCGGCTCGACGTCCGGGGCGAGCAGCCGCAGCGCCCGGTCGCCGTCGGCGAAGGCCTGTTGGATCGTCTCGGCGGCGGTGGCGTCGAGCACGATCGGCTCCCCGGGCTGGACTCCGGAGCCGTCCGAGTAGAGGTCCGCCGGGGCGCCCGCCTCGACGCCGGCCGCGGCGGCCAGCTCGGCGTAGCTGCGCCCGGTCAGTGCCACCCGTTCGGCCGCGTCGCCGACCACGAGATGGCCCCGGTCGACGCGCAGCGAGGGCTCGACGACGGTGCCGAACCCCCCGGGCAGGACCCGCAGCTGGATCTCGCCGCCCGCCCGGTACTGCGGGCCGGCCAGCACCAGCTCGGCGATGCCGTGCAGCGCCCGCCGGGTCGCGGGCAGCGCCGGTGCCGGTGCCGATCCAGAGGTCGAACCCATCGGCGATGGCGTCTCGGTCATGTCGTTCTCCTCGGCCCCTGTCCCCGACGTGCCAAGGTGAGCATGCCCTATGTGCGGTCCGGCGCCGGGACCGGTTGGGGCGGCGGGAAGAGCCGGCGGAACCGCTCCACCACGGCCGGGTCCCCGGTCAGCCGCAGCGAACCGGCGTCACACATCTCGGCGAGCGGCCGCTCGGTGCGCAGCACGGTGAGCAGGGTGGCCTGATCGGCGTCCAGCACCGCGTCCGCCCGCTCGGGTTCGCCCCGGCTGACCTCCAGCCGGCCATCGGCGATCACCAGCCGGAACGCCTGGTCGCCGAGGCGCAGTCCGAGGGTTGCGGTGAACCCCTCGGCGGCCGGCCCGTCGAACAGCGCCTTGAGGGACAGCACCAGGGAGTCGACCCCGATCGGCGCGTCGTAGCGCATCCCCGGCGACCGGCTGGCCCACTGGGCCAGCCGCAGCACGATCGGCTCCAGCTCGGCACCCCAGTTGGTCAGCTCGTACACCCAGGACGCGGCCGGTGGGGGGAGCCGGCGGCGGCGCACCACCCCGGCCTCGGTGAGCTCGCGCAGCCGCTGGGTCAGCACGTCCGGGCTCGCGCCGGGCAGGCCGGACAGCAGATCGGTGAACCGTTTGGGGCCGAGCAGCAGCTCGCGGACCACCAGCAGCGCCCACCGCTCCCCCACCAGGTCAAGCCCGTGCGCCACCGCACACGCGTCCTCGTACTTCCGTCTCCCCACCACAGCAAGGACCCTACCAGCAAGAATCTGACAAACCGCATTACTACTTGTTTTTTCCAAGTGATAAGTACTACGGTCCAACTGTCAATGTTGGACGGCTGAGTTTGGAGCTGACAGGGATGCCGGTATTCACCATCGACGCGCCGATCGGCGCGCGGCAGGACGCCAAGCAGAAGATGATGCGGGAGATCACCGAGGCGCTCGACGAGACCTACCACTTCCCGGACACCCGGGGCTGGCTGCGCGAGTACCCGGCGGAGAACATCTCCCAGGACGGCCGCGTCCAGGCCGAACCGGCGCGCCCGGTGGTCTCGCTGGAGGCACCCGAGCTGGCCAGCCTGGATGCCAAACGCAAGCTGGTGCGGAAGATCGAGACAGCCATCGGCGCGGCCTACGCCGGGATCGCCAACACCGAGGAGGTGCTCGTCCTGATCAACCACTACCCGCTGGAGAACGTGGGATGGCGAGCCAGCCTGCAGTCGGACAAGCCGGAGATCGTCGCCGCCGTCGCCCAGCTGAACGGGTAGCCGGGGCGCGCCTAGGTGGCGTCGTCGTAGCGCGGCGGGGTGCCGTTCGCGCCGGTGTCCAGCGGTTCGGGCTTCTCCAGCGGGCTGGGCGTGGTGTCCATCGGCGAGGGCTGGTCGGGATCCCAGGAGTCCGAGTCCCAGCCCTCCGCCGCCCGCTGGCGCGCCTTGCGGCGATCGTGCACCCGGGCGAGCTGGATGCTGAACTCGAACAACACGGTCAGCGTGAGCGCCAGCGCGGTCATCGAGATCGGGTCTCCGCCGGGGGTGGCAATCGCGGCGAACACGAACAGCCCGAAGATCAGCCCTCGGCGCCAGCGGCGCAGCCGGTCGTAGCTGACCACGCCGACCCGGTTCAGCATGACCACCAGCAGCGGCAGCTCGAAGCTCACCCCGAAGATCAGCAACAGGGCGATGAGCAGGCTGAAGTAGCTCTCCCCGGACAGCAGGGTGGTCTGCACCTCGGAGCTGACCGACAGCAGGAAGTACAGCGCCTGCTGCACCACCCAGTAGGCCATCGCCGCGCCGGCCAGGAACAGCACCGCGGCGGACGCCACGAAGCCGACCGCGAAGCGGCGCTCCTTGGCGTACAGGCCGGGGGTGATGAACGCCCACAGCTGGTAGAACCAGATCGGGCAGGACAGCACCACGCCCGCGGCGATACCCACCCGCAGGCGCAGCGAGAACTGGTCCAGCGCGCCGGTGCCGAACAGCGTGCAGGTACCCCCGGCGTTGACCATCGGGCGGACCGTGCCCGGCAGCGCGCAGTAGGGCTCCTTGAGCAGGTCACCCAGGGTGGGGCCGCCGAAGAACGGGGTGCCGTACCAGATGTAGCCGACCACGGTCATGACCGCGACCGAGACCAGCGCGATGGCCAGCCGATTGCGCAGCTCATAGAGGTGCTCGATGAGCGTCATCGTGCCGTCCGGGTTGGACCGGCGGCGACGGCGGCGGGTCAGCGGGTTCCACACCGGGGTGCGCTACCCGCGGTCGGGGTGGCCGGTGGCCGGCTCGGTGCCGTTCGCCGGGCCGATGCCGTTGATCGGCGCGGAGCCGTTGCTGTGACCCGGTGCCACGCCGTTGCTCGGACCGGTGACCGGTTCCGGTGCGGCGGAGGGCTTCGCCGACGACTCGGCGGGGGTGCTCGAGGGCAGCGCCGCCTGGGCTCGTACCGGCTCGGCGTGCTCCGCCGAGGGCTTCTTCTCCGCCGGATCGTCGTCGGTGCCCATGCCCTTGAGCTCGCTGCGCAGTACGCGTGCGGACCGCCCCAGCGACCGTGCCATCTCGGGCAGCCGCTTCGCGCCGAACAGCAGCAACACCACGACGAGGAGGATCACCCACTCCCATCCGCCAGGCATCACGCGTTCCTCTCCGCTGCCGTGCAGGTCGCTTCGATGCTACCCGCCGAGCCAGGTGTCGCCAGGGTCTCCGGTGCCGACGTCTCCGATGCCGTCGGCGCGGTGGCGGCTCGCCACTCACGCAGCTCCGCGACACCGGCGCCGATCCGCCTGGTGCGACCGGTGACCGAGGTGTTCAGCGTCTCCGACGCGGCGCGGGCCCGGCGCAACGCACCCAGCACCCGTACCCCCAACAACGCCAGAACCACGATCCCGAGCACGATCAGCGCCGCGGTCGGCAGCCATCCCATGACCATTACGGTAGTGCCCGCCCTCTGATCAACTCGCGGCCAACCCGCGCAGCGCCTGTTCGGCCCGCTCGGCCACCGCGGCCCGCAGCGGCGCCGGGCGCAGCAGCTGGGCGTGCCCACCCAGGCCGAGCACCAGTCGCACCAACCACGCATCGTCGGTGAACCGCAGCCGCACCTCGGCCCGCCCGTCCGCCCACTCGACCAGCTCGTCGACCGGGTAGTACTCGGCCACCCAGCGGGCCTCCCGCTCCAGCAGCAGCACCGCCTCACGCTGCTCCGGGTCGGGTCGGAACAGCCCGGCGGACAGGTCGGTGGGGCGGGCCGAGGGCGGCGGGGCGGCCGGCTCGGCCAGCTCCACCACGTCGTCCACCCGGTCCAGCCGGAACAGCCGAACGCCCTCAGCCGAGCGGCACCACGCCTCGAGGTACTCCCGGCCCTCCACCAGCAACAGCCGCATCGGGTCGACGGTGCGTTCCCCCACCACGTCCCGGGACGCGGTGTAGTAGCGGATCCGTAGCGCCCTGCCCCGGTCCAACGCGGCCCGGATCAGGGCGGTGGTCTCCTCCTCGCGGGCGGTCAGCCCCACGGCGACCCCGGCGGGTGCGTCCGCCGCCCCGACCGCGCTCTCGATCTTCGCCACCGCCCGCCGGACCACGTCGGTGTCCACCATCCCGGGCAACTCGGCCAGCGCCCGCAGCGCCACCAGCAGCGCGGTCGCCTCGGCCGTGGTGAGCCGCAGCGGGCGGCGCATCCCGGCGTCCTCGGTGACCGTCACGGTCTCCCCGGCGAACGACAGGTCCACCAGGTCGCCCGGCCCGTACCCGGGCAGCCCGCACATCCAGAGCAGCTCCAGGTCGCGGCGCAGCTGCTTCTCGGTCACCCCGAAGTCGGCGGCCGCCTGGTCCACCCGCACGCCGGGGTGGGCCAGCAGGTACGGCACCAGGGAGAGCAACCGGGGCAACCGGGAGCCCAGGGTGGCTTGCCCCGCGCTCACCGCGCCACGCTCCCCAACTCGACGGACGGCTGCACGGCGCCGGACGGCTGGTCAGCCAACCGAGGGGTGGGCGAGGCGTGCGCGCGGGCGGCGGCCGCCCAGCCCCGGCGGACCGCGTCGGCCAGCTCGGCGGGCTCCAGCACCACCACGTCCGGACCGTGCCCGCCGATCCACCGGGCGATGGTCTCCGGGCTGCGCAGCTCCAGCTCCAGCTCGTCACCGGGCCGCCCTCGGTACTCCTGCGGCCCGAGGAGCCGGCCCAACCGGCGCAGCCCGAGCGCGCGGCCCTCGGCCACCCACACCCTGGCCACCCCGATGACCGGCGGCGGCCCCGCGCTGTCCCGCACCAGGCCCACCAGGTCGGTACCCTCCGGCGCCTGAACCGCGCCGGCCGGGCCGATCGCGGTCACCGGCTCCTCGATCCGGGACAGCCGGAAGCAGCGCACGTCGTCGCGGTCCCGATCGTGGCAGACCAGGTACCACCGGCCCCGCCAGCTCACCACGCCCCACGGCTCCACGGTGCGCCGCCGGGACTCCGCCGCGGGGTGCGGGCGGTGTTCGAAGGTGACCGCGCGGCCGGCCTGCACGGCGGCCAGCAGCGGGCCGAACGCCGGCTCGGTGGCGCGCACCTTCGGCTCCACCCCGGCGCCGGCGGCCTCGTCCACCTCCACGCCGGCCGCGCGCAGCTTGACCAGCGCGCCACGCGCCGCGCCGGCCAACTCCGGGGAGTCCCACAGCCGAGCCGCCAACGCCACCGCGGCGGCCTCGTCGGCGGCCAGTTCGATGTCGCCCAGCTCGTAGTCCTGGCGGGCGATCCGGTAGCCGTCCACCGTGTCGAACATCGAGCGCCGGCCGGTCTCCAGGGGAATCCCCAGGTCACGCAGCTCGGCCTTGTCCCGCTCGAACATCCGGAAGAACGCTTCGTCGGACGCCACCCCGTCGTATCCGGGCACGGTCGCCCGGATCCGCTCCGCGCTGAGGAACTGCCGGGTGGACAGCAGGCAGAGCACCAGGTTCACCAAGCGCTCGGCACGGGCGGAAGACACCCCGGCAGCGTATCGCCCGCGCGCCGCCGGGCGACGCCAATGCCGCCCGGGTCGGCGCCCATGTGTTACCGAACTGCACAACAAGCAGGATTCCGGCACGAGAGCGCGCCCCATGGAGTTGAGGAACCGCCCACCCCCGCCGCACCCGCCCCCACCCCGTTACGTCACACAGCCCATGGCGCGCTCACACAGCCTCCCGATCCGCTCACACAGCCCACGGTGTGCTCACACAGCCCGTCGACGCGCTGTGTCGAGCCCCGCAAGCTGTGTCGAGCCCCGCGAGCGGCGGCACCCCGGAGGGGGCGGCACGCGCGGGGAAAGCGGCGGACTGGGGCAACAGCGAGGCGATCAGCCCGTGCGGACCAGGCCGGCGCCAGGTGTCATCGAGCCAGGTGTCATCGAGCCAGATGCCACCGAGCCGCGTGTTACCGACCTGCACCGGAGGCAGGTTCCGAGCATGTCAAACCGGCGTCCTGTGGAGTTGGGTAACCGGCGACGGACGTCCAAGCGCCCTATGCGG
>DATHIT010000836.1:0-19166 GCA_035489915.1 Pseudonocardia sp. | reverse complement strand
CTCCCTGGCCCCGAACACGTCGAGCACCACCACCTCGTCGGCCAGCGCCAGCGCGGCGCCGAACTCGCGGTGGAAGGTGCGGGTGCGCGAGTACAGGTGCGGCTGGAAGGCGACCAGCAGCCGGCCGTCGGTGACCGACCTTGCCGCGGTCAGCTGCGCGGCGACCTCGGTGGGGTGGTGGGCGTAGTCGTCGTAGACTGCCACGCCGCCGGCCCTGCCCTTGAACTCGAACCGCCGCCGCACCCCGGAGAACCCGGCCAGCCCGGCGAGGACGCCGTCCAGCGGGGCGCCCAGTTCCAGCCCGGCCAGCAACGCACCGAGCGCGTTGAGCGCCATGTGCTCACCGGGCACCGGGATGACCAGCTCGTACTCGGCGCCAGCCGGGTCCGCGCCCTCGGTACCGGCGCTGGGGTCGGCGGTCAGCCGCACCTTGGCCCGGCCGCCGAGCCCGGTCGGCCGGTACTCGATCAGCACCGCGTCGCCCTGCTGCGCCCCCGCGGCGCGGCCGTACCGACGGACCCGCACCCCGTCGGCCTCGGCGCGGCGGGCGAGCCGCTCGGCGCCAGGGTCGTCGGCGCAGGTCACCAGCGCGCCGTCGGGGGTGATCCGTTCCAGGAAGTCCTCGAAAGCGTGCGCGTAGGCCTCCGCGCTGCCGTGGTGGTCCAGGTGGTCGGCCTCCACATTGGTCACCACGGCGACCCGGGGGCGGAACCGCAGGAAGGAGCCGTCGCTCTCGTCGGCCTCGGCGACGAAGATCTCCCCGGCGCCGTGGTGCGCCCCGGACCCACCGGCGGAGGAGAGATCCCCACCGATCGCGAAGGACGGGTCCAGCCCGCAGTGCTGCAGCGCCACGGTGAGCATCGAGGTGGTGGACGTCTTGCCATGGGTCCCGGTCACGCAGGCGACCCGGCGGCCGGCCATCAGCGCGGCCAGCGCCTGCGAGCGGTGCAGCACCGGCAGGCCCCGCTCCCTGGCGGCGGCCAGCTCGGGGTTGTCCTCCCGGATGGCGGTGGAGATCACCACGGTAGGCGGCCCGTCCAGCTGAGTCAGGTTCGCCGCGTCGTGGCCCACCGCGATGCGGGCCCCCTGGGCGCGCAGGGCCAGCACGGTACGCGAGTCCTTGGCGTCCGAGCCGGACACCGGCACGCCCCTGGCCAGCAGGATCCGGGCGATCCCGCTCATGCCGGCGCCGCCGATGCCGATCAGGTGCACCCGCTCCAGCTTTTCGGACGGCGCCGTCATCTCGGTCGGCTCCGGCTTTTCGGTCGGCGCCGTCATCTCGGCATCCCCCAACGTCGCACGATCATTTTCCGGACACTTCGCCGACCACGTCGAACACCAGGTTGGCCAGCGCCTCGTCCGCCCCAGCATGCCCGGAGCGACGCGCGGCCGCACTCATCTCGGCCAGCCGGACCGGGTCGGTGAGCAGCCCGGCCAGTTCGTCGCACACCCGCTGGCCGGTCAGCTCGGCGTCGCTGACCAGCGACCCGCCGCCGGCGCGCACCACCGGCCCGGCGTTCAGCGCCTGCTCCCCGTTGCCGTGCGGGAGCGGGACGTACACGGCGGGCAGCCCCACCGAGGACACCTCCGCCACCGTGATGGCCCCGCACCGGCAGAGCACCGCGTCGGCCGCCGCGTAGGCCAGGTCCATCCGCTCCAGGTAGGGCAGCCCGACGTAGCGGCCACCGGCGGACGCCGCGCCGGCGGGCACCGGTACCTGGTTGCCCGCCCCGTGCCCGTGCAGCACGGCGATGCCCGCCTCGGCCAGCCGGTCGAACGCCTCGGCCACCGCGCGGTTCAACGAGCGGGCGCCCTGCGAGCCGCCGAACACCAGCAGCACCGGCCCGTCGGCGGGCAGCCCGAAGTGGGCCCTGGCGGCCGCGCGCTGGGCCCGCCGGTCCAATGTGGTGATCTCCCGGCGCAGCGGGATCCCGATCACCTCGGCGCCGGCCAACCCGCTGCCCGGTACCGCCGCCGCGACCCGGCGGGCGAACCGGGCGCCCACCCGGTTGGCCAGCCCGGCCCTGGCGTTCGCCTCGTGCACCACGATCGGCACCCGGCCGCGAGCGGCGAGGTAGGCCGGCAGCGCCACGTAGCCGCCGAAGCCGACCACCACATCGGCCTCCACCCGGCGCAGCACGGCACGGGTCGCGCGCACCGAGCCGAGCACCTTGGCCGGCAGCTTGAACAGGTCAGGGGTGGGTTTACGGGGCAGCGGGACCGGCGGGATGAGCTCCAGCGGGTAGCCCCGGGCCGGGATCAGCGTGCGGTCCAGGCCGCGTTCGGTGCCCAGCGCGGTGATCCTGGCGTCCGGGCGCAGCCGGCGTACCGCGTCGGCGAAGGAGAGCGCGGGCTCGATGTGCCCCGCCGACCCTCCCCCGGCGATCACCACGGACAACGGCCGCGTCGAGTCGTTCATCGCCGGCCCCGCTGGTCGGGCAGCCGCCGAGGGTCCCGTTGGCCGGGCACCTGTTTCTGCCCACCCCGTCGGCTCGACCCGCCCGCCAAGCCGGAACGGCCGGAGGAGCCCGCGCCGGAAGAACTCCGGCCCGACGAGGCGGAGCGCTGCGCCGGTGGACGGGAGTCCCTCGGGGCGCGCGGGCTGGGCGCCCCGGACCTGGGAGCCCGGGCGCCGTACGGCTCGGGCAGCTTCAGGCCGAGCAGCCTGGCCATCCGGCCCTGGCCGTGCGTGCGCAGCGCCGCGATCGCCTCCGGCTCGTGCCGGGCGGCGTTGGCCAGCAGGCCTCCGACGAACATCGCGGTCACCAGAGCGGAACCTCCTGAGGACACGAGCGGCAGCGGAATGCCGGTCACCGGGAGCAATCCCACCACGTAGCCGATATTGATGGTGGCCTGGCCGACCATCCAGACCGTCAGGGTGGAAACCACCAGCTTCAACCACGGGTCGGTGTTGCGGGTGGCGATGCGCAGGCCCACGTAGGCCAGCAACCCGAACAGCACCAGCACGGCGACCGCGCCGACCATGCCCAGCTCCTCGCCGATGATCGCGTAGATGAAGTCGTTGTGCGCGTTCGGCAGGTAGCTCCACTTCGCCCGGCCCTGGCCGAGGCCCACTCCGAACAGCCCGCCGTCGGCCAGCGAGTAGAGCGCCTGCTTGGCCTGGTAGGCGGCGCCCAGCGGGTCGCTGTCGTGCGGCGCGAGGAACGACATGATCCGGCTGTGCCGGTACCCGGCGCTGAGGCCCAGCACCACCGCCCCGACCAGGCCGCCCAGGGTGAGCGCGGCCAGCAGCCGCAGCGGCGTGCCGGCGAAGAACAGCAGCGCGTAGACCACGATCGCCAAGGAGATCGCGGTGCCCAGGTCCGGCTCCACCACGATCAGGGTGAACATCACCATGGCGACCGGGAGCAGTGGGGAGAGCTGCCGCCAGTTGCCGATCATCCGCTGCCGGACGGCCAGCACCTGCGCCCCCCACAGCGCCAGCGCCACCTTGGCGATCTCGGCGGGCTGGATGGAGACCGGGCCGACCACGAACCAGCTGCGGGCACCTCCGCGCACCTGGCCGACCCCGGGCACCAGCACCAGTGCCAGCAGCAGCACCGAGCCGACCAGCAGGGCCGGGGCCAGCGCGCGCAGCACCTTCGGCGGGATGCGCATGCCGATCCAGAACACCACCAGCCCGGCCAGGCAGAACAGCAACTGCCGGCGAAACACCGAGTACGACGAACCGACCTGCTCGAAGGACTCCACGCTGGACGCGGACAGCACCATCACCAGCCCGAGCAGGGTGAGCAGCCCGAACACACCCAGCACGATGTGCAGCGAGGTCAGCGGCCGGGCCAGCCATGCGGTCAGCGCGGCCCGGGCCTTCTTCGCCGAGGCGAGAGCCTCGGACATCTCGGACGAGCGCATGGGAGGACCGCCGGTACGGGTCCGGGTCACCTGGCGACCGCGGGCAGCGTCGCCACGGCGGCCTCAAAGGCACGCCCGCGATCGGCATACCCGGCGAACTGGTCGAAGGAAGCGGCCGCCGGAGCGAGCAGCACCACATCCCCTGGCGCGGCCATTGCGGCGGCCGTACGTACCGCGTCAGTCATGGGGGAATCATGTCCCGGCGGCACCTCAGTGATCGGGACATTAGGTGCGTGTCGCAACAGTGCGTCACGGAACATCGCCCGATCGGTACCCAATAGGACTACCCCGACCAACCTATGTGCGTGTTGAGAGATCAGTTCTGTAACCGAAGCGCCCTTCAGCAGGCCTCCGGCGATCCACACCACCCTGGGGTGGCCGGCCAGCGCGGCGGCCGCGGCGTGCGGGTTCGTCGCCTTCGAGTCGTTGACGAACCGCACCCCGCCCACCTCGCCGATCACGCCGCCCCGGTGCGGCGCCGGGGCGAACTCGCGCAGCCCGGCCCGGACCTGGTCCGGGGTGACGCCGGCGACCCTGGCCAGCGCGGCGGCGGCCAACGCATCCAGCACCCCCGGTGGGCCGGCCGGACGGATCTCGGCGGCCTCGGCCAGCTCGAGCGGCTCGGCGCCGCCGAAGGCACGGTCCACCAGCGTGCCGTCCAGCACGCCGAGCTGCCCCGGCGCCGGCGCGCCCATGGTCAGGCCGACCCGGCGCGGGGCGGGCGAGGCGGCCAGCGTATCCGCGACCAGCGGGTCGTCCACCCCGGCCACCGCGACCGCCCCGGTGAGCACCCTGGCCTTGGCCGCCAGGTAGTCGACCATCCCGCCGTGCCAGTCCAGGTGGTCCTCGGCGATGTTGAGCAGGCAGCCGGCGGCCGGCCGGAGCGAGGGTGACCAGTACAGCTGGAAGCTGGACAGCTCCACGGCCAGCTCCCTGGGCCCGGTCCCGGCGGCCTCGGACCGCTCGCCGCCGGCGCCGCGCACCGCGTCGATCACCGGGGTGCCGACGTTCCCGCAGGCCACCGCGTCTCGCCCGGCGGCGCGCAGGACGGCCTCCAGCATGCCCACCGTGGTGGTCTTGCCGTTCGTCCCGGTCACCCCGAGCCAGCGCACCGCCGGCCCGCCGGCACCCGGTCCGCCTGGGCTGGTCCACCGCCAGGCCAGCTCGGGCTCGCCGATCACCTCGATGCCGGCCCGCGCGGCCGCCACCAGCAGCGGCGCGTCCGGACGCCAGCCCGGGCTGGTCACCACCAGGGCGGTGCCCGGCGGCGGCTCGGTCAGCCCGAGTTCCCCCCGGACCCCGTCGGGCAGCGCGACCAGCCGGTCGGCGGCCTCGTCGGCGACGGTGACCTGGGCGCCCAGCTCGGCCAGCGCGACCGCCGAGGCCAGCCCGGATATCCCGGCGCCGGCCACCAGCACCGGCCGGCCGCGCAGGGCGGTGAGCGCCGTCCGGTCCGAGGACACCGCTAGCCTCCGGACGCCGCGGCCAGCCACTCGCTGTAGAAGATGCCCAGCCCCAGCGCGCAACAGATCGAGGCGAGCAGCCAGAAGCGAATGATCACCGTGGTTTCGGCCCAGCCGGCCAGCTCGAAATGATGGTGGAACGGGGCCATCCGGAACAGCCGTCGGCGGGTCGCCCGGAACACCACGATCTGCAGCGCCACCGACAGCGCCTCCACCACGAACACCCCGCCGATGATCACCAGCAGCAGCTCGGTGCGGGTCACGATCGACAGGCCGGCGATCAGCCCGCCCAGCGCCAGCGAGCCGGTGTCCCCCATGAAGATCCGGGCCGGCGCGGCGTTCCACCAGAGGAACCCGACACAGCCGCCCATCGCGGCGGCCGCCACCAGCGCCACGTCCAGCGGGTCGCGCACCCAGTAGCAACCGGGGTGCGGCTCCAGCGCGGCGCAGGTGTAACGGAACTGCCAGAACGAAATGATCACGTAGGTGGCCAGCACCATGGCCGAGGTGCCGGCGGCCAGCCCGTCCAGCCCGTCGGTCAGGTTCACCGCGTTCGACCAGGCGGTGACCAGCAGGTAGCAGAACAGGACAAAGCCGATCGTGCCGAAGGACAGCACCACGATGTCGCGCACGAAGGACGGGCGCACCGAGGCGGGGCTGAGCCCGGCGTCGTTCGCGAAGCGCAGCGCGAGCACCGCGAAGATCACCGCGGTGACCAGCTGGCCGACCAGCTTGGAGGTCTTGTTCAGCCCCAGGTTGCGCTGTCGGCGCAGCTTGATGAAGTCGTCCAGGAAGCCCACGATGCCCAGCGCGGTGGTCAACAGCAGCACCAGCCAGGCGGACGCGGTCGGGCCCTCGCCGGTCTCCCCGGTGGTCAGGTGCGCGGCCAGGTAACCGATCCAGATGGAGGCCAGGATGGCCACCCCGCCCATGGTCGGAGTGCCGCGCTTGGACTGGTGGCTGGCCGGCCCCTCGGCCCGGATCTCCTGCCCGAACCCCTGCCGGGCGAAGAACCGGATCAGATAGGGCGTGAGCAGGATGGACACCGCGAGCGCCACCCCGGCGGCGATCATGATGCCTCTCACCGGGCGGCCTCCGCGGGCCCGCCGGCTGTGGTCATCTGGGTCTTGTCGGCCGCCGGGAGTGGGTCGGCCGGGGGCCGGACGTCGGCCAGCAGGCCGGCCGCGAGCCGCTCCAGTCCGGCGGCCCGGGACGCCTTCACCAGCACCACGTCACCCGGCCGCAGCCGCTCGTGGAGCACCTCCAGCGCCGCCGCCACGTCCGGCACGAGCATCGACCCCTCTCCGTAGCCCGCGCGGTAGTCGGCGGCCCCGACCGCCACCAGGTGGCGCACCCCCAGCCGGGCGGCGAGCCGGCCGACGCCGGCGTGCGCCTCCGGGGCCGTGTCGCCCAACTCGGCCATCCCGCCGAGCACCGCCCAGGCCCGCCGGGTGGATCCGCTGATCGCGGCCAGTGCCTCCAGGCCGGCGCGCATCGACTCGGGGTTGGCGTTGTACGCGTCGTTGATCACGGTCACCCCGTCGGCCCGGTCGGTGACCTCCATCCGCCAGCGCGACGCGGGGGCCGCCGCGCTGAGCACCTCGGCCAGGTGTTCCGGTTCGGCGCCCAGCTCGAGGCCCACGGTGGCGGCCGCCAGCACGTTGCTCACCTGGTGCGCGCCGACCAGCCGCAGCGCCACCCGCGCCGCGCCACGCGGGGTGACCAGCCGGAAGCTGGCCCGGCCGGTCGCATCCAGCTGGACGTCGGTGGCGCGCACGTCGGCGCGCACATCGGACTCCGAGAAGGTGACCACCCTGGCCGAGGTGCGCGCGGCCATCGCGGCCACCCTCGGGTCGTCGGCGTTGAGCACCGCCACCCCGCCGGCCTCGGCCGCCGGGAGGGCCTCGACCAGCTCACCCTTGGCCACCGCGACCGCCTCCGGCGAGCCGAACTCACCCACGTGCGCGGTGCCCACGTTGAGCACCAGACCGATCCGGGGCGGCGCCACCGCGCACAGCGCGGCGATGTGCCCTCGGCCCCGGGCGGACAGCTCCAGCACCAGGTTCCGGGTCCGCCGGTCGGCGCGCAGCACGGTCCACGGGTGGCCCAGCTCGTTGTTGAACGAACCGGGCGGGGCCACCGTGTCACCCAGCGGGGCGAGCACCGCGGCCACCAGGTCCTTTGTGGAGGTTTTGCCGGACGACCCGGTCAGCCCGACGATCTCGATCCCGGGCAGCCGACCGACGACCTCGGCGGCCAGCCGGCTGAGCGCGGCGAGTACCGCCGCGAACTGGAGCTCGGAGTCCGCGCCCGGTTCGCCGACCAGCACGGCGGGAGCATCGACCGGCCGACCGGCGAGGACCCCGGCCGCGCCGGCGGTGTGCGCCGAGGCGGCGAAGTCGTGCCCGTCCACCCGTTCCCCGGGCAGCGCGACGAACAACCCGCCCGGGCCGACCGCGCGGGAGTCGAACTCCACCGACCCGGTCACCGGCTCCGCGCCGCTGGCCCGGTGCAGGCGCCCGCCGACGGCTTCGGCCACCTCGGCCAACGTCATCGGGATCATCGGCCGGCCTCCGTGCCCCCGGGAGTGCTCCCGGAAGTGCCGCCGGGCGTGCTGCCGGGGGTCGCGCCGCGTCGGGCGCGGATGGCCGCGGTCAGCTCCTCGACGTCGGAGAACGGTCGGCGCACCCCGCCTGCCTCCTGCCCGGTCTCGTGTCCCTTGCCGGCTACCACCAGCACGTCCCGGTCGCCGGCGCGGGCCACGGCGGCGGCGATCGCGTCCCGCCGGTCGCCCACCTCGATCAACTCGCCCAGCGGCGGTGCGGCCAGCGCGCCGACCCGCATCGCGGCCCGGATCGCCGCCGGGTCCTCGCCACGCGGGTTGTCGTCGGTGATCACCAGCAGCTCGGCGCGGCGGGCCGCCTCGGCGCCCATCAGCGGCCGCTTGGCGACGTCCCGGTCACCGCCGCAACCGAGCACCACGATCAGCCGACCGCCGTCGTGCTCCGGGCTGGCCAGCCGGTCGCGCAGGGTGTCCAGCAGCGCGGCCACCGCGCCCGGCTTGTGCGCGTAGTCCACCAGCGCCAGAAATGGCTGGCCGGCGTCCACCCGCTCCAGCCGGCCGGGCACCACCAGCTCGGCCATCCCCTCGGCGGCGGTCGCGGCGGGCACCCCGACCTGGTCCAGGCAGGCCAGCGCGAGCAGCGCGTTGGCCACGTTGTACGCCCCGGGAAGTGGCAGCGTGACCGGGGTGCGGATGCCGGCGGGGTCGACCGCGACGAAGCGCTGCCCGCCATCGCCGGCCGGCCGCACCGCCTCGGCCCGCCAACCGGCGTCTACCCGGCCCATCGCGGACACCGTGACGGTCGCCGGCCGGATCAGCCGCCGGCCCCAGTCGTCGTCGGCGTTGACCACCTCGGTGGCCGCCCGCCCGTCGAACAGCATCGCCTTGACCCCGAAGTAGGTCGCCATGTCACCGTGGAAGTCCAGGTGATCCTGGGAGAGGTTGGTGAACCCGCCGACCGCGAAGCGGGTGCCGTCCACCCGGTGCAGCGCCAGCGCGTGGCTGGACACCTCCATCGCCGCGTGCGTCACCCCCCGCTCGATCATGATCGCGAACATGGCCTGCAGGTCGGGTGCCTCCGGGGTGGTCAGCGCACTGCCCCAGCGCTGGCCGGCGATCGTGGTGCGCACCGTGCCGAGCAGCCCGGTGACGTGCCCGGCGGCCCGCAGCCCGGCCTCGATCAGGAAGGTGACGGTGGTCTTGCCGCTGGTCCCGGTCACCCCGAGCACGGCAAGGCGGGCAGTCGGGTCGCCGTAGATCCGGGCCGCCAGCGTGCCGAGCAGCCCCCTCGGGTCCTCGGTCACCAGAGTGGGCACCCCGGCCGCGGCCACTACCGGGCGGGTGGCGCCGGCCGGGTCGGTGAGCAGCGCGGTGGCGCCCGCCGCCACCGCCTGGCCGACGAAATCGGCACCGTGCGCACGGGAACCGGGCAGCGCGGCGAAAAGATCACCGGGCCGCACGTCGTGCGCGCGCAGGGTCACTCCGGACACCGTTGTGTTGGCGTGGCCCGTGTCGGCCCGGCCACCGGGCACCGGCACACCGACCAACGCGGCCAGTTCGGGCAGCGCGGTGGGCGCTGTCCGAGTGGGCCGAGGAGCGACCGGCGAGTCGGCCGCGATCTGGGTCGGGGACACGTCGCGGAAGGCTACCGGCGCCATGATCGGGCCATAGCGCGGCACCGGCTCCCCGAACTGGGGCGGGCGCGGAGCCTGGCCGCCCACCGTGCCGCACCGCCCGCTGGGCGACCCACCAGGCGTTATCACACCCCAGCCCTCGCCGTCCCAACCAAGTCACACCCCAGGCGCGCACGGCAACCCTTTTGTTACCTAACTGCACCGCGGCCAGGTCCAGGCGCGCTCACACCTGCGTGGTGTGCAGTTGGGTAACACGCGACCGGCGGGCGAGCTAGGCACGGCTCGGCGCCCAGCGAGCACGTACGGGGCAGGGAGCCGCGGGGTCGGTAGCGGGCGGACGGGCGCGGGACAGGTGACCGAGGCCAGCCTCGTGTTACCGAGCTACACCGGCGGCAGGTCCAACAGCGCTGAGACCTGCGTGGTGTGCAGTTGGGTAACCAGCGGGCTCGCCGCCCGGCTCCAGCCACCACACGCTCGCGCGGCAACCGCCCGCACCCAGCCACCGCACGCCGACGCAACAACCGCCGCACCTCCGCCGCAGCCGCCCACTCACACAGCCCGAGGCACGCTCACACAGCCTCCCGATCCGCTCACACAGCCCCCGGTGTGCTCACACAGCCCGTCGACGCGCTGTGCCCAGCCCAACGCGCTGTGTCCAGCCCAACGCGCTGTGCCCAGCCCAACGCGCTGCGCCCAGCCCGACGCGCTGTGCCCAGCCAAGACGGCGCGGGACTGGTCGGCAGGGTCAGGGCACCACGAGGGGCTGCATGGGCGGCGGGGTCGGGTCCACCGGGATCTGATCTCGCTGGGCCAGGGTGGACGCGATCTG
The DNA here is from genome assembly GCA_035489915.1 of Pseudonocardia sp. Taxonomy (GTDB): domain Bacteria; phylum Actinomycetota; class Actinomycetes; order Mycobacteriales; family Pseudonocardiaceae; genus Pseudonocardia. Next base: position 8,804 of record DATHIT010000836.1, on the reverse strand, counting down.
GTGGAACAGCGCGGAGGCATTCTGCCCGTGCGTCGGCGCGTCCAGCATGATCGCCACGACGTAGCGCGGGGCCTGGGCGGGGAACATCCCGGCGAAGGTGATCCAGTAGTTGCTCTCGGAGTAGCACCCACAGGCCGGGTTGACCTGCTGCGCCGTCCCGGTCTTGCCGGCGATCTGGTACCCGGGCACGGCGGCGTCGACCCCGGTGCCGCGCTGCACGCCCTTGCCGTTCTGGGTCACCGCGACCAGCATCTGGCGCAACTGCTGGGCAATCTGTGGAGACACCACCTGGACCGGCTCCGGCCTCGGTGCGGGGTGCTTGGTGCCGTCCGGGTCAATGGTGGCCTGGACGATCCTGGGCGGCACGCGCAGCCCGTCGTTGGCCACCGCCTGGTACATGCCGGCGAGTTGGAGCACGGTCATCGACAGCCCCTGGCCGATCGGCAGGTTGCCGAACGTGGAGCCGGACCAGGTGTTCCTCGGCGGTACCCGCCCGGCGCTCTCCCCGGGCAACCCGACTCCGGTGCGCTTGCCGAGGCCCATCTTGTTGAGCATCGTCCAGAACCGGTCGGGGCCGATCTGCTGCGCGGTCATCAGGGTGCCGACGTTCGACGAGCGGGCCAGGATGCCGGTCAGGGTGAATCGCTGGGTCGGGTGATTCCACGCGTCGTGGATGGTCCGGTCCGCGATCTTGATGCTGTCCGGCACGTCCCGCACGGTCATCGGGTTGTCCAGCCCGGAATCCAGGGCCGCGGCCATGGTGATGATCTTGTTTACCGAGCCGGGCTCGAACGGGGTGGTGACCGCGGGGTTGCCGAGCTGGTTTTTGCTGGCCGCGGCCAGGTCGCGCGGGTCGAACGTGGCGTTCGTGGCCAGCGCGCGCACCTCGCCGGTCGCCGCGTCCAGCACCACCGCGCTGCCGTCCTTGGCGCCGTGCAGGCTCACGTAGGCGGCCAACTGCTGCTGCACGGTGTACTGCAGGTCGGAGTCCAGGGTGAGCTGCAGGCTGGACCCGGGCACCGCGGCCTTCTCCGCCCGTTCGCTGCCGGGGATGACCGTGTCGCCGCCCTCGGCGGTGTCCACCACCCGGTACCCGTCGGTCCCGGCCAGCAGGCTCTCCTCGGCGGCCTCCAGCCCGACCACCCCGTGCAACTTGTGCTGGTCCATGTTCCAGGACGCGGCGCCCAGGATATTGGCGGCCAGCGACCCGCCGGGGTACTGCCGCGACTCCCGATCCTCCTGGCCGATCTCCGGGAAACGCTCGGTCACCGCGCGCGCCACCGCGGGCTCCACCAGCGGCACCAGGACGACGTAGTGCTTGTCGGTGTTCAGGTTGGCGTAGAGCTGGTTGGCGTCCGCGCCGGTCAGCTGGGCCACCCCGATGGCGATCTCGGTCTTGCGGGTGATCGCGTTCGCACCCTGGTTCCTGGAGATCAGGAAGGGGTTGGCGACCAGCGCCTCGGCCTGCACGCTGAACGCGATCGGGGTGCCGGCCCGGTCCAGGATCGAGCCCCGCTCGGCGGGCAGCGGCAGCCGGGTGACCCGCTGCTTGTCCCCGTCGGCGCGCAGTTGCCCGGATTGCACGGTCTGCACGCTGACCAGCTTCACCCCGGCGAGCACCAGCAACGCCACCATGATCAGCCGGCCGGCGACCAGGCGGCGGTTCAGGTCCAGCCGACCGGCGCCGCGGCCCCGGGGGCGCCGGACCGGGGGGCTCGAGCGGGATTTCGGGCGGGTCCGAGGCGCGGTCGCGGAACGCATCAGTGCCCGGTGGCGGGCGCACTCGGCGCGGACGGACCAGCGGCGGCTCGCTGAACCGGCGCCCGCTGAACCGGCGTCTGCTGCTCGGCGGTCAGCTGGCTATCGGCGGCCTGGTCCCCCTGTTGCTGGCTGGCCAGCGCCGACTGGTCGCCCGTCTGCTGCCCGGCGGCCCGCTGGTCAACCGTCTGCTGGCTCGGGCCCTGCTGGTCGGTGGATTGCTGGTCAGCGGGTTGCTGGTCAGCGGGTTGCTGGCTCGGGGCCTGCTGGTCAGCGGGTTGCTGGCCAGCCGTCTGCTGGTCGGTGGGCTGCTGACCGGCCGTCTGCTGGTCGGCCGTCTGCTGGTCGGTGGGTTGCCCGGGCTGGCCGGGTGTGGGCTGCCCAGGTACCGGTGGGACCACCACCGGGGCCGGCGGAGCGGGCGCCACGGCGGCCTTCGGCACCCCGACCACCGCGACCGTGCCATCCGGCTGGGCCACCAGCCGAGCCACGTCGGATACCTGCACCATGCCCATCCGCGAGGCCGCCTGCGCCAGCGCGGGGGCGGACTGCATCGAGGCGATCTCGGTACGCAGCGACTCGCTGCGCTCGGACAGGTCCCGGGTGGCCTGCCGGGCGCTGTCCAGCCGGTAGGAGTCCGCCGCGGCCGTGGTGGACAGCCACAGGGACGCGACCAACCCCACGCCGAGCAGCACCATGATCAGCAGGACGAACTGGGAGCGTCCCGCCGAGGCGTCGTCCGGGTCGCCGTTGAGCCGCTTCTCCCGGACCGCCCGGCGGGCGTACGCCCGACCGATCGCGCCGTTGGCATCGCGCGGCGCCGGCGCGCCGGCGGACCGGCGCGGGGTGCGGGTACTGGGCTGGCGGGCGGGCCGGGTCCGCTCAACGGTGGGGGCACTCATTGCTGTTGCTCCTCGCTCGTTACACGCTGGCTCATGCCGCCGCGATTCGTTCGCCGGCGCGCAGCCGGACCGAGGCCGCGCGGGGGTTGCGTTCGATCTCGGCCTCGTCGGCCTGCTCCGCGCCCCGGGTGAGCAGCCGCCACCGAGGTCCGTGCCCGGGCAGCTCCACCGGAAGGCCCGGCGGGGTCCGGGACCGGGCGCCCTCGGCGAGCGCCCGCTTCACCAGCCGGTCCTCCAGGGAGTGGTAGGCCAGCACGACCAGCCGGCCGCCCACCGCGATCGCGTCCATCGCCGCCGGCAGCACGTCACGCAGTGCGTCCAGCTCGCCGTTGACCTCGATACGCAACGCCTGGAAGGTGCGCTTGGCCGGGTGCCCGCCGGTGCGCCGGGAGGCCGCCGGCACCGCCTCGTACAGCAGCTGGACCAGCTCCTCGCTGGTGCGCAGCGGGGCGCGCTCGCGGCGGCGCGCGACGGTGACGGCGATCCGCTTGGCGAACCGCTCCTCGCCATAGTCGCGCAGCACCCTGGCCAGCTCGTCCACCGAGTAGCCGTTCACCACGTCGGCGGCGGTCGGGCCGGTGGTCGGGTCCATCCGCATGTCCAGCGCGGCGTCCCTGGAGTAGGAGAAGCCCCGGTCCACCGCGTCCAGCTGCAGTGAGGACACACCCAGGTCGAGCAGCACGCCGTGCACCTGATCGATGTCGAGCCGCTCGAGCACCTCGGGCAGCTCGTCGTAGACGGCGTGTACCAGGTGGGTGCGGTCGGAGTAGGCGGTCAACCGGCGGCCGGCCAGCTCCAGCGCCTGCGGGTCGCGGTCCAGCCCGATCAGGGTGAGCTCGGGGTGCGCGGCCAGCAGCGCGGCGGCGTGCCCGCCCAGCCCGAGGGTGCCGTCGACCACCACGGCCGGCCCGCCGCTCAGCGCGGGGCCGAGCAACTCGAGTACCCGGTCGAGCAGTACCGGTACGTGCTGGGCGGCCGGCAGAGACTCCGGATCTGACTCTGGCATCCGCCGACCCCCTCTCAGTTCGTGTGGATGGGCAGAGAGCCCCGGATGCCCCGAGGTCCCCGCTCCCCTCCCGGCGGACCTGGCACCGGGGAAGGTGTGCCAGGGCCACCAGCAGCGGAGTGGAGGCCTCGGGACATCCGGGGCCCGGGCGCTCGTGCGTCGCCCACCGCTCGGCATGTCAGAACATGCCGGGCAGCACCTCCTCCTGCGCCTGCGCGTAGTCGTCTTCGTGTTGTTCCTGATAGCTCTGCCAGGCCGCCGCGTCCCAGATCTCCAGGCGGGTCACCGCGCCGATGACCACACACTCCTTGCTCAGCCCCGCGTAGCGGCGCAGCTCAGGGGTGATCGGGATGCGGCCCTGTGAGTCCGGGTTCTGCTCGTCGGTGCCGGCGAACAGATAGCGCTGGTAGGCGCGGACCGCCTCGTTGGTGAACGGTGCCTCGGCGACCTTGCGGGCGAGCTCCTCGAACACCGGGCGGGGGAACACGTACAGGCACCGGTCTTGGCCTTTGGTGATCATCATCCCCCCTCGCAGCTCGTCCCGGTACTTCGCCGGCAGGGTCAGCCGGCCCTTGTCGTCGAGCCTGGGCGTGTGCGTGCCGAGAAACATCGGCATCGCCTCCCCTTGGCTCCAACGATCACCACCTTACCCCACTTTCCACCACAGTCAACGAGCCGCACCTCCCCCTAAGCCCCACAGGCGACGGTTTTGGCTGGTCACGGGCAGTGGGGGAAGGTGGGGGCAATTGCCCTGCCGGAGTGCCGAGGACGCCACTGGGGAAGCCCTGCGGGGCCAAGCTGCCCACGCTGAGCTGGCAAAACGCTCCGGACGAGGGGCGCGGCGGCATTCCAGGGGGTGGCCGTGGGGCGCGGTGGGGATGGCCCTAACGTGACGCCCGGTCACCGCTCTGGGTACCGACTCGATGACCGTCCGGTCACCGTTTGACAGACTGCTCGCGGGCTGTCCGACACGGGGGAGGTTGAATGACGACGACGAGCAGCCGACCCGTGCCCATGTCGCTACCGGAACTGGCCATCGTCACCGGTCGGATCACCGAGAACGTGCACAAGGTGATCGCCGGAAAGCCGGAGGCGATCCGCATCGCGTTGGTGACGCTGCTCTCCGAGGGTCACCTGCTGGTCGAGGACGTGCCGGGAGTCGGCAAGACATCGCTGGCCAAGGCACTCGCCCGGTCCGTCGACTGCGCGGTCAGCCGGATCCAGTTCACCCCCGACCTGATGCCCAGCGACATCACCGGAGTGTCCATCTACAACCGGGAGAGCTCGCAGTTCGAGTTCCGTCCCGGGCCGATCTTCGCCAACGTGGTGATCGGCGACGAGATCAACCGGGGCTCCCCCAAGACCCAGTCCGCGCTGCTGGAGTGCATGGAGGAACGGCAGGTCACGGTGGACGGCATGACCTATCCCCTGGGCAACCCGTTCCTGGTGGTGGCCACCCAGAACCCGGTGGAGATGGAGGGCACCTACGCGTTGCCCGAAGCCCAGCGGGACCGGTTCACCGCGCGGATCAGCATCGGCTACCCCGACCTGACCGCCGAGCTGGCCATGGTCGACGAGCACTCCGCGCACGACCCGCTGGCCGACCTCAGCCCGGTGTCCGACACGGCCGAGGTGCAATCGGTGCTGGCCACCGTGCGCGACGTGCACGTGGCACCCGAGCTGCGTCGGTACGCGGTCGAGCTGGTCTCGGCCACCCGCCGGATGCCCGAGGTGCGCCTGGGCGCCTCCCCCCGGGCCACCCTGCACCTGGTGCGCGCGGCCCGGGCGCAGGCCGCGCTGTCCGGGCGGGAGTTCGTGGTGCCGGACGACATGCACGTGATGGCCGGGCCGGTACTGGCCCACCGGCTGGTACTCACCCCTGAGTCGATCACCGCGCGGCGCACCGCGGCCGACCTGATCCGGTCGCTGCTGGGTCGGCTTCCGGTGCCGCACGGGCCGGGCGCGGGCGCGCCCCGTGGCTGACCCACACCACCACGTGCCCAGCGGGCTGACCACGCTGGGCCGGTGCCTGATCGCCGCCGGGGTCTCCGCCTCGGCGTGCTCGGTGGTGCTCAACGAGCGCGACCTGCTGCGCATCGGTGTGTTGGTGATCGTGTTGGCGCTGCTGGCCTCGCTGATCGCGGCCCGGACCAGGCTGGTGGTGGAGGCCGAGCGGAACCTGGAACCGGTGCGGCTGTCGGCCGGCTCGGCGGCCACCGCCAGGCTGACCGTGCACACCTGCCGTCGCATGCTGGGCGGCGGGCTGGTGCTGACCGACGAGCTGCCGGACGCGCTGGGCGGTTCGCCCCGATTTGTCACCCCGGCGCCCCGCCGGGGCGACCCGCCGCTGGAGCTGGCCTACCCGATCACCCCGACGGTCCGGGGCGTGCACCTGGTCGGCCCACTCACCGTCCGGGTGAGCGACCCCCTGGGGCTGGCCGAGTACGAACACCAGCTGGTCGGACGCGCCCAGCTCACCGTGCTGCCCCGGGTCACCGAGCTGTCCGGGTTTCCGGACGGCTTCGGACGTGGCGAGGGCGACTCCGGGTCCACCGGGCTGCGCCGGGGTCTGGGTGAGCGCGACGCAATGGTGCGGGAGTACCAGCCCGGCGACGCGCTGCGCACGGTGCACTGGAAGTCCACCGCGCGGCGCGACGAGCTGATGGTGCGGGTGGAGGAACGGCCCTGGCACGGCGGCGTGACGGTACTGCTGGACCGGCGCGCCCAGGCCCATCGCGGCGTCGGCGCCGGGGCCAGCCTGGAATTTGCCATCGAGCTGGTGGCCAGCGTCTGCCGGCACCTACTGGACGGCGGGCGACGGGTCACCCTGGTCGCGGAGAACAGCGTGACCCTGGCCTCCGGGCGCGACCCGGAGGAGTTCCTCGACGTGCTGGCCACCCTCCGCCCGTCCACGCACCCCGGTTTGGTGCCGCCCCCGAGCGATGGCGGTGAACTTTTCGCGGTGCTCGGCTCGGTCGACCCGGCCGCGGTGGCGCCGCTGATCGAAGGCGCCCGAGGCGGGCACGGACACGCCGTCCTGCTGGACGTGGCCGCATGGACCTCGGCGCAGGAAACCCGCCCGGTCACCGGGGTTGCCGCCGCGTCCAGGTCACTCACCGACGCCGGGTGGAGCGTGCTGGTGGGCCGGCCGGATCGCGGTCCGGACAAGGTGTGGAACGACTTCTGCCGCCGGCTGCCGGTGCGGCTGGGAACCGGCCGATGAAGTCGCCCCCGGCGGCTCCTCGGTCGCCCGCCGGCTCCGGCTGGGGGCCGGCGAACGGCGCCGGCGGGTTCCCGGGGGCCGGCGCGCCGCCGCCGGGCGGCGCGTTCCCCGGCGCCGGGAACCCGATGCCCGGCCCCCGCACGGCCGACGCCGGCTCGGCGGGTCAGCCGTCGGGCGGGTGGACGCCGCCGGAGAATCCGGCGGGCTCGACACGGCGCGCCCGGCTGGTGCCGATCACCGCGGGGCTCGCGGTCGCCCTCGGTTCGAGCGCGCTCAGCGGGGTGCTGCTGGGGCACCGCTGGCTCTGGTACGTGCTGGCGGTGGTGGGCCTGGTGATGCTGCTGGGCCTGCTGGCGCGGCTGCTCCGGGCACCGATCGCGGCCGTGCTGGTCGTCCAGGTTGTCGGGCTCGTGTTGCTGCTCACCGGCCTGTTCAGCACCGACGCGGTGCTCCATGTGTTCCCCGGGCCCGGTGCACTGGCTGAGCTCGGCGACGGGCTGGCCGGCGCGATGGGGCAGATCGAGGGCGGCGTGCCACCGGTGCCCACCTCGTCGTCCCTGGCCCTGCTGGTGGCCCTCGGCTTCGGGGTGTTTGCCCTGGTGGTGGACGCTTTGGCGGCGGCCGGGCACGGACCGACGGCCTGCGGGCTGGTGCTGCTCGGCGCGTACACCGTGCCGACCGCGCTGGCCCCGCGCGCGCTGCCGGACTGGTCGCTGGCCGCCGGCGCGGTCGGTTATGTACTGGTGCTGTTCACCGAGCATCGCCGCCGGCAGGCCCGCCGAGGCATTCCCACCGCGCCGCCCGCCCGGCGCCCCGGTGGTTCCGGACCGGCGCAGCGGGCGGTGAACCGGCTCCGCGGGCTAGTGCCGACCGGCAACGGGACAACCCTGACCGTCCTGCTGACCACCGCCTCGGTCCTCGCGGCGCTGGGCGTCGGCCTGCTCGCCACCCCGATCGGCACGGTCGGCCGATTCGCCGGCGGCGGGCACGGCGACTCCGGAGCCACCAACGGCCAGTTCGGCCTGAACCCGTTCACCTCGCTGCGGGGTCAGCTGGACAACGACTCCCCCACCGAGCTGCTCCGGGTGCGTGGACTTCCCTCGCCGCAGTACCTGCGGTCGCTCACCCTGAACCGGTACGTACCGCAGCAGGGCTGGCAGCTACCGGACCGCCTGCGCGGGGTCACCGTGGACGAGTCGCTGCCGTCCGGGATGGCGGTGCCGGTCAACAACCCGACCGCCACGGTGAACTTCCAGAACGTCGGACTGCTCGACCAGTGGCTGCCGCTCTACGGCCAGCCGATGGGGGTGGCCGGCGTGGTGTCCGGCCGCTGGCACTACGACGTGCTCAGCGGCACCGCGTACACCGACCTGCCGGTGCGCGAGCCGAGCTGGACCGAGCGGGCGGCGCTGCCGGACCCGTCGGTGCCGGCCCTGGAGCAGGCCGAACCGGCCGTCGACGTGAGCCCCACCTTCCTGGACACCGGCGGAGTGGATCCTCGGATCACCGCGCTGGCCAAGGCGGTCACCCGGCAGGCACGCAGCCCGTTCGAGCGGGCGATCGCGCTCAACCGCTACTTCCTGGACCCGGCGTTCGGCTTCAAGTACAGCCTCAAGACCCGGCCAGGCAACTCCGGCGACCTCCTGGTGGACTTCCTGACCAGGGGAAAGACCGGATACTGCGAGCAGTTCGCCTCCGCGATGGCGGTCATGCTGCGCACCGTGGGCGTGCCCTCCAGGGTGGCCATCGGGTTCAGCGCCGGCGAACAGGTCGGCGACTACCGCTCGATCGGGACCAGCGACGCGCACGCCTGGGTGGAGGCCTACTTCCCCGGGGTGGGCTGGCTGCCGTTCGACCCCACCCCACTGGACGACGGCCGTTCCGAGCAGCCCGACTACGTGGGAAACGCGCCCAA
>DATHIT010000835.1:0-10039 GCA_035489915.1 Pseudonocardia sp. | reverse complement strand
CACCACGGCCCAATGTCCCTCGCGCCGCCCCTCTGCTCGACACAGCCCGTCGGGCTCGACACCGGCCGTCGGGCTCGACACAGGGCGTCGGGCTCGACACAGGCCGTCGGGCTCGACACAGGGCGTCGGGCTCGACACCGGCCGTCGGGCCCGACACCGGCCGCTGGGCTCGACACAGCGCGCCGGGCTCGACACAGCGCGTCGGGCGGCTGTGTGAGGGGGTCGCGGGCTGTGTGAGCGACAACGGGGGCTGTGTGAGCGCCGGCCCGGCTGTGTGAGCGGCGGCGGGCGGGTGACCGGTGGCACGTGTGAGCGCCAGCGGCGCTGTGTGAGCGGCGGGCGTGTGACCGGCGGCGGCGATCGGCGGCGGGGCTGTGTGAGCGGCGGGGGGGTCGTTCCGGGTGCGGCGGGGTGGAGCGGCTAAGGGGTGAGGCTGATCAGGAGTACGCCGGCTAGGACCACGGCGGCGGCTATGGCGCGGCGATGGCCGAGCCGCTCGCCGAGAAAGACGGCGCCGATCAGCGCGCCGAAGATGATGCTGGTCTCGCGCAGCGCGGCGATCGGGGCGAGCGCGCCGCTGGTCTGCGCCCACAGCACGATCGAGTACGCGGCGAGCGAGATGATCCCGCCGGCGAGCCCGGGCAGCGCGCAGCGCCGGACCGCGGCCGGCAGCTCCCGCCCTCGGCGCAGGACCGCGAGCAGCGGTAGCGGGGCGCCCTGCAGCAGGAACAGCCAGCCGATGTAGGCCGGCAGCGGCGCCAGGCCCACCCCGATCCCATCGACCACGGTGTAGGCGGCGATGGTCAACCCGGTGAGGGTCGCCGCCCCCAGCGCGGGCAGCTGGGCGCGCCCCGGCCAGCCCCCGACCAGCACCAACCCGAGCAGGCCGGCGGACACCGCGAGCACCCCGAGCAACTCGGTGATCGGCAGCGACCGGCCGAGCAGCAGCACCGACACCAGCGCGACCACCAACGGCGCGGTACCCCTGGCCAGCGGGTACATCTGGCTGAACTCGCCTAGCTGGTAGCTGGCCAGCAGCAGGAGGTTGTAGAGCACGTGCAGCAGGGCGGAGGCGACCACGTAGGGCCAGGCGGGCGCCGGCATCGGGCCGCCGATCGAGACCAGTACCGCGCCGCCGACCAGGTCCACCGCGCCGATCAGGGCGAACCCGACCAGGCGGTCGGACACCCCGTGCGCCAGGGAATTCCAGATGGCGTGCAGCAGCGCCGCGCCCAGCACGGCGGCCACGATCGTCGGGGTGACCGAGGAGTTGGGGGATAGGGCGGCGGGCACGAACAGGACTGTCACGGCAGGCTCCCACTGGCCGGCCCGCCGGAAGCGGGCATGTCAAAGAGGAGCCCTCAGGGCTTTTGTCCCGTCAGGTGTGGGCGGTGTCCATCCGCCCTGGCGCCGCTTGGTCCAGCCCCGAGCCGCCCTGATTGTCGATCATGTAACTCGGCGGGCGGCCGGCGGAACCCTAGGCGCAACCACGTGCTGGCCTGACGCTACACCGTTCGGCGAGCCATTTCGCCGGCGCCGTAGGCTCTTCGACGTGCCGTTCCAGCCACCCGATCCACACCCCTCCGGCGCTCGCCCCCCGGACATCCCCGCCGACCAGGTACCCAGGCACATCGCGCTGGTGATGGACGGAAACGGGCGGTGGGCCAACGCTCGGGGCCTGCCCCGCATCGAGGGTCACAAGCGCGGCGAGGCGTCCCTGATGGACGTGGCGCGCGGGTGCATCGAGGTGGGCGTGCGGTGGCTGTCGGCGTACGCGTTCTCCACCGAGAACTGGAAGCGCAGCCCGGACGAGGTGCGCTTCCTGATGGGTTTCAACCGGGACGTGATCCGTCGCCGGGTGGATGAGATGCACGCCATGGGGGTGCGGGTGCGCTGGGCGGGCCGGCGGCCCCGGCTGTGGCGCAGCGTGATCAGGGAGCTGGAGATCGCCGAGGAGAAGACCCGGCACAACGATGTGCTGACCCTGACCATGTGTGTGAACTACGGCGGCCGCGCGGAGATCGCCGATGCGGTCAAGCAGATCGCCCGGTTGGTCGCCGAGGGAAAGATGAAACCGGACAAGATCGACGAGCGGGTCATCGCCCGGTACCTGGACGAGCCGGACATGCCGGACGTCGACCTGTTCGTGCGCTCCTCGGGCGAGCAGCGCACGTCCAACTTCCTGCTCTGGCAGTCGGCCTACGCGGAGATGGTCTTCCTGGACACGCTGTTCCCCGACTTCGACCGCCGGCACATCTGGGAGGCCTGCGAGATCTACGCCGGACGCAACCGCCGGTTCGGCGGAGCGGTGGACAAGGCGGGCTCGACGGGCGCCGCCTCCGGGAATGGTGCCGCCGTCGAGGACGCCGCCATCGGTACGACGGGAGCACAGACATGAGCGCTGAATCTGGCTCGGCGACCGCTCAGTTGCTGGACGTCGCCAAGGAGGCGCTGGAGCGCTTCCACGAGGTCCGGGTGGATGACGACGGGGCGCTGTCCTTCCGGCACGGCGAGGTGCCCTGCGCGCTACAGGGCGTGGAGCTGTCTGAGGGGCTGGAGGTGCTCAGCCTGACCTGCGTGGTCGCCTGGGACCTGCCCGCCGAGTCGGACATCCCGCTGCGGCTGGCCGAACGAGCCGGCCAGGGCCTGTTCGGCACGCTCGGCGCGATCCGCACCGACCGCGGCTGGGACGTCACGCTGCGCTACGTGTTCCCGGCCGCCGGGCTGGGCGTGGAGGCGATGGGCACCCTGCTCATGCTGGTGGTCTCCAACGCCTCGACGCTGCGCACCGAACTGCTCGGCTAGCCGGGCTTCTCTTCGGCGCGGATCTCCTCGGCGGTGTCCAGCCGCACCTCGGGCAGCGAGTTGAGCAGCCGCACGCTCATCGCCCTGGCCGACTCGAACACCGCGCGCTGCCGCTCGCCCATCCGCTGTTCGACCAGCGTGGTCAGCTCCATGGCCAGCCGACCCGTCTGGCGCACCGCCAGCTCCTCCACCGGGGGCAGCGGCGTGGACACGATGGCGATGCCGCTGGCCCGGCCCTCGGCGTCCTGCGCGGCACCGATCACGAACCGCTCCCTCGGGTTGGCCGAGCTGGTGGTGAGGTGGTCGCGCAGCCGGCTCAGCATCTTGTGCCACTCCAGCACCTCACCCTGCAGGCCGGTCTCCTTCAGATCCTGCTCGGTCAGCCCGCCGCGCTTCTTGCCGATGGAGAAGCAGCGCACGTAGGCCACCAGCGCGGCGGTCCACAGCGAGTGGCTCACCACGTCGTCCGTGACGTCGCCCCGACCCGGCCGGGCCAGCCGGGCGACCAGCTCCTCGCAGCATTTGAGTACGAACTGGAGGTCCTCGAAGATCGACGCCAGGTTCGCCAGCTCGGTGGATTCCGGGGTGCTTATCCGCCGCACGGCGGTCGGGACGGCTGTCTCGGTCACCGCCCGGACGTTAGCCGGCCGCGCGGGGTCGGGTTGTGTCTTGTTGAGACGACTAGCTTGAGACGACTAGAGCGCCGTCCGACACGGCCGGCACACCCCGAAGATCTCCACCGTGTGGCTCACCTCGGCGAAGTCGTTCTCCTCGGCTATCCGTTGCGCCCAGCTCTCCACCGCCGGGCCCTCCACCTCGACCGTGCGTCCGCAGCGCCGGCACACCAGGTGGTGGTGATGGTGCGTCGAGCAGCGCCGGTAGACCGCCTCACCCGAGCTGGTGCGCAGCACGTCCACCTCGCCGGACTCGGAGAGGCTCTGCAATGTCCGGTAGACCGTGGTCAGGCCGATGCCCTCGCCGTCGCGGCGCAGCTCCTCGTGGATCTCCTGCGCCGACCGGAAGTCATCCACCCGGTCCAACAGCGCGGACACCGCCGCCCGCTGCCGGGTGGACCTGAGCGCTCGGCTGGCCGTCTGGCCGCTGGTGCTCGGTACCGTCACGTGCCCTCCTCGGCGTGCGCCACCGCGTCCATCACGATGTGCGCCAGGTGTTCGTCCACCAGCCGGTAGACCACCTCCCGGCCATGCCGCTCGCCGGCCACCACACCGGCCGCCTTGAGTACCCGCAGGTGCTGGCTGATCAGTGGCTGGGTGACCCCGAGCACCTCGACCAGCTCGTGCACGCACCGCTCCGACTCCCGCAGCTGTAGCACAATAGCGATCCGCACCGGCGCGGCCAGCGCGCGGAGCAGTTCGCCGGCCAGGGCCAGGGTGGCCGGCTGCCTCGGCGGCGCCGGCGGCGCGGCGGGTCGTTCCGAGGAGTGCACCTCCGCCGTTCCCTCCGGCCCGTTGGCCGAGCCCCGCGTTGGCTGGCCCGCCGTGACGGCGACGCTCGCGTCGGCCTGGCCGGTGTCCGAACGCAGCGTGGTCATCAGATCGCTCCCCGTCCGGTGGCCGTGGCCCCGGTGTCGCCTGCCGTTGCTTACCTCGAGCTGCCCGCTCGAGGTTGCTTGATTGCGGACACTAGTGCCGTGGAAACGAGGTCGTCTTACCCGTCTCCGGCGCCCAGGCGGCACCTCGCGGCGTTGTCGGCACGGCCCGATACAACAGCGGTATCGGCCCGCACCTCCGCCTTGCGACGGATCCACCTGGATCACCGGACCCGGGCAAGGAACCTCGTTTCCACGACACTAGCCATGTTAGGCGCCAGGTAACGTGCGCGGTTGTGCTGCTGATCTGCCGGTACCAGGTGTCGCCCGACCGGGAAGCCTCCTTCGTGGAGCGGGCTCGCCGCGCCTTGGCCCTGCTCACCAGGGCCGAGGGGTGCTTGCACGGCGATCTGGGCAGGGCGGTGGACCAACCGGATCGCTGGGTGCTCAGCGTGCGGTTCACCTCTGTGGTGGCCTACCGGCGCGCGCTGTCGCCGTTCGAGATCCGTGAGCACGTGGTGCCGCTGCTGTCCGAGGCGCTGGCCGACGAGCCGGCCACCTACGAGACGCTGGCCGAGGCCGAATCCGGGGTGGTCACCGACCACCCCAGCCTGCTCGCCTCGGACGACCACCGCCTCGGCTAAGCCCGCACCCGGCGGACCAGCTCGATCATCGCTGTGCGAACCGCCAGCGGGGTGTCGGTCGGCGCGTCGAAGCCGAACCGGACCGCCTTGCCCCCGCCGTTCCCGCCACCGCCGCCCGCGCCGTCTCCGGCGGTGCTGGCCAGTACCGAGAAGCCGTACCGGTCCACGTCCAGCATCCGCGCGCTGACCGTGTCCGCTCGTCCGGCCAGCACCCGGCAGAACGCCAGCAGCGAGTCGGCGTGGTCGTCGTTCATGTGCTCGAGGATCCCGATCCGGTGCGGCCGCGGCGGGTCCGGCTCGGCGCGGCGGTACTCGCCGGGGGTGGACAGCGTGGCGGTGCGGCTCTCCACGACCAGCGTGCGGGCCCGCTCCGCGTCGCTGGGTTCGCCGACCAGCCCTGGCGTCGCGTCCAGCGTGCGCTTCGTCGCGGCGAGCGCCGATGCGGGCACGGCGTGGTCGCCGAGCCGGCCTCCGGTCGGTGCGCTGACGGACGGATCGGGCACCGGGCCTCCTGCATCGACGGTAAGGGGAGCCTCACTTGTGCAAACCGCCGCTGTCAAGCGACGTCAGCCGAGGTGGGGTCGGGGCAGGTGCTCCCGGAACGAGCTTCGCGGCCTCGGTACGCTTGCGGTAATACGCATTCTTCCCGATCTACGGCTGCAGGAGCTCTTCTCGTGCCCAGCAAACCCTCGTCCACCACGATCGACACCGTCGTCGGCCTCTGCAAGCGACGGGGATTCGTCTTCCCGTGCGGCGAGATCTATGGCGGCACCCGCTCGGCCTGGGACTACGGACCGCTCGGCGTCGAGCTCAAGGAGAACATCAAGCGGCAGTGGTGGCGGTCCATGGTCACCGGCCGGGAGGACATCGTCGGGTTGGACTCGTCGGTGATCCTGCCGCGCGAGGTGTGGGTGGCCTCCGGCCACGTCGGCGTGTTCAACGACCCGCTGGTGGAGTGCACCAGCTGCCACAAGCGGTACCGGGCCGACCAGCTGGCCGAGGAGTACATCGAGCGGACCGGCAAGGAGGCGTCCGAGGACAACCTCTCCGACGTGCCCTGCCCGAACTGCGGCGTCCGTGGCCAGTACACCGCGCCCCGGGACTTCAACATGATGCTGAAGACCTACCTCGGCCCGGTGGAGTCCGAGGAGGGCCTGGCCTACCTGCGCCCGGAGACCGCGCAGGGCATCTTCATCAACTTCCTGAACGTGCTCACCTCGTCGCGGCGCAAGCCCCCGTTCGGCATCGCCCAGATGGGCAAGAGCTTCCGCAACGAGATCACCCCCGGCAACTTCATCTTCCGCACCCGCGAGTTCGAGCAGATGGAGATGGAGTACTTCGTCGAGCCGGGCACCGACGAGGAGCTGCACCAGTACTGGATCGACACCCGCACCGCCTGGTACACCGACCTGGGCATCAAGCCGGACAACCTGCGCAGCTACGAGCACCCGAAGGAGAAGCTGTCGCACTACTCGAAGCGGACCGTCGACATCGAGTACCGCTTCGGCTTCACCGGCTCCGAGTGGGGTGAGCTGGAGGGCGTGGCCAACCGCACCGACTTCGACCTGACCACTCACTCCAACCACTCCGGGGTGGACCTGTCCTACTACGACCAGGCCAGCGGCACCCGGTACCGCCCGTACGTGATCGAGCCGGCCGCCGGCGTGGGCCGCTCGATGATGGCGTTCCTGGTGGACGCCTACACAGAGGACGAGGCGCCCAACGCCAAGGGCGGGGTGGACAAGCGGGTGGTGCTCAAGCTGGACCGCCGGTTGGCCCCGGTCAAGGCGGCGGTGCTGCCGCTGTCCCGGCATGCCGACCTGTCGCCGAAGGCCCGTGACCTGGCCGCCGCGCTGCGCAAGAACTGGAACGTGGACTTCGACGACGCCGGCGCGATCGGCCGCCGGTACCGCCGGCAGGACGAGGTCGGCACGCCGTTCTGCGTGACCGTGGACTTCGACTCGCTGACCGACCAGGCGGTGACCGTCCGGGAACGCGACACCATGTCCCAGGAGCGCGTCTCCCTTGACCAGGTCGAGTCCTACCTGGCCACCCGCCTCCTCGGCGCCTAACCAAAACCCCCGACTCACCGAAGCGCGGGGGCACACCCTTCCGCGAGTCGGGGGTCTCAGCACACTGAGTCGGGGGTTTCAGCACACTGGGTCAGCGCTCCGCGCGGGTCGTGTTGTCCCAGCCCCACCGCTCGCGGCGGGGTCGGCCGGGCAGCGCGATCCGGCCGCACGCCCACAGCAGGTCGGCCCATCCGTCGTCGGTGCGCTCGACCTCGGGCATCAGCCGGGCCAGCACCCGGGCGCACGCCGCGGGATCCGGGGCCCAGCCGACGCCGAGGCCGCGCGCCACGTCGTAGGTGTGCACCAGCGTCTCGAGCACGCCCATCGCGGCGGACGCCTCGGGGTCGGCCGGGCCGAAGGTGTGGTGGGCACGCACCGTCGGCGGTGTCACCCGGACCATCGCGGCGAGCAGCGCGGCGGTCGCGGTCAGCACGGTGAACAGCGCTTCCGGCCCGGCGGCCGGGTCGGAGCGGATGGTGTTCGGCTCGCCGCCGGGGTACCGGGGTGCCGCCTCGAACGGCAGGTAGCCGGGAAATCCGTCGGCGCCCAGCTGCGCGGCGTAGCAGAACAGGTCGTCGGCGAGGTGCTCCACGGTCTCCCAGCAGGTCCAGGTCAGGTCGCCGGCCGCGGCGGACCAGTCACCGCCGGCTCCCGGGCGCAGCGCCGCGACCGACGCGGCGACCGTGGCGAGCACGTCGTCGGCGGTCACCGGTCCAGGTTGGTCATCCACAGCACCGACCGTACGGGGGCCCGCGAGCCGGTTTCGGAGACCGGCGCGGGTCAGTCCGGACGGCGCTGGCTGAGCACCGCGGCGACCAGCCCGAGCACGCCGAGCACCGCGAACGAGCCGAACAGGTAGTGCGCGGCGCGCAGCGTGTCCGGCTCGCCGAGGTTGACCGCGAGCCCGGTGAGCGCGGCGCCGAAGGAGTTGGCGACCAGCTGCACGGTGTTGATCGCGGCGGACGCCTTTTGGCCCTCCAGCGGGTCGGACACGCTGCTCATCGCCAGGGTGCTCAGGTGTGGCCAGGCGATCCCGGTGCCGGCGCCGATGAGCAGGAAGGCCAGCACCCAGAGCGCCAGCAGCCAACCGCCGGGGTCGGCCCGCATCGACACGGCGGCCAGCACCAGGCCGATGCCGACCACCACCGGGGCGGCGATGATGACCCGGCGGATGGTCACCGCCCGCGACGCGCTGGCGCTGGGCAGCTCGCCGGCCGTCCAGCCCAGCGCCAGCGCGGCACCCAGGAAGCCGGCGGCGAGCGGTGCCAGCGCGGCCAGCCGTTGCCCGAACAGCGGGATGAACGCCTCCACCATCGAGCTCATCGCCAGCACCGCGATGGTCGCGTAGATCCAGCGCAGCCGGGACCCACCTCGGAACGTGGCGGCCGGCAGCACCCGCACCCGGGCGTGCCGCTCGTAGAAGACGAACGCGGCGATCAGCGCCAGCCCGGCGAGCACCCCGAGCACGCTGACCAGCGGCGTGGCGATCACGCTGGCCACGCTCACCACCAGTGCCGCCGAGGCCAGCAGGAGCAGCGCCACCAACGGGAACGGCTCCGCCTTGGCCTCCGCGCGGGCCCCGGCCAGCGCCCTGGGCACGACCACGGCGAGCAGCGCGGCGGCCACGAACAGGCTGATGAAGGCGCCGCGCCACGACCCGAACTCGGCGAACGCCCCACCCAGCGCCGGCCCGACGAACGTGCCCACCCCCCACATCGCGGACACCAACGCGCTGGCCTTGGTCCATAGCGGCGCAGGCAGCGCGGCCCGGATCAGCGCGTAGCCGAGCCCGGCCAACAGCCCGCCGCCGGCGCCTTGGACGGCGCGGCCGAGCAGCAGCACCGGCATGGTCGGCGCGGCCGCGCAGATCAACGTGCCGATCCCGAACACCCCGAGCGCGATCAGGTACGCCTGGCGGCTGCCGGAGCCGGCGAGCAGCTTGCCGACCAGCACCGCCGAGGCCACCGAGGCCAGCAGGAAAACCGTGGTGTTCCACGCGTAGAGCCGCTCGCCGCCGATGTCGGCGACCGCCGAGGGGAGCAGGCTGATCGTGACGTACACGTTGATGGCGTAGAGCGCGACGCCGCCGGCCAGGACCGCCATGGCGCCCAGATGCCCCCGGCCCAGCAACTCACCCCAGGTGCCGGCCCGGGTGGTCCCCGCACTGGCCTGTTCCGAGATCGTCATGGCCCTACCCTGCGCCCTCAACCGCTGTTGAGGTCAACACCGCTCGGCGTGGCCACGGCCACCGGGGAAATCTGGTCGGTCGCACGCCGTACCCTGGGTGTCGTGAGCGACATCTCCCCACCGTCGGTCAACCGGGAACTCGGAGTGGCGCTGCGGCGCTGGGCTCGGCACGGCGTCGGCGTGGTCCGAGTGCTGGAGCACCACGGTTTCGGCACGGTCGAGCCCGGGCAGTTGCTGGCCGCGAGCTCGGCGGGGGAGACGGCGGGGCAGGTGTACCTGGGCGCGCTGGACACCGTGGCGGTGCCGCTGGCGCACGCGGCGTTGTCCGGGCCCGGCACCCGCGGCGCCCAGGTGGCCGAGGAGCCGGCGGTGGCCGCCGGGCTGGCCTGCGCCGGCGGGGCCACGCTGCTCGGCCACCCGCTGCCCGCCGAGCTGGCCGATGCGCTCGGCGCCGCGCTGGGCGACGGGCAACCGGCCGCGCTGGCCAGCACCTCCGACGGCGGCAGCCAGCTGGTGCTGACCGGGCCCGAGCTGGCCACCCAGCTCGGCGGCCTGGGCGCCGCGGCCGACCGGACCGTCGCTGAGGTGGCCCAGCGGCTGCTCCGCCAGGGCGCCACCAGCACCGAGCGGATCACCGACGCCGGGTTGGACGTGCTGCTCGACCTGTGGGTGCCGGTGCCGACCGTGCTGGTGGTGGGCTCCGGCGCGATCGGTGACGCGGTGCTCGCCCAGGCAACGCTGCTCGGCTGGGCGGGCCGGCGGATCACCGAGCTGGACGCCGC
>DATHIT010000834.1:0-9193 GCA_035489915.1 Pseudonocardia sp. | reverse complement strand
TGGCGGGAAGTGCTCAACACCGACGCGGAGACTTACGGCGGCTCCGGGGTGGGGAACATGGGCTCGGTGGTGGCCACCGAGGAGCCATGGCACGGGCGGCCGGCCTCGGCCACGCTGCGCGTTCCGCCCACCGGAGTCCTGTGGTTGCTGTCCGAGCCCGAGCCGGCCGAAACCACCGCGCCGACCACCCGCGCATCCGGAGTGGACAGCCCGTCCCTGGCCGAGCCGGGGGCCGCCGGGATCGCCGAGTAGTTCCGGAGGAAGGCCAGCAGCGCCACCCAGAACGCAACCAGCACGACGCAGTAGAGCGAACGGCCGAGCAGCGCGGCGGGCGCGGTCGGCGCGGCCTGCCACAGGTAACCCCAGGCCACCGGGATCACCGGGAACACCAGCAGTGGCATGCCGAGCCGCCAGCGCCCGGCCGCGAGCAGCAGCAGCGCCCCCGGCCAGAGCATCACCTCGTAGTTCAGCCAGGCGATCGGCGAGGCGAGCAGGCAGCCGGCGGCCACTGCGAAGATCGTCGCGTCCGCCCGCTCGGCCACCCCAGGGGTCATCCCGCCCGGCGTCGGCACCGCCCGACGGACCCACCACAGCGTGCCCACCACCACCGCCAGCGTGACCAGCCAACCCAGCACGCCGGGGCCACCGAGGCGCGCCACCAGCCCGGGCAGCGAGGCGTTCGCGTCCACCTCGGGCGCCGGGGTTCCGGTCGCCAGGTGCAGCCACTCCAGCGCGCTGGACGGGCCGGCAACGAGCACCCCGGCCACGCTGGTCACCCCGGCCGAGGCGATCCCGGCCCAGAGCGCCGGCCAGCGCCGTTGGGCCAGCGGGATCAGCAGTAGCGGCGCCAGCGACGGCTTGAGCGCCACCACCACGCCCAGCAGTACCGCCGAGAGCAGCGGCCGACCCCGCCGCTGGGCCAGCCAGGCCAGCACCAGCCCGGCCAGCAGCAACCCGTAGATCTGGCCCAGCAACAGCGTCCCGTGCAGCGGCGAGCTGGCCCACATGGTGAGCACGCCGAACGTCGTCGCGGCCCGGCCCAGCCGCAGCTCACGGGCTACCGCGAGCACCGAGGCGGTGACCAGCAGGACGGTCAACGCGGTGAACACCCAGTAGCTGGGCAGCAGCGGCAGCAGCCCGAACGGCGCCAGCAGCAGAGACAGGAACGGCGGGTTCAGGTTGGGCAGCACCGAGCCGGTGCGGTACGTGTCTGTGCCGTGCAGCAGCGCGACGGTGGAGCGCCAGAACGTCTCGAAGTCGACGTGGCTCTTCGGGTCGGCGTTGGCGACCCCACTGACCAGCACCCCCGGATACCGGATGAACAGCCAGGCGGTGATGCCCAGCGCCAACGCGGTGAGGGCGATGGCGGTTGCCGAGGACAGGTCGGCGGTGCGGCGAGCTCGGGACAGCGGGCGGGCGGACGACAACACCCGGCGACGGTAACCGGACCGTGCCCGATCCGCCGAGCCGGGCCCGATACCGGCGATCAGCCCGGCACGCGCTCGCGCACTGTGTCGGGCCAGGCGTCCAGTTCGGCGGACCAGTCGGCTGGTGTCGGCTCCTCCGCCTGGGCAAAGGTGAGCACTGCCCAGTAGGTGAGCAGCATGCCGCAGTACAGCGACATGCCTAGCCTGGTGAGCCACGAGTCGCCGGGAGGCAGCAGCAGCGCCCACTCGATGCCGATCACCGGCAGCGCCAGCAGCGGCAGCGCGGCCCTGGTGCGCCCCCTGGCCAGCAGCATGGGCAGCGCCGGCGCGAGCAGCACCAGGTAGTTGTTCCAGGCGATCGGGGCGAGCAGCAGGGCGGCGGCGGTGATCGACCAGATGGCGTGCTCGGGTCGCCGGCGGGCCCGCCAGAGGGTGACGACCAGCAGCGCGGCGGCAACCAGGTAGCCGACCCAGGCCGGGAGGTGCCAGCGCACCGCAAGCGCGGCCAGCGAGTCGTTGTCCAGGAAACCGGTCACCTGGACCGTGCGCAGCAGTCCTAGCCAGTCACCGATGGCGGACCAGCCGGCGGCGACGACGCCCACCGCGGTCGCCACCGCCCCAGCCGCAAGCGCGGCAAGCAGACTCCGCCATCGCCGCCGCACCACCGGCCAGAGCAGCAAGGGCAGCAGGGACGGCTTGAGCGCGATGGCCAGCCCCAAGGCCACCCCGGACCAGCCCAGCCGCCCACGCCGCTCGGCCACCCAGGCCACCGTGAGCGCGACCGCCAAGAGCCCGTACACCTGCCCCAACGCCACCGTGCTCTGCAGCGGCGCGGACAGCAGCAGCGCGGCCACCGCCACCGCTGCCCACCTCGCGGACAGCCCGGTCCACTCCGCGACCGCTACCGAGGCGCCCACCACCATCACCGTGGTGAGCAGGGCGAACAACCGGTAGGCGGGGAGCACATCCAGCTCGGTGAGCGGGGAGAGCAGCACCGCGAGCACCGGCGGGTCGAGATTGGGCAGCAGGGAGCCGGTGCGGTACAGGTCGGTGTGCTGGCGCAGCGCCACCGCCGAACTCCAGAACGAGTCGAAGTCGACGTGCACGCGCATGTCCGGCGAGGCCAACCGCGCCATGTTCAGGCTGCCGAACCGGACGTACAGCCAGGCCGCGACCAACAACGCGGCTCCGGCCACCAGCGGCGCGATCTTGTTCGGTAGGCGTCGGAGCACATCGGTCACCCACAAAAGGTAGCCAACCGGGTGGTTCGAACAGCTCCCCGGTAGGACGGTGATCGCGGAGAATGACCCGGTGCCCGTGACAGGCGGTAGCCGCCGTACCGCGACGGCGGTACAGCTCGCCGTCGCGCTCGTGCTTGTCGCGGGTCTGTTGTTCACCGGAGGTAGCGGGGCGACCCTCGGCGACTCGAGCTCCGCGCCGGACCGCTCCCCGGTGGATTCCCAGGCCGCCGCCGTACCCTTCCCGGGGTCAGCCCGCTCGGGGTCGGGTGGCTCGGGATCAGCCCGGTCGGCGGCCGCGCCCACCGTCGTCACCGGAGGGGCCGGGACGCCGGCCGACCAGCTGGCCGCCGACGTGGTCACCGGTGTCGAGCAGTTCTGGCGCGACCAGTTCCCAATGCACTTCGGTCGTCCGTGGGTGAACATCCGCGCCTTCCACGCCGTCGATCCCGGCAACCCCGCCGTCCCCGCACCCTGCCTACGCCGCCCGCTTGACCTGTCCGAACAAGCGCTCTACTGCCCCCGCCAGGACACCGTGGCCTGGGACCGGACCGGGCTGGTGCCCACACTGCGACGCACCTACGGCGACGGCGCGGTACTGGTGGCGCTGGCACATGAGATCGGCCACGCGGTGCAGGACAGGCTGGGCATCAACGCGGAGGTCCAGCTGCGCGAGCCGACCCGGTATCCGACGATCCTGTTGGAGGCGATGGCGGACTGTTTCGCCGGTGTCGTGGTGCACGCGGCGGTGGACGGGCGGCTCGGGAAGATCAGGATCGGCCGCCTCGAGCTGGACCGGACGATGCGCGCGCTGCTCAGCTTCCGCGACCCGGTCGGGGTGGCCATCAGCACCACCGCGCACGGCGATGCCTTCGACCGCGCGTCGGCATTTCTGGACGGCTACCAGAACCACGCTGGCACCTGCGCCGCGATGACCGTACGGAACCAGGTGTTCACCCAGCGCGGCTACACCTCACTGACCGACGTGATGCAGAACGGGGACCTGCCACTGAACGACCTGCTCGCCGGATTGGACCCGGACGCGCACGGCTGGTTCGGGCATCTGGTGACCAGTCGGGGTCGAACCTGGCGGACCCCGGTCCGGTCGCTGCCGGCACTGCGCGGGTGCGCCACACCCCACCTCGAGCGGCAGGGCCCGGTGCGCTACTGCGCGAGCACCGGTGCGGTCAGCACGTCCGCGCCGGAGCTGGCACGGGTGCACGACCGGCTCGGTGACTACGCCGGCGGGGAGCTGCTGGCCAGCCGCTACGCGCTGGCCGCGCTGGATGCGCTGGGCCGACCGGTCAACGGGCCCGAGGCCGGGCGCACCGCGGTGTGCCTGAGTGGCGCGTACACCCGCGCGCTGTTCGACCGCTCCGGCGACGGCGGGTTCGGGCTCTCCCCCGGTGACATCGACGAGGCAGTCCAGGAGCTGCTCGATCACGACTTCGCCGCCAGGGACGCCGCCGGCCAAGCACCGGCGGGCGACCTCGGATTCGAACGGATCATGCAGTTCCGGACGGGCGCGCTGGGTGGCCCCGGCAAGTGCGGGCTGTAGCCGCACAAGCCGCCGGCAGCCCGAGCGACTCGCCAGTGGGCCTGGTCAGAAGAGCACGCGGGCCAGCGCGCGCCGCGCTGCCATCACCCGGGCGTCGTCCGGGGGGAACAGCTCGAAGAGCCCGACGAGGTGCTCCCGCACCCGGTCCCGGTCCGGGCCGTCGGTGCGACCGACGGTGGCCACCAGCCGGGCAAACGCGTCTTCGACCCGCTCGGTGGCCAGCTCGGCGTCGGCGGCCGCAAGCTGCCCGTCCACATCGTCCGGGTTGGCATCGGCGCGGGCGATCGCGCTCGGGTCGGCGCTCTCCGCGCGGGCCAGGAAACGGACCTGGGCGATCGCCGCGTTGGCCTGCTCGTTGGCCGGCTCGGCGTCCAGGATGCGCTGGTAGGCCGCCTCAGCCTCGGCGTAGTCGCCACGCTCGAGGGCGTCCTCGGCCGCCACGAACCGGGGGTCTTCGTCCTCGAGCTCCGGTTCCCCGCCCGGGACACCGGACTCGGCGGCGCTGATCCCCGGCAGTTTGTCGCGGTATTCGGTGATCAAAGCCTCGATCCACTGCCGGACCTGCGGCTCGGGCTGCGCGCCGCTGAACGCCTCCACCGGCTGCCCGCCGGCGAGCGCGATCACCGTCGGAATGGACTGCACACCGAACGCCTGCGCGATTCGCGGGTTGGCGTCGATGTCCACCTTGGCCAGGATCCAGGTACCTCGGCCCTGCTCAGCGAGGCGTTCCAGCACCGGCGAGAGCTGCTTGCACGGCTGACACCAGGTGGCCCACAGGTCGACAACCACCGGGACCTGCAGGGAGCGCTCGAGTACGTCGGTCTGGAAGGTCTGCTCGGTGACATCGATGACCCACTGCCCCGTGGCGGCGTCGGTATCGGGTGGCGCGGAGCCACCTGCCGGTCCGCTCGCCGGAGCGCGACCGGCTCCGGAGGTGCGTGCGGCGTCGGCGCGAGCCCGCAACGCGGAGAGATCCACCGCGCCGGCCATCGCGGTTGTCAAGGCAGCGGTCTGTCGCGGATTGGGTCGGGACACAGCTCCATCCTGGCACGCAGCGCGGCCGCGCGCCGCAGCACGTTGCACTCAGCGGTAGAAGCTGGAGACAACCCCCAAGACGACCAACACGAGCACGACAATCCCGAGTGCGCCGATACCGATCCAGCCGAGCACGATGCCGGCCGTGGCGAGCCCCGCACCGCCCTCCCCGCGCTCGGCGATCTGCTTGCGGGCCACGTGACCGAAAATGATGGCGAGCACGCTGCCGACCCAGTTCAGCCAGACAATGCCCAGCACCAGCGAGGCAATCGCCATGCCGTTGGTAGGCGGCACCGGGGCGACTCCGGCGGCCCGGTAGCCCGGCGGCCCGGCCGTGGGCCCCGGGTACGGGTACCCGCCGGGTGTGGCAGCCGAGCCCGGAAAGGCGCCAGGGGTGGGACCCGGCTGCGCAATGCCCTCGGTCGTCGAGCCACCGCCCGGCGAGTAGCTCCCGGTCGAGTACGCCCCACCGGGCGAATAAGCCCCACCAGTCGAATAAGGCCCAGCCGCCGAGTACGCCCCACCGGGCGGGTAAGGCCCGCCCGTGGAGTAAGCCCCGCCTGGCCAACCCTCGGGCGGATAGCCCGGCGGGAAGCCGCCACCAGCCGGGTAGCCCTCACCGGCCGGGTAGCCACCTCCAGCCGGCGACCCCGGCGGGTAGCCACCTCCAGCCGGGTAGCTGCCCGGTGCGTAACCGCCCGCTGGGTACCCCGGTGGCTGGCCCGCACCGGCTGGGGGCGCCGACGGGTAGCCCTCGCCCACGGAACCGGGACCCGGCGGCGAACCGGGAGGACCCTCCCGTCCCGGAGGGCCGCCGCCAGCACGGGAACCGTCACCTCCGTCCGGGTCGCCCGCCGAGGGTGCGCCCAACGAGGCACTGGCAACCGTCGGGGCCTCGGAAACCGGGACCTCGGACGTCAGAGCCTCGGGCTCCGGGACCTCGGAGTCCGAGCCCTTGGGCGGTGAATTTGCGGCCCCTGACGGAGACGACAGCGCGGGCTCGGTGACCGGACCGGAACCACCAGCTCCGCCACCATCGGCGCCGGAACCTGAACTGGGCCTGGACGGATCGGGCTGGTCGGACTCGGTCATCTGCGCTCCGGGAGGTGATCGAACAGCGTGAGGAAGTTCGACCCAACGGTCCAGGAACGCTACAGCCGCGGGAATGACGGCATCACCCTTAATTCGATCGTCCTGGATGACCGCCTCGGGCTACCGCGGGCAAGCTACGCCAGCGGCCTGAGCCCCATTGGGTTGTCGGCGAGGAATCCGCCGTTCCCGACGATGCGTGCCACCAGCGGCGACATCAGATCCACCAGGCGGTCAGAGCGCGCGTCCCCCAACTCCGTCCATACCGGTGCCATGCCCAGATCCGTCCGGTCCTCCACCCAGGTGCGCAATCGCGCTCCGTCCTCGGTCAGCGCGCCGGCGCCATCAAGCAGCCCCCGTTCTACCAACCGCTCGGACGCCGCCACCCACTCCTCGGGCGACCAGCCGCGGCGCTCACGCAAGGAGTCGGCCTCCACACGTCCATCGGCGGCGAAAGTCACCAACGCCTCACAGGGATCAAGGCCAGCACTCACCAGAGCCGCGACATGACCGTCCCCCCGGGACTCGCGGAGCAGTGTCTGGGCGTGCCAGAGCAGCAGGTGTGGCACAGTCGGCCACTCCAGTGCCGCGTTCGCGGCAGCGAGCGGGCGCCCCGCGATGGGCGCGACCAGAGCGGCCTCCCGGCCGAGTTCGGCCGCCTCGGCAAGTTCCGCCGACTCCACGACGGGTCCGAGCAGCCGGCGCAGAGCTTCGTCCACGCTCTGCGTCCGCGCGGCGAGGAATGCGCTCGGCTGGGCGGCTTGCCATGCCGAGGGAATTGCTCGGGCAACGCGGTCTGGGTGGAAGTTGTAGAACGTCGCGGCCACCACCTCGGCCGGGACCGCGCCCAGTGGGGCGGCACGCAGCCCGAAGTAGCTCATCCAGCCGCCTTTGCAGCCGAGCTGGCTGGTTACCTCCCTGGACTCCGGCGCAAAGTAGGTCACTGTGTGATACGGCTCGAGCGCCTGCCACATTCGGCGGGCGCGACTGATCTGCTCAGAATCGGGCCGGCTCACGATATTCCCCCCACTCGTCCTTGAGTGCGCCACAGACCTCACCAAGCGTGGCTTCCGCGCGAATGGCGTCCAGCATTGGGCCGACCATGTTTCCGCTGCCCCTGGCGACCTCAACCATCGCGGCCAGCCTACGACGAACTTCGGCGTCGTCGCGGTCCTTCCGGCGAAGACCGAGCAACTCCCGCTGGTCCACCTCGACCTGGTGGCTGATCCGCAGGATCTCCAGCTGCTCGGCGTCGGCCGCGGTGTGCACGTTGACTCCGACCTGCTTCTTCTCGCCCTTCTCCAGTGCCTGCTGATAAGTGAAGGCGGAGTCGGCGATCTCACCGGTGAACCAGCCGTCCTCGATGCCGCGCAGAATGCCCGAGGTCATCTCGCCAATCGGATGTTGGCCAGAGGGAACCGCGCGGCGCGCAAGGTCCTTGATCCGAGAGAAGATTCGCTCCGCCTCGGCCTCGATCTTGTCGGTGAGCGCCTCGACGTACCACGAGCCACCCAACGGGTCGGCCACGTTGGTCACACCGGTCTCCTCGGCGATGACGTGCTGGGTCCGCAGGGCGATCTGAGCGGCCCGATCGCTGGGCAGGGCAAGCACTTCGTCCAGGGCATTGGTGTGCAGCGACTGGGTGCCACCGAGCACCGCGGACAGCGCCTCAAGGGCGGTGCGCACGACGTTGTTGTCGGGCTGCGGGGCGGTGAGCGAGACTCCGGCGGTCTGGGTGTGGAAGCGCAGCTGCTGCGCCTTGACCGACTTTGCTCCGTACACATCTCGCAGCCAACGAGCCCAGATCCGCCGCGCCGCGCGGAACTTAGCGATCTCCTCGAAAAAATCGACGTGTGCATCGAAGAAGAAGCTCAGACCAGGCGCGAAGCGCTCAATGTCCAGGCCGCGGGAGAGCCCCAGCTCCACGTATCCGAATCCGTCGGCAAGGGTGAACGCAAGCTCTTGCGCGGCCGTCGATCCGGCTTCCCGGATGTGGTACCCGGATACCGAAAGCGGTTTGTAACGGGGGATCTCCTGGACGCAGTACTCCATCAGGTCACCGATCAGGCGCAAATGCGGCTCGGGAGTGAACAACCACTCCTTCTGCGCGATGTACTCCTTGTAGATATCGGTCTGCAGGGTCCCGTCGAGTTTCGACAGGTCGGCGCCCTGGCGCTCGGCGGCTACCAGATACATGCAGAACACCGGCACCGCGGGGCCGGAGATGGTCATCGAGGTGGTGGTCTGCTCCAACGGAATATCGGCGAAGAGGACGTCCATGTCGGCGGCGGAGTCGATTGCCACCCCGCAGTGGCCAACTTCTCCGATGCTCTTGGGGTCGTCGGAGTCCCGGCCCATCAAGGTGGGCATGTCGAAAGCAACGGAGAGCCCGCCGCCACCGCCGGCCAGAATGTCGCGGAACCGCTTGTTGGTCTGCTCGGCGTTGCCGAATCCGGCGAACTGGCGCACCGTCCAGTTACGGCCCCGGTAGCCGGTCGCGTGCAGACCCCGGGTGAACGGAAACTCACCGGGCCAGCCGATCCGGTCGAAGTCCTGGACGGTCTCACCGTCGCGAGGTCCGTACACGGGGTCGACCTCGACACCAGACAGCGTCGTGAAGTCGGCGTCACGGACCTTGCCAGCCCGCTCGGCCTCCTCGAACCGTGCGCGCCAACGCTCACGTCCGTCTTGCTGGTTGGTGTCGCTCACGGCGGTACCTCCGGGCTCGAAGCAAAATGCCTGGTAATAAGATAGTAGGAAGTCCTAGGAAAATTCGCCCCCCGATCGTGTCGACCGTCACGCACCGCCTACCGTCTCTATCACCGGTCTGGCGGAGCACCAACCGC
>DATHIT010000833.1:0-3144 GCA_035489915.1 Pseudonocardia sp. | reverse complement strand
CTGCAGACCCAGAACGACCTGGCCGACCCGGTCAAGTCGTTCAGCTCGGATCTGAAGAAGATCAGCAAGCAGCTCAAGGACAGCGACCCGGACATCCGCCGGCTGCTGCGTACCGGCCCGGACGCCAGCCGGGAGGTGAGCGACCTGCTGGACGAGGCCGGGGACGGACTGCACGACACCATCCGGGAGAGCCTGACGCTGAGCCAGATCCTCAAGGGGCGGCTGCGGTCGATCCAGTCGATCTTGCAGCTTTATCCCGGGCTGGCCGCAGCGATACCCACCATCCTGCCCGGTGACGGGATGGCGCACCTGGGCCTGGTGCTCAACATCGGCGACCCGCCGAACTGCGGCGAGGCCGACGGCTACGAGGCGACCAAGAGACGCGCTGGCACGAACATCCAGAAGCCTTGGCCGATCAACTACCGGGCGTACTGCCGGAAGCCGATCTTCGATCCCACCGACGTGCGCGGCGTCAAGCCGCAATACCCGTTTGTGAACGGCAGGCCCGGCAACCCGCCAGGGTGGTTCTACGCCTTCTACACCGACGGCCCGGCCGCCGGGATCTACGGACCGCCCCGCGGTGGGCGTCACCACGACGGTGACAACTCGGGGGCTGACGCGAACTCGGCCACCGCGATATTCGGCGGCGGGACGGCCCCTGGCCTGCTCGGCGCGCCCGCCTCGTTCGGCCAGTTCGGACTGACTCCGGGCCTGCTCGCACCGTGAGTTGGCGCCTGGCTGAGACGGCGGTCACCGGGTTCAAGGGGCCCCGGGATCGGGCCTCAGTCGGGCGCCTCTACCCTCGACTGCCATGAGAGCCCTCCTGGCGCGCCGCGGCGCCACCGACGACGAGGCCGGCCCCACCGCGCCTCGGCCGGCGGACCGGATCACCTTGGCGACCCGAGTGGCCGCTGTGGTCGCGGGGCTTGGCCTGGTTGCGGTGGTGGTCTTCGGTGTCATGTGGTGGACCGCCGCCAACGGTTCGGCGGCCAAGACGGCGGCGGCCAGGGATGACGCCTTGGCCTCGGCGCGGCAGATCGCGGTGAACCTGCAGAGCCTGGACTACACGACCGTGGACAAGGGGCTGGCCAACTGGGAAGCCTCCGCCACCGGACCACTGCTGGACGAGTTCAAGAAGAACCAGCAGCAGTACGCCGACCAGATTCGCAAGGTGCAGACGACCACCAAGGCCAAGCTGGTCGACGCCGCACTTTCCGACATCGACGTTGCCGCCGGCAAGGCCAAGGCGGTAGCGGCGGTTGATGTGACCACTACCCAGACGGTGAACGGAGCCCCCAGCCTCCCGATCACCAAGCAGGTCCGCATCCAGTTGGACCTCGTCCGTACCCCGGACGCTGGATGGAAGGCAGCCGCGGCCAGCGCCATCCGATCCTGACCCCCGTAAGGATTCGATCCATGCCACCTCGTCGCACTGAGATGCCGACGGACGCCGATTCGGCGCCCGAGGCCGAGCCGATGGCGGACCCGACGCCGGATGAGCCGACGCCGGGCCGCGCGAAGGCGGATCCGGTAGTACGGCCGAGGGCCAAGCGGCGCCCGGCCGGCGAGACCAGGCCGCGCGCGGCCGGTACCGCCCTCGCCGAGCCCCCCGAGGCGACCGCCGCCGCACCCTCGGTGCGGCCAGCCGCCGCCGGGCCCGAGGAGCCGGACGCGGACACCGACCTCCAGCCGGCCGCCGAGGCCACCTCAGGCATCAACACCCCGACCGAGTCCGCGAACGGCGCCGAGCCGAAGACGGCCGGCGCGGAATCCACCGCAGCGCCTATTCCCACGGCGGGCACCGGCGCCACCGCCGACGTCGAGGCGGACCCAGGCGCCGAGGCCGACCGCAATCGCATGCGGTTGCTGGTCGGTGTGGCCGTGCTGGCGGTGCTCCTGGTCTGTGCCTCCGTGGTGCTCGCGGTGGGGGCAATCACCGCCCGCACGTCCGGACCGCTGGCCAACAAGGCCTTCCTGGACACCGGCCAGACCGCCGAGCTGGTCGGCCAGATGACCGGCGCGATGACCACCGTGTACTCCTACGACTACTCGACGCTGCCGGCGAACGAGGCCGCCGCCAAGGGGCTGGTCACCGGGAAGTTCGCCGATGAGTTCGCCCGGGTCTTCGAGCCGGTCAAGCAGCTCGCGCCGCAGGAGCAGGCGGTGCTCAAGTCGACCGTGCCGGCCGCCGGGGTGATTCTGCTCCAGGGTGACCGGGCCCGGCTGCTCATGATGGTCGACCAGACCGGCACCCGGGGCGCGGCCAAGGAGCCCACCGGCGCGACGGCCCGGCTGCTGGTCGACGCGCAGAAGGTGGACGGCCGGTGGAAGATCGCCGGGGTCACCCCGGAATGAGCGGCACGAGCAATCCGTGGCGGATCGTCACCCCGGTGCTGGGCGTGCTCGCGCTGGTCGCGGTCGTCGCCGCCGGCTTTGCCGGCTACTCCTGGTGGGCGGCCACCAAGGGCAGCACCGCCGAGACGGTCACCGCCCGGGACTCGGCCCTGCAGGCGGCGCGGCAGCTGGCCGTCACCCTGCAGACCGTCGACCCGGCGCGTCCGGAGGAGAGCATGCAGGCCTGGCAGGCGTCCGCCACCGGGCTGCTGCTGCAGAAGCTCCGCACGGACAACGACAAGTACCTGAATGACCTGAAGAAGGCGCCGAGCACCAGCCAGGCGTCCGTGGTGGATGCCGCGCTGACCGCGCTGGATGCCGATGCCGGCACCGCCACTGTGATCACCGCACTGGATGTGCGGCAATCCGCCCTGGTCAACGGCGTTGCCGGGGCGCCGACCGTGCGTCAGCTTCGGGTGAAGCTGACGCTGAGCCGGACCGATCAGGGCTGGAAGGTTTCCAGCTCCGGTCTCGTGAACGCCTGAATCCAGGAGCCCTGGCCGTGACCACGCAGCGTCGGACATCAACCCCGCAGACCAGCCCCGGCTATCCGGAGGATCCCGGTCCCGAGGCCCACCGCGACGAGCACCCCACCGAGGTCTTCACCCCGGTGTGGGACGGCGACTCGGAGGAGCCCACCGCCGAGGAGTGGGACCAGCCGGCGCGCGGCGACCAGGCTGGGCAGCCGGACCACGCCGCACGCGCGGATCAGGGGACCGAGCGGCTCGACCCGGAGCCGGAGTATCCGAC
>DATHIT010000832.1:0-20711 GCA_035489915.1 Pseudonocardia sp. | reverse complement strand
CCGTGCGCCTCCACGGCGCGGCAGAGCGCCTCGATGAACGCGGTGTTGCCGGCCACGTGGTGCGCGCGGTAGTAGAGCACCCCGACCACCGGGGCGTCGTCCGGCGGGGTGGCCGCATCGGGCCGCTCCAGGGTGCCCCAGACCGGGGTGGGCGTCGGCGGGACGAAGCCGAACCCGGTGAGCAGCACGGTGTCGGACAGGAACCTGGCCAGTTCACCGAGGTTGGCCGGTCCACCCTGGGCCAGGTAGCTGTGCGCTTCGGCACAGACCCCGGCCGGCACGGTGGAGCACTCCATCAACTCAGCGTCCGGGGCCTGCTCGCCGCCCACCACGACCACCGGGCGCGGCCCGGCCAGCAGCGCGTCCAGCCCCTCCTGCCACGCCCGACGGCCACCCAGCAGCCGCACCACCACCAGATCCGCCCCGTCCACCAGCGCCGGAAGCTCCTCGGCGGTCAGCCTGGCCGGGTTGCCGAGCCGGTAGTCGCCGTCGCTGGCCCTGGCGCTGAGCAGGTCGGTGTCGGACGTGGACAGCAGCAGGATCACAGGGAGACCTCCGGCGGGGGCGAGGACAAGGACGGCCCGGTTCGGCGCGCGGCGGGCTGGTCGCGCTCGGTCAAGGGCAAGGCGGGCTGGCCTGGCCACTGTATGTCACAAGGTCAAGCAGCCCGGAGCAAGCGCTGGCGCAGACCTGGTGGCGGTCGTGCCGACCGTGCGGGGTCTGCGCGAGCGCCGGTGGGTCTGTGTGGGCGGTGTTGCTGGTGGGCGGTGTTGGGGTGGCCGGTGTTGCTGGTGGGCCGGTGTTGCGCCTTCGGAGCGCGGCAGCGCGAGCACCTCAGGGGGTACTGATCGAGGCCGTCTACTCTTGGACGGTGGCCCTGTCCCTCGTCACACCGCGTGCCGACCGCAACGACGCAGCCCCGGCTGGTTCCGTTGCGGGTCGAGGCGACGGCCGTGTCGGTGCGGACCGCTGCCCAGGGACTGTGGCGGTGCACCAGGCGGAGGACGGCGGGCTGGCCCGGATCCGGGTGCCCGGCGGCGCGCTGCCCAGGGACACGCTGGCCTCGCTGGCCGCCTGGGCCGTCGAGTTGGGCAATGGGCGACTGGAGTTGACCGCCCGGGGCAACCTGCAGCTGCGCGGCCTGGCGCCCGGGGCGGAGACCGAGCTGTCCGCCCGGCTCGCCGACTGTGGACTGCTGCCCTCCGCGCCGCACGACACCGCCCGCAACCTGCTGGCCTCCCCACTGGCCGGTCGGGACGGGGTGGGCGTGCTGGACGTGCGTCCGCTGGTGGCCGAGCTGGATCGCCGGCTGTGCGCCGAGCCGGAGCTGGCCCTGCTGCCCGGCCGGTTCCTGTTCGCGCTTGACGACGGGCGCGGGGACGTGGCCGGGCTGCACGCGGACGTGGCCGCGCTGGCACTGCCGAACCAGCGGGTGGCGGTGCTGCTCGGCGGCCTGGACAGCGGGCTGCGGCTGCCAGTGCCCGAAGCCGTCACCGGGCTCCTGACCGCCGCCACGATCTTCCTACGCCGCCGCTCTGACCAGGGGGTGTGGCGGCTGGCCGAGCTGCCCGGCGGCCCGCTGGAACTGGTCGACGAGCTGCGCGCCACCCTGCACGCGGGCAGCAGCGGCCCGCTGGTCGCGGTGCCCGAGCGTGACCCGGTTGGCCCGATCGGCCGGATCGAGCAGACCGACGGCCGGGTGGCGCTGGCCGTGTCGGTGCCGCTCGGCGAGCTCACCCCGGCGCGCTGCCAGGTGCTCGCCGCCGTGGCCGAGCGGGAGGTGCTGCTCACCCCGTGGCGTGGCGTCGTGCTGCCCGACCTGCCACCGCCGGCGACCGCGTTGGCCACCCGTCGGCTGGCCGGGGCCGGGCTGCTGCTGGATCCGGCGTCCCCTTCGCTCGGGGTCTCCGCGTGCACCGGCCGGCCCGGCTGTGCCAAGGCGCTGGCCGACGTGCGCGCGGACGCCTCGGTGGCCGCCGGCCGTGCGGCCGGGACCGCCGTGCCCCCGGTCGACACTGGCGGCGGCCCCCGGTTGCCGGTGCACTGGTCCGGCTGCGCGCGCCGGTGCGGCCGCCCGCCAGGCCCGGTGGTGGACGTGGTCGCCGAGGAACACGGCTACCGGGTCCAACTCGACGGCGATCTCCAGTACAGCGGCACTGACCTGGGCGAGGTCCGCGCGGCCGCCTCCCAGGCCAGGACCCAAAGGTGACCCCCCCGCACCGCCGGCCGGCCCCAAACCCCGCGAGTCGGCGCTCTCAGCACACTGAGTCGGTGCTCTCAGCACACCCGGACCAGCCGAACCGGGGCGCCCGGTGACCGGCCGGCTCTACGGCGTCGGCGTCGGCCCCGGTGACCCGGAGCTGGTCACGGTCAAGGCGGCCCGGCTGATCGGCGCGGCGGACGTGATCGCCTACCACTCCGCCCGGCACGGCCGCAGCAACGCCCGCCGCTGCGCCGAGCCGTACCTGCGCGGCGACCAGATCGAGGAGCCGCTGGTCTACCCGATCACCGTAGAGACCACCGACCACCCCGGCGGGTACCGCGGCGCGCTGGACGACTTCTACGCCTCCGCCGCCGCCCGCCTGGCCGAGCACCTGGACGCCGGCCGGGACGTGGTGGTGCTGGCCGAGGGCGACCCGTTCTTCTACGGCTCGTACATGCACCTGCACGAGCGGCTGGCGCACCGGTACCCCGCCGAGGTGGTCGCCGGGGTGACCTCGATGAGCGCGGCCGCCGCGGCGCTGGGCCGGCCGCTGGTGGAACGGGACGAGGTGCTCACCGTGCTGCCCGGCACACTGCCCACCGACGAGCTGACCCGTCGCCTGGCCAGCACCGACTCGGCCGCCGTGGTCAAGCTGGGCCGCACGTTCGGGGCGGTGCGCGAGGCGGCCGAGCGCGCCGGGGTGCTGCCCGACCTGCACTACGTGGAGCGGGCCAGCACCGACGCGCAGCGCACCGCCCCGCTGGCCGAGGTCGACCCGGGCACCGTGCCGTACTTCTCCCTGGCGTTGCTGCCCAGCCGGATCGCCGCCGCCACCATGGCCGCACAGTCCTCCTCGGTGCCGAGCGAACGGACCGGACCTGGCGAAGTGGTGGTCGTCGGGCTCGGACCGGCCGGCCGGCCGTGGCTGACTCCGGAAGTCCAGGACGCGCTCGCCTCGGCCAGCGACCTGGTCGGCTACGGCCCGTATCTGGATCGGGTACCGCCAAACCCCCGGCAGCGCCGGCACCCGTCGGACAACCGGGTGGAGGCCGAGCGGGCCGCGTTCGCGCTGGACCTGGCCCGGCGCGGAGCCCGGGTGGCCGTGGTGTCCTCCGGCGACCCCGGGGTGTTCGCGATGGCCAGCGCGGTGCTCGAGGTGGCCTGCGAGCCGGATTGGAAGGACGTCCCGGTGCGTGTGCTGCCCGGGCTGACCGCGGCCCAGGCGGTGGCCAGCCGGGTCGGTGCGCCGCTGGGACACGACTACTGCGTGCTGTCCCTGTCCGACCGGCTCAAGCCGTGGGAGGTGATCGCCGCCCGGCTGTCCGCCGCCGCCGGTGCCGACCTGGTGATCGCCATCTACAACCCGGCCTCCCGCGACCGCACCTGGCAGGTGGCCGCCGCCCGCGACCTGCTGCTGGAGCACCGTTCGCCGGACACCCCGGTGGTGGTCGGCCGGGATGTGGGCGGGCCGGGGGAGCGGGTCACCGTGGTACGCCTGGCGGACCTGGACCCGGCGAGCGTGGACATGCGCACGTTGCTGCTGGTCGGCTCGTCGCGCACCCGGATCGCTGAACGCGGCGACGGTGACCAGGTCGTCTTCACCCCCCGCCATTACCCCGAGGGGCCCCCTGGCCCGTGAGTGGTATTGGTCGCTATAGCGACCAATACCACTCACGGGGTCTGACCAGGGGTTTTGGTCTGTTCGCGGTACCACTGGCCCCAGTGCTCCAGCCGGTCGGCGATGTCGCGCAGGCTCTCGCCCAGCTCGGTGACCGAGTACTCCACCTTCGGCGGCACCAGCGGATACACCGTGCGCCGGACCAGGCCGTCCACCTCCAGCTCACGCAGCTGCCTGGTCAGCATCCTCGGCGTGATCCCGGGCATCGCCCGGTGCAGCTCGCCGAACCGCAGGGTGCCGGTGAGCAGGTGGCGCAGGATGACCAGCTTCCACTTGCCGCCGAGGATTGCCATGGCGAGCTCGACGGTGCACTCCTCGGCGAGTGCATCGGCCCTCGGTTGCACGGCGCCCCCTCGCTATACATAGTGGTAGTACGGGACAGAAAAGACCGTACTTGCTCCTTGTATAGCCACGCCGCAGACTTCGCGCATGACTTCCATCGAGCGCGTCAGGCACGAGCCGGACTGGTATGAGCCCTACCGCATCTCGCTGGCCGTGCGGGCCAATGGCCTGATCTTCGTCTCCGGGCAGGCCGGCATCGACGAGACCGGGCGGACCGTCGGTCCCGGTGACGTGGAGGCGCAGGCCAGGCAGGCGTTCGCCAACCTGGCCACCGTGCTGGGCGAAGCCGGCGCCACCCTGGCCGACGTGGTCAAGGTGACCATCATGGTCACCGACATGAGCAGCCTGGACGTGATCATCAAGCTGCGCGGGGAGTACTTCGCCGAGCCGTACCCGGCCGACACCTTGCTGCGGGTGGCCGGCCTGGCCCAGCCCGACTGGCTGATCGAGATCGACGCCATCGCGCTCGACCCGGCAACCGCCCGACGTTAGCCAAGCCCGTCGGCAAAAGCCCAGCTCAAGACCCGTGAGTGGTATTGGTCGCGATAGCGACCAATACCACTCACGGGGTCTGAGGGAGTCGGTCCAGGAACTCGGCTTGGCCTCTGGCCAGTTTGCGCCGCGCGGTGTCCAGGTCGAACCACTCGGCCCGGTCGATCTCCGGGAAGCTCTGCCGGCGGCCCGACTTGGGCGGCCATTCCAACTCGAAGGTGTTGCCGCGCACCTCGGAGGCGTCGAAGTCCGCTCGCACCGCGTAGACGGTGAGCCGCTTGCCGCTGGGTAGCCGGACCTCGCCGAGGTCCCACTCCGGCCCCGGCGGCGGCGGGGCGCCCAGCTCCTCGGTGAACTCCCTGGCGGCGGCCGCCCTGGGCTCCTCCTCCGGGAGGTACTCGCCCTTCGGGATGGACCAGGCGCCGTCGTCGCGGCGGGCGAAGAACGGGCCGCCCGGGTGCCCCAGCAGCACTTCCATCCCGCCGTCCGGGCCGACCCGGGTGAG
This sequence comes from Pseudonocardia sp., assembly GCA_035489915.1. Classification (GTDB taxonomy): domain Bacteria; phylum Actinomycetota; class Actinomycetes; order Mycobacteriales; family Pseudonocardiaceae; genus Pseudonocardia. Next base: position 15,491 of record DATHIT010000832.1, on the reverse strand, counting down.
CAGCACCCCGGCGCTTCGCGTCACCACAGCCGCAGGGTAGCCAGCTGAGTCGCCCGGTCCAGCGAGCACCCAGAGCCGACGTGGCCGACGACCGCTACCGGGCCGGACCGATCAGCGGGAGCACTGCCGCGGCCATCCGCAGCGAGCCGATCCCGGTCGGGTGGAACGGGTCCGGGTCGGTGAGTCCCTGCAGATCCGGGCCCAAGCCGTCGGCGGAGTGGTCGCACAGCGCGGTCAGCTCCGGGTCGGCCACCTGGAAGCCGTACTTCTGGGCGCCGCCGGTGAGCAGCGCGTTGAGTCGGTCGTTGCGCTGGTTGAGCAACTCGATCTTGGCCTGGTCCAGTCCGACCGCCGCCGGCGGGCCCTTCGCGTCCGGGCACTGGGCATCCGCGTTGAGCACCCGGTAGGAGGTCACGATCGCCACGGCGGGGTGGCCGGGCAGCTCGGCGAGGTCCTGCAGCAGGTCCCCGTAGTCGCGGTCGAACGCGGCCAGCCGGTAGTCGAACTCGCCCTGGCTGAGGTTGTCCGAGCAGTTCGCGGCCCCGTAGCAATAGCCGAGGAAGTCGGTCCAGCCGATGTCGTTGGGGCCCACCACAACGGCCACGAAGCGCAGGCCCTGCGCCTGTTTGAGCAACCCGAGCTGCGGCGGCACCAGATCGGGGCCGCGCTGCTGCTGGCCGCGCACCCCGGCGGCCACGGTGGCCCCGGGGCAGGCCAGGTTGAGCACCGGCTGACCGGTGAGCTGGCCCAGCTCGGCGGCCAGTGAGTCACTGCTGCGTCCGCAGGCTCGATCGTCCGGAGTGCCGTCGGTCACCGGAGGGCCGCCCAGCCGGGATGCGCGGGAGTCCCCGATCACCGCACCGGCGAAGCCGAACCGCTTCGGCCCCACCGGGGCGGGGGAGACGTGATACGTGCCGACCAGCTCGGCGAGCGAGCCGACCGAGCGGAGCCCGCGCATCGCCCCGAGGTAGGCCAGCGCCCCACAGCCCGCCCAGGCCACCGCCACGATCACCACCGCGAGCAGGGTGCGCCTGGCCAACGAGCCCAACCCGCGCCGCCAGCTCTCCTCGGTGCTTCCCGATGAGGCCCGGCGATGGCGGCGCAGCAACAGCAGGGTCTGGCCGTAGCCGGACACCGAGCAGATCGCCAGGGTCACCCCGAGCAGGCACAGGCTGGCCCAGCCGTACCAGCGCAGGAAGCCGCGCAGCAGTGCACCGGTGGCATCCGAGCCGGCCTGTTTGGCGGTGTCCGGGCGCAGGGCCAGCGCGGCCTCGGCGTTGCGCTGGACCGGGCCCATCGACAGCTTCGGTCGCAGCGGGCCGTACACCCAGAGCCGGGGGATATCCAGCGCGGTATTGCCGATCTGCACCAGCTGGGCCGGCCCGGAGAGGCTCAGGCTGGGTGTGCGCGCACCGACGGACAGCGGTTGGCCGAGGCTGACCAGGTCCTGGTCCGGGGTGAGCACGATAGCCGCCGGCACGCCGAGGCACAGGCAGACGGCGAGGGTGAGCAGCGTCGCGCCGCGTCGCATCTCCCGCGCCAGCTCGCGCAGCGGGTGTCCGGCCGAGCGCGCCGGCGCCGGTGTGCCGGGATCGGAGGTGTCCGGGCTGGATGAGGTGAGCTCCGAGAGGCTGATCTCTCGACTCCTCCCGTGGGCGAACACGGCAGGGCGCCGTCACGCGCACCCTCCTAGATGCATACACTGCGTCACCGGTTGATCGCCACGAGTGGGTGATGCCAGCCACTGGAATGGCCGCAAACCGCCGGTCAGCCGGAGCGGGTCAGCGGGAGGCCGCGACGTGCCGCTGGATGGCCCGGAGCACCTCGGTCAGCCCGGCCCGGAACTGGTCATCGGTTGCCGTGCCGTCGGCGCCGATCGCCGTGCTCGGCAGGGGCAGCCGAGCCAGCGCCGGCTCGATGACCACGGTGCCGAGGTAGCCGAGCACCGTGGCCAGGGTCGCCGAAGCGCCGTCCCCCCGGCCCTCCGGCGCCACCGTCAGCCAGGCCACCGGCTTGCCGTACATCTCCTCGCCACCGACCGTCCAGTCCAGCAGGTTCTTGAACGCACCGGGCAGCGAACCGGCGTATTCCGGGGCGCAGAACAGCACTGCGTCGGCCGCCGCGATCCGTCCGCGCAGGTCCGCGACCAGCGGTGGTAGCGGGTCAACGTCGTGGTCGGGGTTGAACACCGGCAGCTCGGCCAGCCGCTGGTAGAGCTCGGTGCGGACCCCGTCGGGGGCGACCGACGCCGCGGTGCGCAGGGCAGCGGCGCCGGCGGACGCCGACCGGGTGCTGCCGGATACGAGCAGCACGCTGACCGGGTCACTCACCGTCGGCCGCGCCAAGCCAACGAAGCCCGGGTAGGTGATCGGCCGCGCCGTCCTCCTCGGGCACCGGCGGCTTCGGCGGCAGGTCGGTCAACTCGGTCATGTTCCCCTCACATCCATCACCCGCCGGTCACGGTAGACCCCCGCCCCCGACGACAAGCTGAACCGACGATTCAGCCGGAGTGGAAGTTCTTCTCCAGCAGCCCGGCGACCGCCTCGGTGACCATGCAGACCCCGGCGGCGCGTTCCACCCGTAGCCACTGACAGGCGGCCGTGACCTGGAGGAAGACCGGTCCGGCCGCGGTGTCCAGCAGGTCGAACGCGGCCACGTCCATGCCCCAGCGGGCGGCCAACAGGCCGAGCTGCGCACGCAGCTCGTCCGGCACCGGCACCGGCGTGACGCTGCCTTGTTCGGCGCTGCCTTGTTCGGCGCTGCCTTGTTCGGCGCTGCCGCGCGGGGCGTCCGGGCGCGCGCCCAGTTCGAAGCCGATCAGCTCGCCGCCCACGGCGTACATCCGCAGCCGGCGCGACGAGGGCACGAACTCCTGCACCATCACCGGAGCCGGTTCCACGGCGCGGACCGCGGACAGCTCCGCCCTGCTCAGCCGCCGGGGGAACACTGTGCGCAGGCAGCCGGGCACCGGCTCGACAAACGGATCGCCCAGGCTCTTCACCACGAGGTCACCGTGGCCCGGGATCCGGTCGGCGGCGCTGCCTGGTCGGCTGGTCACCACGGTTGCCGGTACTCCCAGGCCGACCTGGCGGGCCGCCGCGAGCTGGGCCACCCGGTCGGTCACGCTGAGGTTGGCCGCGCCGTTCACCACCACCGACCGGGCGCCGGCCAGCACCATCCTGGACCAGGCCACCCACTGCTCGCGGACGTAGTCGTCCACCCCGTTCACGCCGTGCGAGGGGACCGAGGCGCCGGAGAAATGCCGCAGCCACACCGTCCTCGGGGCGAAGCGCACGTCCGGGGTCTCCACCACGCCGTCGAGGACATCCCAGGTCAGCTCGAGGCCGGCGGAGCGGTCGCTGTCCAGCCGAAGCATGGGCACCCCCCGCACGGCCAGTCGCAGGGACAGCTCGTCGACCTCGCGGTCGGCCGCCCTGGTCAGCACCAGCACGCCCGGCGCCGGGCCACCCGGGTCACCGACCGGCGGCCGGCCCAGTCGGGTCTGGAAGTCGAGTGACTCGGTGGAGGCGCACCGGGTGCGACCGAGGGCACCGAGTAGAAGCGACTGCGACGCCATGGCGGTCCCCCATCTGGCCGGCGGGCGATGCGGCGGATCACCGCTTGCTCAAACCGTGCCGCGGTGGCCCCGCTGGATCGAGGGGGCTAGCCCCCAGGCCGGGGAGGCAGACCCCCCTCTTGCCGGCAGGGTCAGCCTCGCGCTCCGGTCAGCCTCGCGCCGTGATCACGAGCGCAGCGGGATGGTGACCGAGGAGGCCGCCGCCTCGCTCCGCTGCACCTGGTAGACGCCGCCGACCAGCTTGGCCAGCGCCGGAACGGTGGGCAGCAGGTGCGGCAGGTCGGTGGTGGCCAGGCTCAACCGGATGCGGTGCCCGGGGGCGATCGTGGCGAAGGTGGGGAACACCTCGATGTCGTAGCGGGTGACCTGACCGGGCGCCACCGGCATCGCGGACTGCCGGGTGTGGTCGTGGTACGGCATGATCATTTTCCCGTCTACGGACCAGGAACGGTCGTGGTTCACCTTGCGCAAGGAGCCGAGCAGCGCGCCCTGGGTGAGTGGCCTGGACACCCCGTCCGGGCTCACGTCCTCGATCTCGACCACCCACTCGGTCTCCCGGGTGGTCGCCGTGGCGTACACGGTGGCGGCGATCGGCCCGGCGATGGTGGCCGGCTCGGCCATCGGTGCCGAGGTGTAGGTGAGCGCCGTCGGGCCGATCTGGGCCAGCCGGTCGTCGTCCACGCACGGCACGCTGACCGGCAGCTGGCTGGTCACCAGGGACAGGGCGCCCGCGCTCCATTGGTCCTGTGAGCGCCCGCAGACGGTGCCGGCCACCGGGGACCACAACACGGTGTCCGAGCCGGTGCGCGCGGTGGGCTTCGCCGTGCTCAGCGTGCCGTCGTTCAGCGAGATCCCGCTGCCGCCCCGGCCGCCGCCGAAGTAGTAGGTCCTCGGTGTGGCGCCGGTGAACGGATAGCTGGTGGTCTGCGCGTAGTGCCCGGTGCCCAGGTCGTAGACGTGCAGCGGCGTCCGGGTGCGGTCCATCCCGGTGTCGATGCCCTTCAGCCACTGGTCGAACCAGCGCAGCTGCAGCTCGTCGAGCTTGGGGTTGGCCGCCCCGCCGAGGTGGGTGTACGGGCCCAGCAGCAGCTGGTAGCGGCCGGTGACCTCCTGGTCGGGGTCCATCGGGGCGGTCACCGGGCGGTCGGCGTAGGCGTTCTGCAACCCGGCGTAGTTCATCGGCGCGCCGCGCTGGAACAGGTCGTACTCGCCGCCGACCAGGTAGGCAGGGATGTCGTTGTCCACGATCTGGCTCAGCACCGCGCCGGGTCGGCGGGCCCGCCAGTAGCTGTTGTCGTACGCGTTGTCCCCGCCCAGGTAGGCCCTGGCCAGGAACTGCACGTTGTACTGGGGTACCTGCAGGGCGTGGTTCAGCGTGCCGGTCACCCCGTCGACCAGGTGCGCCGGGCTCTTCATCGCGCTGAGCAGCGGGTTGACCAGGTTGGTGGCCGGCAGCGCGCCGGCGAGGTAGATGGTGTCGAAGGACAGGTCGGGGATACCGCCCATGAAGGCGGCGTCCCGGTAGATGTCGTTCGCCGCGACGATCGGGAAGATCGCCTTGAGCGGCGAGTCCTTGCCCACCGCGCCGGCCGCGAACAGCTGGTTGATGCCCAGGTAGGACGCTCCGTGCATGCCGACTTTGCCGTCCGACTGGGGCAGCCCGGCCGCCCAGTGCACCAGCTCCACGCTGTCCTGGGTCTGCTTCGGCTCGAACAGGTCGAAGGTGCCGCCGGAGGCGCCGGTGCCGCGGACGTCCACCGAGATGTCCAGGTAACCGCGCTTGACCAGGTACGGGTTGATGCCGGTGTTGCCGCTGACCCCGAACGCCTCGCCGTACGGCGTGATGGTCAGCAGCGTGGGAAACCGCCCGGCGGCGATCTGGCCGGTGCCCAGGTCGCTCGGGTAGGCGATCTTGGCGCGCAGCACCACGCCGTCGGCCATCCGCACCTCGACGCCGTTGACCTCCTTGACCCCGTATCGCTCCGGACCCGGCGACCAGCCCCCGTCGGTCCCGCTGGCCGCGATCGCGTCCTCGATCGGGTCGGGCACGGTGGCCGCCCGCGCGGCGTCGAACCCGGTCACCAGCTGGGCGCCGATCAGGCCGCACACGGTCAGTGCGATCGCCAGCACGTGCGCGGTACGCAGCCTCAACAGGAGCTCCTGGGGAACCGGGGGTTTGTCCAGGAGAACGATCAGTCGGCCGGAAGGTCACTTCGGACAGTGACACAAGATGAGCACAGCGTGAGCAGGGTCAGCCCGCTCCGCGCTCCCGGGCAGAGGAATACAGGTGGCTGTCTCGGCCCGGTACCGCAAGCACCCGGCCGACGATGATCACGGCGGTGCGTCGGACGCCGGCGGCGTGCACCTGGGCGGCGATGTCGGCCAGGGTGCCGCGCAGCACCAGCTCGTCCTCCCGGCTGGCCCTGGCGACCACCGCCACCGGGCAGTCCGCCCCGTAGTTGGGCAGCAGCTCGCCGACCACCGCGTCGATCCGCTGCACGGCCAGGTGCAGCACCAGGGTGGCCCGGGAGGCGCCGAGGGTGGCCAGGTCCTCGCCCGGCGGCATCGGGGTGGCCATGGCCGAGATGCGGGTGAGCACCACGGACTGCCCGACCCCGGGCACGGTCAGCTCCTGGCGCAACGTGGCGGCCGCGGCGGCGAAGGCCGGCACCCCGGGGGTGATGTCGTAGGGCACCCCGGCCGCGTCCAGCCGGCGGGTCTGCTCGGCCACCGCGCTGAACACCGCCGGATCGCCGGAGCAGAGCCGGGCGATTTCGTGCCCCTCCCGGTGGCCGGTGATCAGCTCCTCGACGATCTGGTCCAGGTTCAGCTCCCTGGTGTCCACCAGCCGGGCGCCCGGTGGGCACGCGGCGAGCAGCTCGGTCGGCACCAGGCTGCCCGCGTACAGGCACACCGTGCAGCGCTCCAGCAGGTCGCGGCCTCGGACGGTGATCAGGTCGGCCGCGCCAGGCCCGGCGCCGATGAAGTGCACGCTCACCGCGCCATCCTGCCCCCACCCCTGTGAGTGGTATTGGTCGCTCTGGCGACCAATACCACTCACGGGTGTCTACCAGCGGAAACTGAGGTGCCGGGGTGGGCGGCGACGGTCAGGATGGCGGCATGGCCGATTACCTGTCCGTGAACCGGCGCAACTGGGACGAGCGGGCACCGATCCACGCCGCGTCCGCCGACTACGCGTTCGACCGGTTCGCCGCCGACCCGGGCTTCCTCAGCGGCGTGGTGCGGTTCGACCGGCCCCGGCTCGGCGATATCACCGGCCTGCGCGGCGTGCACCTGCAGTGCCACATCGGCACCGACACCGTCTCGCTGGCCAGGTTGGGCGCGCGGATGACCGGGCTGGACCTGTCCGAGGCCTCGTTGGAGCAGGCGCGGCGGCTGGCCAAGGACACCGGCACCGACGTCGACTTCCATCACGCTGATGTCTACCGGGCCGCCGAGGTGCTCGGCGCTGGCCGGTTCGACCTGGTCTACACCGGGGTCGGGGCGCTGTGCTGGCTGCCCAGCGTGGCCCGGTGGGCGACCGTGGTCACCGAGCTGCTGCGGCCGGGCGGGCGGCTCTTCATCCGGGAGGGACACCCGATGCTGTGGGCGCTGGACGAGACCGCCGACCCGGCCACCCTGCGCTACCCCTACTTCGAGCACGACGAACCGCTGGTCTTCGACGAACCGAAGACCTATGCCGACCCCGACGCGGTGCTGACCAACAGCATCACGCACAGCTGGAACCACGGGCTCGGCGAGATCGTCACCGCGGTGATGGGCGCCGGGCTGCGGATTACCCAGTTGGTCGAGCACGACAGCGTGCCCTGGTTGGCATTGCCCGGCCAGATGACCGTGGACGACATGGGGGAGTGGCGGCTGAGCAGGCTGCCGGAGCGGTTGGCGGCCAGCTACACCCTGCAGGCGGTGAAGGACCCGGTCAGCGGTTGAGGCGGTCGTCGAACGGCGGGGTGATGGCGGACGGCGGCGCCAGCCCCCAGGACTCCAGCGCCTTGCGCAGCTGCTCGGCGGCGTCGATGTTCAGCGGCCCGGAGGTCCACATCGAGTAGGACAGGTTGAGGAAGCGGCCCTGGGTGATCGCCGGCAGGTCCTTCACCCCGTCCCGCGAGCGCAGCAGCGCCACCTTGTCCGCGAAGCTCTGCGGCGGGTAGTCGACGAAGGCGAACGCGTCCGGCCGGCTGGCGACCACCCGCTCCCAGGACACCCGGGTCCAGGTGTCGGCGATGTCTGTGGTGGCGCTGTGCGCCCCGGCGGCGGTGATGATCGCCTCGGGTCCGCCGAACCGGCCACTGGTGAACACGGTGTCGGTGCCGCTGTCGAACAGGAAGACGGTGACCGGCCTGGTCGGCGCGGGTGCCTCGCGGAGTGCCCGGCGCCGGCGGTCGATGTCGGCGTTGAGCTCGGCGGCCCGCTGCTGGCGCCCGGTGATCGCGCCCAGGTTGGTCAGGTCGTCGCGCACCGCGGTCCACGGCTCGACGATCCCCCTGGCCCGCTGGCCGGCGCGTTGCCGGCAGCTCTCGGTCAGGATGTACGGCGCGATGCCGTCCGCGCGCAGCGAGTCCGGGGTCAACCCGGTGGCCTCGTTGTAGCCGTAGTTCCAGCCGGCCACCATCACATCGGGGCGGGCGGCCAGCACAGTCTCCCTGGCCGGTTGCCTTGGCGCGGCGACGGTCAGCCGGTCCAGCCCGGGGCCGTAGTGCCGGCGCAACATCGGCGCGTCCGCCTCCAGGCTGGAGATCGCCGCCACCTGGTCGGTCGCGCCCAGCGCCAACGCGATGGAGATCATGTTCCCGTCGTTGACGAACATCCGCTTGGCCGGGGAGGGGAAGGTGGCGGACACCCCGCAGTTGGTCACGGTCACCGTGGCCGCCGGGGGAGGCGGGGCGACCGGGCGCGGCGTGGCGCAGCCGGCCAGCGCGGCGGCCGAGCACGCCAGGATCAGCGTAGGCACCCGGCTGGGCGGACGGATCACGGAAGCTCCTGTGGACGGGCGCTGAACAGCAGATGGGTCTGACCGGTGAACGGGTGCGTCACCGGGACGGCCTCCACCCCGAACACGTCCAGCACCGCGTCCGGCGCCAGCGCCTCGGACGGAGGCAGGGCCGGTCGGGCTCGCCCGTCGTGCAGCACGACCAGCCGGTCGCAGGCGCTGGCGGCCAGATTGAGGTCGTGCATGGCCACCAGCACGGTCCGCCCCAGCCCCCGGATCAGCGTCAGCAGCGCGAGTTGGTGCCGGACGTCGAGGTGGTTGGTGGGCTCGTCCAGCATGAGCAGCGGGGCCTCCTGGGCGAGTCCCCTGGCCAGCAGCGCGCGCCGCCGCTCGCCGCCGGAGAGCTCGTCCACCGGCCGGTCCGTCGCGTACAACAGGTCGACCTGGGCCAGCGCCCGGTGGACCGCCTCCCGCTCGCCCGACTCCGGCCCGGACCAGGGAGCCTGGTGCGGCACCCGGCCCAGCGCGACCAGCTCGCCCACCCGCAGGTCGGCCGGCAGCTGCTCCTCCTGACCGACCAGCGCGATCAACCGGGCGCGGCGCCGGGCCGGGATCCGATCCAGCGGGGTGCCGCCCAGGTACACCCGCCCGGCCGCCGGCGGGCGGATCCCGGCCAGCACCCGCAGCAGGGTGGACTTGCCGGACCCGTTCGGCCCGACCACGCCGACCGTCTCGCCCTGGGCGATGCTCAGCCGCACGTCGGTGAGCACGCGGCGTCCGCCCATCGCGCAGTCGATCCCGTCCGCGCACAGGTGGGGGCTGCCCGGCACGCTCAGCGAAATGCTCATGCGCCACCGCTGAAGCGATACCGCCGCCGGCCCATCAGCAGCAGGAACACCGGGGCGCCGATCAGCCCGGTCACCACGCTGAGCGGGATCTCCACCGGCCGCACCGCCACCCGGGCGGCCACGTCCACCCAGACCAGGAACACCGCGCCGGCGCCGGCCGCGACCGGCAGCACCCGCCGGTGCCGCGCGCCGACCAGCAGCCGGGCCACGTGCGGCAAGATCAACCCGACGAACCCGATGCCGCCGGCCACCGCGACGAGCACGCCGACCAGCACCGCGAACACCACGAACAGCGCGTTGCGCAGCGCGCGCACCGGAACGCCCAGCGAAGCCGCCGTGTCCGGGCCGGCGGCCAGCGCGTCCAGCCAGCCGCTGCCGGCCAGCAACAGCACACCGAGCACGCCGACGGTCACCGACGGCAGCGCCAGCCTGCTCCAGTCCGCCCCGGACAGGCTGCCGAGCAGCCAGAACAGCACCGATTCGGCGGCCTGGCTGCTCGCGCCGCGGAACACCAGGTAGCTGGCGATCGCGGAGAACGCCGAGCCGAGCACAGTGCCGGTGAGCACCAGCCGCAGCGGAGTCAGCCCGCCCTGGCCGATCGCCACCGCGAACACCAGCAGCGCCGCGGCCAGCGCGCCGAGCAGCGCCCCGGTGGACAGCGCCCAGATACCGGCGCCGGCAAACACCCCGGAGGTGATCACCGCGACCGCGCCGACGCTGGCCCCGGAGGACACCCCGAGCAGGTACGGGTCGGCGAGCGGGTTGCGCACCAGGGTCTGGATACCGGTGCCGGCGATGGCCAGCCCGGCGCCGACCACGAGCGCGAGCAGGGTGCGCGGTACCCGCAGGTCCCAGACGATGCTGTCGTACACCGCGTCGGTCGGGCCGCCGAGCAGACGGGCCCGCAGCACGTCCAGCACGACGCCAGGGGCCAGCTGCTCGGCGCCGAACCCGGTGGACAGTACGACGCTGACGGCCAGCAGCAGCCCGAGCAGGAGCAGTACGACGGGGGTGCGCGCGGGGCGCCGCACCGGCTAGGCGCGGGTCGGCGAGCCGGGCGGGGTGGCGTGCGGTGGGATCATCAGGGAGAGACCTCCTCGGGCTTGCGCGGCCCCTCGGCGGCGACACGGCGGGGAGAGGACTGGCTCCCGGGCGGGTGGCCCGGTCACAGTGGCGCGACCGCTCCGGTTTCTCACCGGATTCCCTCGCCCGCCGTCGGACCAGCGCAGCGTATGTTCGCCCGTCCGCGCAGGTCAACGGCGGAGGCTGAGCTCACACCCGGGCAGCCCGGGCCGTCCCGGCGACGTTCAGCGCAACGGGATGCAATTGCTGTACCAACATTGGGCGGCGAACGACAACCGATTTATCCACTTGTCGCTTGTCCAACATTTCACCTTCGGACCGGTCGGGCTCCGACCCTCAGGAAAATGTGATCTGACTGTGAGTTTCGTTATTTCGCTGCGCGCCGGAAAAGGTTCCGCAACCATTGAGTATGAGATTTCTGTCCGGCTGGGAGCACTGTGCTGTGATCCTCGTCAAGGGGTTCTCTCAGCGTGCGTGCCATAAAATCCAGACTGGAGAGCCGTAGCCACCGGCCGAGGAGTGCGATGATCGAGCTCGAGGGGATCAAGAAGTCCTACCGGATGGGCGACGTGGACATGCCCGTCCTGCATGGCATCGATCTGTCCGTTGCCGCCGGTGACATGGTCGCGATCATGGGCCCGTCCGGCTCCGGCAAGAGCACGCTGATGAACATCCTGGGCTGCCTGGACGTGCCAAGCGCGGGCAGCTACCGGCTGGACGGCACCGACGTGAGCAAGCTGAGCAAGCGCGAGCTGGCCAGGATCCGGGGCACCAAGATCGGGTTCGTGTTCCAGTCGTTCAACCTCATCCCGCGCACCGACGCATTGCGCAACGTGGAGCTGCCGCTGGTCTACACCGGCATCCGGGGCCGGGCGCGCCGGGCGCGCGCCGCCCTGGAGCGGGTCGGGCTGGGCGACCGGCTGCGGCATGTGCCAAGCGAGCTCTCCGGTGGCCAGAAGCAGCGGGTGGCGATCGCCAGGGCGCTGATCAACGAGCCGTCGATCGTGCTGGCCGACGAGCCGACCGGGGCGCTGGACAGCAAGTCCACCGAGGAGATCATGGAGCTGCTGGTCGAGCTCAACAACGCCGGCACGACCATCGTGGTGATCACGCACGAGGAGGAGGTCGCCGAGTTCGCCAAGCGGGTGGTGCGGCTGCGCGATGGTGTGATCAGCAGCGACGAGCCGGTGCGGGAGCGCGCTCAGCTGAGCGCGTGAGGTTCAGTACAGGAGTGGCGGTGATCGAGTTCGAGGCAGTCAGCAAGGCCTACCGGAACAGCGATCGGGTCGACGTGCCCGCGCTGCACGAGGTGAGCCTGACCATCAACGACGGCGAGATGGTCGCGTTGATGGGCCCATCCGGGTCCGGCACCAGCACCCTGATGAACCTGCTGAGCTGCCTGGACCTGCCAAGTGAGGGGCGCTACCGGCTGGACGGCACGGACGTCGGCCGGCTGTCCAAGCGTCGGCTGGCCAAGCTTCGTGGCCGCAGCATCGGCTTTGTGTTCCAGTCCTTCGACCTGATCCCGGACATCACCGTGCAGCGCAACGTGGAGCTTCCGATGATCTACACCCGGGCCAGGGTGCGGCGGGCGCGAGCTCGCCGGGCGCTGGAGCGGGTCGGCCTGGGCGGGCACGAGCAGGACATGCCGATCGAGCTGTTCGCGGCCCAGCGGCAGAAGGTGCTGATCGCCAGAGCACTGATCAACGACCCGGCGATCCTGCTCGACGACGAGCCCACCGGTGACCTGGACCCCGACTCCAGCCGACAGATCCTGGAGCTGCTCGGCGAGCTCAACGCCGCCGGGCGAACCGTCGTGTTCGCCACCCACCGGGAGGAAACGGCCGCGCAGGCCCACCGTGTGGTGCGGCTCAGCGAAGGTCGTGTGGTGAGTGACGTGCGGACCGGCAGGCGCCCAGGGCCACCGCCCACGCTGCGCGCGGTGTGAGGGATCCCTCGGGGACCTCGCTCACTCGTAGCGCAGGGCCTCGATGGGGTTGAGCTGGGCGGCCCGCCAGGCCGGATAGCCGCCGGCGACCAGGCCGATGGCAAGGCTGATCACGAAGGCCACCAGGACCGGCGGGGCGGAAAGCACCGGACTGAACGTGGCGAGGAACCCCCTGGTGCTGCCGAGCAGCGGGATGAGCACCTTGGTAAGCAAGATCAGCCCGACACCGAGGCCCGCACCGAGCAGCCCGCCCAGCCCGGCCAGCGTGATCGCTTCCAGCACGAACTGGCTCAGGATCGCGCTGTCGCTCGCGCCGATCGCTTTGCGGGTGCCGATCTCCCTGGTCCGGTCGGTGACCGAGACCAGCATGATGTTGAGCACCCCGATACCGCCCACCAGCAGCGAGATCGCCGCGATCGCCGGCACGAAGTTGGTGATCAACGTGATCAGCGAGGTGAACGTGGCGACCCGGCTCCCGATGTCCTGCACCTGGAAGTCGTCGTACTGCGGGTCGGTGATGTGGTGGTTGGTGGTCAGCACCTGGGTGATCTGAGCCTCGGCGGCCTTCACCGTCTGGGTGGAGGTGGCCTGCACGACGATCGAGCTGAGCTCGTTGCCACCGATGCCGTAGCCGAAGACGGACGACCGAGCGGCGCCGATGGGCATCACGATGATGTTGTCGCTGGACGCCCCGTAGGACTGCAGCACGCCGATGACGGTGAAGTTCGCGTGCACCAGCCGCAGCGGCTTGCCGATCGCCGCGCTCGGATCCGGTCCGTAGAGCGCCTGGGCAACCAGCGGGCCCAGCACCGCGACCTTGGCGCCGTTGCGGCTCTGCTCGGCGTCGAAGAACTTCCCGGCGGCGAGGGTGATCTGCCGAACCGCTGGATAGTTGTTGGTGGTGCCGGTAACCGACGCGGACATGTACTGGTTGCCCTTGTACGACGCGACCACCGCCACGCTCTGCTGGCCGGCGGCCCCGATGGTGGCGCCGGTCACCGACGGCACGAGCATGCCGACGTTGGAGAGCTTGGAGATCGCCTCGGAGTCGGTGTCGGTGAGCGGCTTGGCCGGTGGGCCGCCGGGGATCGGGGATAGCTTGGGTATAACGGTGATGCTGTTAGCGACTGTCGAGACGGCCGAGTTGGCCGAGGCGGCCACGCCCTGGCCGAAGGCGGTCAACAGGATGACCGCGGCGACACCGATGATCAGCCCGAGCATCGTCAGCGACGACCGCATCTTGTGCGAGCGCAGGCCACGAAGGGCAATAACCAGTGTCTCACGCAGAATCACGATTTGATCTTTCTCTGTGGCGGCGTAGCGAAGTGGTGTCCTCACTGACGCCGGCTCCCCGATTAACTCCTTGGTAGCATTCGCGGCTGAGCCCCGGCAATGAAGCTGAAGCATCCCTAGCGAACTCACAGCTGCCCCATAGCCAGCAGCTCTTTCAGTTGTTTCTCAGTATTTTCGACAACGTTTCCGATGCGTGTAATTCGCCCGGATTGCGCGGGGTGAATCCGGTGGTGCCGCGCGCGGTTGTGCGGCCGCCGCGCTCACGGGTCGGTGGCCAGCCACTGGGCGATCCCGGCCCGCAGCCGACGCTTGGTCGGCTCGGGCGCGAACGACCCGTCGACCGAGGCCAGCGCCAACTCGGCGAGCACCTCGTCGGAGTAGCCGAACGACTTGCCGGCCATCTCGTACTCCCCGGTGAGGGTGGCTCCGCAACTGATCGGGATGTCGGTGTTCAGGGTGACCACCAGGCCGGCGTCGCGCAGCCGGGGCAGTGGGTGCTCGGACCAGGACGGCGCGAGGCCGAGCGCCACGTTGGAGGACGGGCACACCTCCAGCGGCACTCCGCGCGCGGCCACCTCGGTGACCAACTCCGGGTCGTCCAGGATTCGGATGCCGTGGCCCAACCGCTCGGTGCGCCCGAGGGTGAGCGCCTCCCGGATGCTCTCCGGGCCGGCCGCCTCGCCCGCGTGGTGCACCCGGTGCAGCCCCTCCCGCTGGGCGGCCGCGCATACCTCGGCGAACGGCGCCAGCGGGTAGCTCTCGTCGCCGGCCATGCCGATCCCGATCACGCCCTGGTCGGCGTGCTGCAGGGCCAGCTCCAGCGTGCGCCAGGCCCGGTCCACCGACTGCCGCCGGGAGTGGTCCAGCAGCACCCGGTACTCCGGCCCGGTCGCGGCGGACCCAGCGGCCAGCCCGCGCAGCACCGCCGCCAGTGGCATGTCCAGCTCGCCCAGCCGCTCGCCGTGCGACGCGGCGGTGAAGGTGACCTCCACGTACCCCACGCCCTGGGCCACCTCGTCCTCGCAGAACTCCCGGGCGATCCGCTCGAAGTCCTCCGGCCGCCGTGGACTCGCCCTGATCAGCGCGTTGTGGTCGGCGAACGCGCGGAACCCGGCGAAGCCGTCCGCCAGGGTCGGCGGTGTCACGCCGTTCGCCTCGGCCAGCTCCCGCAGGGTGTCCGGCCGCACCGTGCTCTCCAGGTGTACGTGCAGGTGCGCCTTGGGCAGCGCGTGAAGATCTCGAGCCACTGGTCCATCTTTGCCCGGCCGATCGGGCGCGGCTGCCCATTTACCTCACCCCCGGGTCAGCCGGGGGAGCAGCGCGGCGGACAGGCTGATCATCACGGCGGCCGCGACGACCAGCACGCCGAAGTCCAGCGCGAGCCGCGCCGGAGTGCCCACCAACAGCCCGCGCAGCGCCTCGACCTCGTAGCTCAGCGGGTTGATGTGGTTGATCACCTGTAGCCACCTGGGCATCAGTTCCACCGGGTAGAGCGCGTTGGAGGCGAAGAACAGCGGCATGGTGATGGCCTGCCCGATGCCCATCAGCCGATCCCTGGACAGCACCAGCCCGGCGATGGTGATGGACAGGCAGCAGAAGCACGCGGAGCCCAGCACCAGTGCCACGATCACGCCCAGGAAGTGCAGCGGGTTGAGGTCCAGGTGCACCCCGAGCAGCGCGGCGACGACCATCACAGCCAGTGCCTGCACCACCGCGCGCAGGCCCGAGGCGAACGCCTTGGCGGCGATCAGCGCGACCCTCGGCGTGGGGGTGACCATGAGCTTGGAGAGC
>DATHIT010000831.1:0-2741 GCA_035489915.1 Pseudonocardia sp. | reverse complement strand
CAGGTCGGGCTCCCCCCATTGCCGCCCAGCGAGTTCGACGTGGTGGAGTTCGTCGGCGCCCACCCCGGCGCCTCGGTGTCCGACGTCGCCCGGGGACTGCGGCTGCAGACCAGCAACGTCAGCAACACGGTGCGCCAACTGGTCAAGCGCGGTCTGCTCCGGCGCACTTCGGATGCCCACGACCAACGGCGCGTGCTGCTCCAGCTCACCCCCACCTCGGAGCGCCACCGGGAGCTGTTCCAGGCCACCTGGTCGTCGTTGCTGGCCGGGTTGTTGCCCGCGATGACCGAGCGGGACGCCGAGCTGCTGATCGCGGCGGGCCCGGCGCTGGCCCGGCTGGCCGAGCTCGCCGCCGCCAGCCCGCCGGGCTCGGCACCGACCCGCGGCCTCGAGGCCCTCAGGTAGCGACGCGGGCGCGGATGCCGGCGAAATGCTCGACGACGGCGGCCCGCAGAGCCGGTTCATCCTTGGCGCGCAGCGCCTCCAGGATCCGCCGATGCCAGCCGGCGGTGGCCGCCGGGGAGCCACCTGGGCCGGGCAGCTCGGTGTCCAGTGTGTTGAACACCCGCCAGAACACCCCGAGCAGCTCCAGCACCAGCGGGTTGCCCAGCGGCCGGTAGAGCGCCTCGTGGAAGGCCCAGTCCCGCTCCGGGGCGAACCGGCCTCGGTCGGCGGCCCGCTCCATGTCGTCCACGGCCGCGCCCAGCGCGTCGAAGTCCATCTGGTCGTAGGCCGCGAGCACCCGTCCCACCAGGCCCGATTCCAGTACCTCGCGCACCTCGAGCAGATTGCGGATGTCCGTGTAGTCGCCCCGCACGGACAGCGCGCCGCGGAAGGCGAGGCCCGCCTCCAAGCCGCTCAGCGGGACCGACCCGACGTAGGTGCCGTACCCGTGCCGGATGTCCACGATGCCCAGCGCCTGCAGCGCCTTCATCGCCTCCCGCAGCGGGTGGCGGCTCACCTCGAGCGCGGCCATCAGCTCCGACTCGGTGGGCAGCGGCGCCCCAGAGCCCAGCCCACGCTCGACAATCAACCGCTTAACCGCCCCCTGCAACGCGTCCTGATTACCCCGAGCACTCACGGCGGCCGAGTCTACGGCCGCTCACGCGCACATCCCGGCCCCGACGCACATGCTGGGGCATGCGCGTGCCGACGCCGGGGTGTGCGTGGACGGTTGCGTGTGGCGCGGACGGTATCTAGGGTTCTGCTGGACATAGGACGTCCTATGTCCTGGTTGAGTCGGAGGTTTGGCCAATGGCAGTGACGCCACCCGCCCTCCCCCGGTCGTTCCGAGAGCTCAGTGGAACCCAGCGCAAAGCGTTCTTCGCGGCCTGGCTGGGCTACCTGCTGGACGGTTTCGACTTCATTCTGATCACCCTGGTGCTCACCGAGATCGCCAGCGAGTTCAACCTGGGGTTGGGCCAGGCCGCGACGCTGGTATCCGCCGCGTTCGTGTCCCGTTGGCTGGGTGGGCTGGTGCTCGGCGCGATCGGTGATCGGTACGGGCGCAAGCCGGCGATGATCCTGGCGATCATTGCGTTCTCCGTGGGCAGCGCGCTGTGCGGGTTCGCCTGGAGCTACTGGTCGCTGTTCGCGTTCCGCACGGTGGTCGGCATCGGCATGGCCGGCGAGTACGGCTCCAGCGCCACCTATGTGATGGAGTCCTGGCCGACCACCATGCGCAACCGGGCCACCGGGTTCCTGCTCTCCGCGTATCCGATCGGCACGGTGCTGGCCGCGCTCTGCTACCGGGTGATCGTGCCGGAGGGCGGCTGGCGGTGGCTGTTCTACGTCGGCATCATTCCCATCGCGCTGGCGCTCTACCTGCGCCGCTCGCTGCCGGAGGCCGAGCAGTGGCAGGCCGAGGTAGGCGACCGCAAGGACGTCACCACCTCCTCGGTGCTGTTCGCGGGCAACCGGCGATACCTGAACGCCGGGCTGGCGGCGCTCATCGCGCTGGCCCTGGTGCCGCTGTTCAGCCAGCGAGCCGGCGGGTTGTGGCCGCTGCTGGTGCTGGTCGTGGTGGCCGGGTTCGTCGCGTTCGCGGTGCAGTTGGCCGGGCGGTCGTGGCCGGTGGTGATCGCGATCATGCTCACGGTGTTCTGCGCGTTCCTGTACTCCTGGCCGATCCAGTCGCTGCTGCCCACCTACCTCAAGACGGTGTTGCACTACGACGCCGGCCAGGTGTCCACCGCGCTGACCTGGGCCGGGCTCGGCTACGCGGCGGGCAGCTGCGTGGCCGGGATCGTCGCCGACCGGCTGGGCACCCGGCGCACCTACGTGCTGGGGCTGCTCATCTCGCTGGTGTTCGTGTTCCCGGTGTTCGCGCTGCCCGCCGGGAACGTGCTGGCCCTGTGGGTGCTGCTGTTCCTGCTGCAGGCCACCAGCTCGGGCATCTCCGGGCTGCTGCCCAAGTACATCGGCGACCACTTCCCCACCCGGCTGCGCGCCGCCGGGCTCGGTTTCAGCTACAACGTCGGCGCACTGGGCGGCGCGGTCGCCCCGCTGGCCGGAGCGTCGATCGCCGCCAGCATCGGCGGGCTGGGCGCGGCGCTCACCGTGCTCGCCGCCAGCCTCACCGTGGTGGTCGCGCTGATCATCGGGTTCGACCTGCCGGCCCGGCTCGGCAGGGCACTGGGCGCCGAGCCAGCACCCGTCCCCGACGATCGGAGTACCCATGCCTGATCTGGCCGCCCGGCTGCGCGGTGTGATCCCGCCGCTGGTCACCCCGCTGGACGCGG
>DATHIT010000830.1:0-3474 GCA_035489915.1 Pseudonocardia sp. | reverse complement strand
TTCCCATTCCGGGTCCCGATCCGGGCGTCGAGTACGTGCCAGCAAGACCGGCCCCATCGACCTGAGGTCGGACACGGTCACCCAACCCAGCCGGCAGATGCGTGCCGCGATGGCCACCGCCGAGGTCGGCGACGACGTGCTTGACGGCGATCCGACCATGCGTGAGCTGCAGGAACGCATAGCCACCTTGCTCGGCGCGCAGGCGGCGCTGTGGGTGCCGAGCGGCTCGATGGGCAACCTCATTGCGCTGACCGCGCACCTGCGCCGGGGTGACGCGTTCCTCGCGCCGGCCGGCGCGCACGTGCTGGACGCCGAGCTGGGCACCGCCGCCTGGATCGCCGGCGGGATGCCCCGCCCGCTGCAGCACGACGCCGGCCCAGGAAAGATCTCCGCCTCCGCCGTGCTGCGCGCCGCCGGGAGTCCCGGGCCGTACTACACGCTGCGCACCAGCCTGCTGTGCCTGGAGAACACCCACATGGCCGCCGGAGGCGTGGTCACCGAGGTGGACGAGCACGCCGCACTGGCCGCGGCCGCCCGCCGCGCCGGGCTGAAGGTGCACCTGGACGGCGCCCGGCTGTGGAACGCCTCGGTGGCGCTCGGATTGCCGCCGGCCGCGCTGACCGTAGGCGTGGACACCGTGCAGGTGTGCCTGAGCAAGGGGCTCGGCGCGCCGGTCGGGTCCGTGGTGGCCGGTTCAGTGGAGTTCGTCGAGGAGGCGCGGCGGCTGCGCAAGATGCTCGGCGGTGGGGTTCGCCAGGGCGGCGTGCTGGCCGCCGCCGGCCTGGTCGCGCTGAACAACATCGAGCGGCTCGCCGAGGACCACGAGCGTGCCGCCCGGCTGGCCGCCGGGTTGGCCGACCGGGGTTGGCGGGTCACCGTCCCGGCGACGAACATCGTGTTGCTCACCCCGGCGGACCTGCCCAGCATGTTGCGGCAGCTGGAGCAGGCCGGGGTGCGCGCCGGCCCGATGGGCAACCAGGTCCGATTCGTCACGCACGGCGATCTCACCGACGACGACATCGACACCGTGCTCACCCGGATCGGCCCGGTCGACAACGGCATCAGCGCCCCCCGCCGCCCGGCCTGACAACCGTCGCCCGGGTTGCCTCGGTTCAGCGCCCGGCGCCGCCCGGCGTGGTCTGATCGCCCCGGTCTTTGGCGGTCAGGCTGGCTTCCAGCTCGACCACCCTGGCGGAGAGCAACCGCATCTCGGCGAGCACCTGGTCCAGCCGGGCGCTGACCTCGTCGCCGGATTCCTCGACCTCCTCCTCGAGGTCGCGGATGCTGGTCACGAACCAGGTCGCGACCGACCCGGTGATCACGCCGAGCAGGGCGATGCCGCCGACCATCAGGGTGCCCGCCACTATCCGGCCCTCGATGGTGATCGGGTACAGGTCGCCGTAGCCGACCGTGGCGATCGTGCTCAACGCCCACCAGGCGGCGTCGCCGAACGTGGTGATCTTGGCATCCGGAGCGTCCCGCTCCGCGTCCAGCACCGCCAGCGCGGCGATCCCGCCGACCAGCAGCGTGGTGGCCACCACGTAGACGGCTGCCTTGCCGTGCAGCCCGCCGCGCAGCCGCTTGTTCAGCACTTCGATCACCGCGAGCACCCGGAGCGCCCGCAGCGGCCGCGCCATCGGGAGCAGCAGGATCAGCACATCGAACAGGTGGCTGCGGAAGAACTCCCGGTGGTTGGTGGCCAGCGTCAGCCGGATCACGAAGTCGACCGCGAACAGCGCCCAGATTCCGGTCAGCGCCACGTCGAGCAGCTCGTGCTGCGGCTGGGTCAGCCCGGTGTGCAACACGTCGAACGCGTAGAGGCCGAGGAAGACCACGGCGAGCCCGGTGAGCGGCCACTCCACTCGCCGCTCCCAGGCCACCAGGCGGGATTCACCGGCGGTCATGCCCGCGGACGCTAGCCGATGAACCGCTCCAGGCGGCGTAGGGATTCGGCGACTTCCTCGGTGGCGCCGGCGAAGGACAGTCGGATGAAGCGGTGCCCCTGCTCGGTGTCGAAGTCCCGGCCCGGCGCGACCGCGATCCCGGTTTCGGCCAGCAGCGTGCGGCAGTAGGTCACGGGTGTTGATCAAGCGAGAGGCGCGCTAAGGCGACCCTCGGTTACTTGCGGTCGGCTAGATCGAAGTCTACGGCTGGCAGAATACGATCTAATACTGCAACGGCTGGTGGTTGTCAGTGCGGTGGTCGTTGGCCGCGATGTCGGTAGTGGCGGGTTCGGGCTTGGTGTGGTCGGCGGCGTCGCCAGTGTGATCAGGTGGGATTTCGCGACGCAGCGGTGATGTGCCGTGCGCGGGTGGCCCCTGTCGTTCTTTTCGACGTTGTGCTCCCGCGCCGCTCGCCACTTTCTTATCTCGGCTTGGCGGCCTCTGTTCCAAGTCGGTCAGTTCTTGTCGGTGCGGGCCGATATTCTTGGGCCATGTTGGTTGAGCAGGTTCCCGATGGTTTGGAGGAGATTCCTCCGGGTGCAGAACTTGCCGCCGTGCTCGCCTCACTGGATATTTCTCGGGTGGCGGGTGAGAATTTGCCTGTTGTGTTGCGGGCGCAAGCTCGGCAGCGTTCCCACGGCGAAGCACAATTTTTGCGTGTCATCGCCGAAATGGGGCGGCGTGACCCGTTTGCCGGGCTGGACATGGTCGCCACTCTCGATGAGTCGGCTCGCTATGCCGCCGACGAACTCCGCGTGGCGTTGGCGTGGACCCGGCGCAGTGCGGAAGCCACCCAGTGTTATGCCGACGAGCTGGTGTTCCATTTGCCCCTGGTGCACGCCGCCCTGTCCGCTGGGCGTATCGACCCGGCCAAGGCCCGGGTGTTCTGGCATCACCTGCACGGTCTGCCAGCCCACCACGTCGAGTCGATCTGCACGGATCTGCTGGTTCTCGCCGGCCGGCTCACCACCGGCCAACTCGCCGCCCGCCTCGCCCGGGCGGTGATCGCTGTCGATCCCGAGCGGGCCCGCGACGAGTACGAACGGGCCGTCACCGAACGCGCGGTGATCGCCTACCTGCGCCCCGACGGCACGGTCACGCTCACCGCCACCGGCCTGCCGGCCGATGAAGCGGCCGCCGCCTGCGAACGCATCCACCAGCTGGCCACCCAGGTCAAACGCGCCGGCCACCCCGCCACCCTCGACCAGATCAAAGCCGAGGTGACACTCGGGCTGCTCAACCGCCGCTTCGACCACATGACCACCAACCAGATCATCACCGCCATGACCAGCGACGCCGAGTCCAGCGACGCCGAGTCCAGCGACGCCGAGTCCAGCGACGCCGAGTCCGGCCAAGCCCCGGCCAACGCCGATCAAGCCAGCCAACCGGCCACCCCGACCCAGCCCAACACCCCGACGCCGCCCAACACCTCAACGGGTCCGCGCCCCGGACCTGCGGTCGAGGCGGACAGCGAACCGGCCAGGCCGGCGGAGCAGAGCGCCAGTCAGGCCGCCGCGCGAGGCGGCCCCGC
>DATHIT010000829.1:0-8699 GCA_035489915.1 Pseudonocardia sp. | reverse complement strand
CCCGGGACGGCTTCTTCGAGCTGGGCGGGAACTCGCTGCTGATGGTCATCGTGCAGCAGCGGCTGGCCGAGACCGTCGGACGGGAGCCCGCGTTGCTCGACCTGCTCGCCCATCCCACGGTGGCCGACCTGGCCAGGCTGCTCGAGCGGGGCGAACCGGGCGAGCCCGGCGGCGAGCCGGTGGACCCCGGGCTGGAACGGGCCCGCCAAAGGGCCACCCGCGCCCGGCGGGCCAGGACCGGACGCGCCGGGCAGGGCCGTCGATGAGCGAACACGGTGCGGCGGGGAACCCCGAGCAGGACACCGACCTGGATATCGCCGTCGTCGGGATGGCCGCCCGGTTCGGCGGCGCCGAGGACGTGCAGGCCTTCTGGGACATGCTGGTCGAGGGCAGGGAAGCGGTCCGGGACATCGAACCGGCGTCCTTCCTGGCCGCCGGCGGGCGGGAGGCCGAGCTGCACGCCCCGGACCTGGTGCTGCGCCGCGCGGCGATCGACGGGATCGACAGGTTCGACGCCGAGTACTTCGGGGTCAGCCCGGCCGACGCGCAGACCATGGACCCGCAGCACCGGCTGTTCCTGGAGGCCGCTCACCGGGCGCTGGAGCACGCCGGGCACGACCCGGAGGCCCCGGACCGGGTGGTCGGCGTGTACGCCGGCGCGGGCGTGCCCAGCTACCTGCTGCGCAACGTGCTGCCCTGGCACACCGGCCCGGACGCCCACGCCGAGGTGATGGCCATGGCATTGGCCAGCGCGCCGAGCACACTGGCCACCCGGGTCGCCTACCTGCTCGGGCTGACCGGTCCGGCGATGACCGTGGCCACCGCCTGCTCCACCTCGCTGGTCGCGGTGCACCTGGCCTGCCAGGACCTGATCGGGCTGCGCACCGACCTGGCCATCGCCGGCGGCGCCACCCTCAACCCCGCCTCCGCCCTCGGCTACCGCTGGGTGGACGGCGGGCTGATGTCCCGGGACGGCCGCTGCCGGGCGTTCGACGCCGCCGCCGACGGCATCGTGGGCGGCGACGGGGTGGCCGCCGTGGTGCTCAAACGGCTGTCCGACGCGCTGGCCGACCGGGACACCGTCTATGCGGTGATCGCCGGCTCGGCGGTGAACAACGACGGCCGGCGCAAGGTTGGCTTCGCCGCGCCGAGCGCGCAGGGGCAGGCGGAGGTGATCGTCGCGGCGCACGCGGCGGCCGGGGTCCGGCCGGAGGATGTCGACTACGTGGAGGCGCACGGCACCGGAACCAGGGTGGGTGACCCGGTCGAGGTGGCCGCGCTGACCGCCGCTTTCGGCACCTCGGCGGCCGCCCGGACCGGCGAGTGCGGGCTCGGCGCGGTGAAGAGCAACATCGGCCACACCGACACCGCCGCCGGGGCGGCCGGGCTGATCAAGACGGTGCTGGCGCTGCACCGGGAGCGGATCCCGGCGACGCTGCACCACACCGAGGCGAACCCGCTGATCGACTTCGCGGCCGGCCCGTTCCGGGTGGTCACCGAGCCGCAACCGTGGCCGAGGGGGAGCCGGCCCCGGGTGGCCGGGGTCAGCTCGTTCGGCATCGGCGGCACGAACGCGCACGTGGTGCTCCGCGAGGCTCCCCGACCGGCGACCCGCCCCGATCCGGCCAGGGACGATCCGCCGGCCAGGGACGAGCCGCAGCTGCTGCTGGTGTCCGCGCGCTCGGCGGAGGCGCTCGTGGACAGCTGCGCCCAGCTGGCCGGCCACCTGCGCGCGCACCCCGGGCTGGACCTCGGTGACGTCGCCCGCACCCTGGACGAGGGACGGCGGAGCATGCCGTTCCGCGCCGCCGTGCTGGCGCCGTCCCGGTGGGCCACCGAGGCCACCGCCGAGCTGCTCGCCGCGCGGGCCGAGGCGCTGGCGGCGAACCCGGTACGGCCGAGTCGGTCGGCCCGGCCGGTGGTGCTGCTCTACGGCGGGGCGGGTGTGGTGCCGGCCGAGGCGGTGCGGGAGCTGTCCTCGGTGAGCCCGCCGTTCGCCGCCGCGCTGACCGACGCGGGGCGCGCGCTGGCCCCACTGCTCGGCGTGGACCTGGTCGCCGCGCTGCGCGAGGGGCGGGTGCCGGACGGCCGCCAGGATCCGGCCGGGCTGTCCTCGGCGGCGGTGGTGGCGGTGGAGTTCGCGCTGACCGCGCTGCTCGCCGACCTCGGCGTCCGGCCGGCCACCGTGCTCGGGCACAGCCTCGGTGAGTACGCCGCGGCGGCCGTCGCCGGGGTGCTGGGTCAGGCGGACACGCTGGCCACCGTGGTGCACCGGCAGCGGCTGCTGGACGCCGCCGGCTCGGGCGGGGTTGGCGGCGCGGAGGCGGTGCTGGCTGCCCCGGAGGACCTCGGGTCCCTGCCCGAGGGGCTGTACCTCTCGGTGCGCACCGGGCCGAGCTCGTGCGTGGTGTCCGGATCCCGCGCCGCGCTGGACGCCTGGCTGGGCGGGCTCGGCGAGGAGGTCGCGCACCGAACGCTGCCGGCCGGGTACGCCGTGCACAGCCCGCTGCTGGAACCGGCCAGGCCGCGGCTGCGCGAGTTGCTGGCCGGGCAGCGGTGGCAGCCGCCCCAGCTGCCCTGGGTCTCCACGGTGACCGGCGCGGTGGCCGACGAGACCAGGGCCAGGGACGTGGACGCCTGGGTCGGGCACAGCATCGGCCCGGTGGACTTCGGGCCCGCGCTGCGTGCGGCGGCCGGGCGCACCCGGCCGGCCTTTGTCGAGGTCGGGCCGGGGCGGGCGCTGGCCAGGGCCACCCGCGAGCTGCTCGGCGAGGCCACCCCGGCGGTGGCCCTGCTGCCTGGGCCGAAGGCCTCAGCGGTGCCCGCGCTGCTGGAGTCGCTGGGTGCGCTGTGGTGCGCCGGGGTCGACCTGCGGCTGGCTCCGTTGCGCCCGGCCGACGCCCGGATGGTGGCGCTGCCCGGTCATCCCTGGCGACGGCGCCGGTTCTGGATCGACCCGCCGGCGGTGACCAGCGCCCCGGCGGGTGGCGCCGGGCCGGGTCAGCCGGCCGACCGCCCGGAAATCGGCCCGACGACCGGGACGGCGGTCGGCCCCGGTGGCGACCCCTCGAACGGCGCCCGGCCGATCGGCCCCGGGCCGCGTCCCAGTGCGGGGCTGCCGCGGCCGGCGCTGTCCACGCCCTATGTCGCGCCGAGCACCGAGGCGCAGCGCCGCCTGGTGGACCTGTGCGCCTCGGCGCTGGGCTTCGACCGGGTCGGGCTGGACGACGACGTGTTCGCGCTCGGCGCGGACTCGCTGAGCGCGCTGCGCCTGGTGCAGCGGGTGCGCGCCGAGCTCGGTGCCGGCCCGGGGCTGCGCGAGTTCCTCGACGACCCGAGGGTGCGCACCCTGACCCGGAGCACCGCCGACAACCCACGAACCGAGGTGAGCTGATGACCGTCCGAGCCATGCAACTGCGGGCCAGCGACGGATGCGACCTGCACGGTGTGCACCTGCCCGCCCCGGCCGGCGCCGCGCCCGCGCTGCTGTTGCTGCACTCGGCGAACCAGACGCACCGCACGATGCTGCCGTTGGCCGAGGCGGTGTGCGACCTGGCCGAGGTCACCGCGCTGGACCTGCGCGGGTTCGGCGCGTCCCGCTGTCCGGTCCCGGCCGCACACACCTGGGACCGGCTCGCCGAGGACGTGCTGGACTGGGCGCGCTCGGTCCGGGAGCGCCGTGGTGCGGACACCGAGGTGGTGGTGGCCGGGTTCGCGCTCGGTGCATCGGTGGCCATCCGCGCCGCGGCCCGGGCAGAGCAGGACGGCCACCGGGCCGGAGCGGTTCAGGACACCGCCGCGCCAGCCATCGGCGGCGCCCGGATCGACGCGCTCGCCCTGCTGGCCCCACACCACCGACCCGGCGAGCCGGTCACCGAGCAGGCGGTCGCGCGGAACCGCGCGCTGGCCGACCAGATCGAGCGGGACGGCGCCGAGGCGGTGCTCGAACCGTGGCTGCGCTCGCTGCCGGATCGGCTGGCCGAGCCACTGCGCCGGGACCTCGCGCTGGCCGACCCGGCCAGCCTCGTCGCCTCCTTCCGGGGCCTGACCTCGGAGAACCCGCTCGCCGACCCGGCCGTGGTGGTCCGCGCCGGGCGGCACACCCGCCGCGCCCTGGTGGTGCCCGGCGACGACGCCTCACATCCCGCCGAGGCGGGCGTCGACGTCGCCAAGCTGCTCGGCGAGGCCGCGGACGTTGAGCTGGCGCAGGTGCTGGCCGGGGTCGCGCAGCCGTCCGCCGAGACCTGGTCGGCCGCCGTGGCCGGCCCAATGCGCACAGCGTTGTCCAAGCACGGAGCGCTGTCCGAGCACGGAGGCAACCTATGACCAGCCCGAACGGCCCGGCCGCCGGCACCGCCCTGGACCAGGTGCTGTCCAGCAACCGGCACAACTCCGGCCTGCACTGGGGCACCCTGACCGTGCTGCGGGTGGAGCCGGTGACCCGCTCGATGCGCCGCGTCGTGCTCGGCGGACCGGACGTGGATGTGCTGGACCGGCAGGCGGCCAACCAGGCGGTGCGGATGTTCCTGCCCGACCCGGCCTGGCCCGCGGAACACCAGCCGTCCACCGAGGAGCAACGCCCCCTCGCCCGGGTGTACACCGTGCGCGAACTGCGCGCGGAGCAGCGGGAGATCGACCTGGACATCGTGCTGCACGCGGCCGGCGGCCCCGGCATGGTCTGGCTGGAGCACGTCCGCCCCGGTGACCGGGTGCCCTTCGCCGGTCCCCGGGTGCACGCGCAACCCACCGCCGGGATCAACGCGGCGGTGCTGGCCGGCGACGACTCGGCGCTGCCCGCGATCGCCAGCATCCTGGCCGCCGCCGACCCCGCCGCGCCAACTCACGCCATCGTCGAGGTGGACGGGCCGGAGGACGAGCAGCCCCTCGCCGCACCCGCCGGGTCGACGCTGCGCTGGGCGCACCGCGCCGGCGGCCCGCACGGCCCGGCGCTGCGACAGGCGCTGGAGCAGCTGCCCTGGCCGGACGGCAACCTCGAGTTCTGGGTCGCCGGGGAGCTGCGGGTGGTACGCGCGCTGCGCGCCTGGGCCACCGAGCACCGGGGTCTGTCCCGCCGCCAGACCCACGCCTACGCCTACTGGCGCCTGGGCAGCAGCGGCATCGAGCTGGACATGGACAGGGCCCGCCACTCGGTGGCCACCAACGCGGCGCCCGAGCCAGACCCGGACGCCCCCGACGAGGTGGACGTGCTCACCGCCGGCGACGGAAACAACGAACGACACGCCTAGTAGGGCCTGACTAGGAACCTCCCTCACACAGCCGCCCCAGCCGCTCACACAGCGCGCGACGTGCTCACACCCGGTCCCGCGGCTCGGCCAGCCATGCGGTGAGCCGTTCGAGCTTCTCCGGGCGTACCCGGAAGATCGCGGTCCTGATCATGTGCCGAGCTTGGCAGACGCGCCGACCTTGGGGCGCGCTCAGCCGGCGGCGCGGGCGACCGAGTCAGCGGTGCGCACCGAGGTGAGCACATCGGCGGTGCTGAGGGCGACTCCGCAACGGTGCGCCACGTACTCCACGGCCTGGTCGTGGTGGCGCCGGGAGAAGTCGGCGACAGCGTCGGCGACCAGGAACGGGCGCACGTCCCGCATGAATGCCTCCACGGCGGTCGCCTGGCAGCCGATGTGCGCGTAGACACCGGTGATCAACAGCTGGTCCCGGCCGCGGTCGGCGAGCTGCTCGGCGAAGCTGCTGCGCTGGAACGCGCTGTAGCGCCACTTGGTCAGCCGCACCTCGCCGGGGCGCGGGGCGAGCTCGTCGACCACATCTTCGGCGCGCGGATCCGTGTCGATCACCGAGCCGATGCCGTCTCCCCAGAACTCGGTGAGCAGCCCCCGGTCGCGGGCGCTCTGCCGACCGGGTTGGGCGGTGTAGAAGACCGGGATGTCCCGGTTCCGGCACTCGGCCAGCAGCGCGGCGATGTTTGCGGTGACGCCGCGCAGCGGGTCGGCGTCCCGCTCGAACGGGGCGAGGAAGTAGCGCTGCATGTCGTGCACGAGCAGGGCCGCCCGCGCCGGGTCCGGGCGCCAGTCCACCCGCCCTGGTGGGAGGTCGTCGGCGTCGGGCAGCGGGTAGGCGTCGATGCGGGGCAGGCTCATCGGGTGCCTCTCGGTCGTGGGCGGCTCGTCGTGGATTGCGCCTTGGTGAGTGCCGCGCGCAGCTCGCGTTTGCTGGTCTTGCCGACGCCGGTCACCGGGAACCGCTCCACCAGCAGCACCCGGTCCGGCACCTTGAACGCGGCGACGCCCCGCTCCCGGACGAACCGGCGCAGCTCCTCGGCGGTCGGCTCCGGCACGCCCGATCTGGGGATCACGTAGGCGCAGCTGCGTTCCCCGAGGTAGGCGTCGGGCAGCGCGACCAGCGCGGCGTCCAGCACCCCGGGATGGGCCATCAGGAGGTTCTCCACCTCCTCGGCGGCGATCTTCTCTCCGCCCCGGTTGATCTGGTCCTTGACCCGGCCGACCACCTCGAGGTGTCCGCTGGGCAGCCGGCGCACCAGGTCGCCGGTGCGGTAGAAGCCGTCCGGGGTGAACGCGATCGCGTTGTGCTCGGCGGCCCGGTAGTAGCCCCGGATCGTGTACGGGCCCCGGGTGAGCAGGGCGCCGACCTCGCCGTCCGGCACTGTCGCGTCGGCCGGCGCGCCCCGGTCGCCCAGTTCGCCCGCGTCGGCCGGCACGCCCGGGTCGGTCGGGTCGGCGGGGTGCACGATGCGCAGCTCGTCGTCCGGCGAGATGGGCCGCCCCTGGCTGTCCAGCACGAGATCCTCGGGGTCGTCCAGCCTGGTGTAGTTGACCAGCCCCTCGGCCATCCCGAAGACCTGCTGCACCTGGCAGCCCAGCGCCGGGCCGATCCGCTCGGCCAGCTCGCGCCCGCACTTGGCCCCGCCGACCTGCAGCACCCGCAGGCTGGACAGGTCCCGCCGGGTGCGCGCCGCCGCCTGCACCCAGGCCGCCGCCAGCGGGGGGACCACGCCGGTGATGGTCACCCGCTCCCGCTCGATCAGCTCGAACGCGGTGTCGGCATCCGGGCTGAGCGCGAGCACCGAGGTCGCGCCGGCATGCAGCGCGCCGAGCACGCCGGGGGAGCTGAGCGGGTAGTTGTGCGCCACCGGTAGCGCCGCCAGGTAGACGCTCTCCGGCCGCAGCCCGCAGATCCGGGCGCTCTCCCGCACGCTGTAGAGGTAGTCGTCGTGGGTCCGGGGAATGAGCTTGGGCAGCCCGGTGCTGCCGCCGGAGAGCTGCAGGAACGCCACCCCGGCCGGGTCCGGGTCGGGTAGCGCGTGGGGTGCGGCGTCCAGCTCGGCGAGCGGGACGGCCCCGCCCGGCGATCCGGCCGAGCCGTGCACCACGACGTGCCGCACCGAGGCCACCTGGCCGGCTACCCGCTGGGCCAGCGCGGCATGGTCGTAGCGCTCGTGCCGGTCCACGGTGATGATCGCGGAGGCTTCGGTCCGCTCGGCGAAGTAGCGCAGCTCGTTGTCCCGGTGCGCGGGCAGCGCGAACACCGGCCACGCGCCGACCCGGAACAGGGCGAACACCACGGTGAGGAACTCCGGCACGTTCGGCAGCTGCAGCACCACCCGGTCGCCGGGTCGGATGCCCAGTTCGACGAGGCCAGCCGCCACCCGGTGCGCGCGCTGATCGAGCTCCGGGTAGCTCCACCGGGCGGGGCCGGCAGGGCCGGTCCCGACCACGGCGGTCCGCCCCGGGTACGCCTGGGCCAGCGAGGTGAGCAGCACGCCGAAGGTCTGCCCCCGCCAGTGGCCGGCCGCCCGGTACCGGGCCGCGGTCTCGGCCGGCCACGGGGTGTGATCCGGGCCGTCGCCGGGGGAGTCAGGGCACACAGCGGTCCTTTCCTCGGGGATGGAAGCCGGTCGGCCAGGGGCAACCGATCAAGCGCCGAGCGTGGCGCCGCCGTCGACGGTGAGGGTCTGCAGCGTGATGTGCCGGGCGTCCTCACCGGCCAGGAAGACCACCGCGCGAGCGATGTCCTCCGGCTCGGCGATCCGGCCGAGTGGGATGCCCAACCGGAAGGCCTCCGGCGACCCGACCACGGCCGTCTCGGCGCCGCGGTCGTCATCCGGGTCCGGCCACAGCGAACGCAGCATCACGGTGTCCGTGGACCCGGGACAGACGACGTTGCACCGCACACTCGGGGCCAGCTCCAGCGCCAGAGACCGGGTGACCATCACCGCGGCGGCCTTGGCGGCCGAGTACGCGGCCATCCCGACCCTGGGCACGGTGGCGGCATTGGACGCGACCGTGACGATGCTGCCGCTGCCCCGCGCGCGCATCAGCCGTCCCACCGCCCGACCGGTGTTCCACACTCCGGTGGCGTTCACCGCGAGGCAGGCCGCCCAGTCCTCGTCGTCCAGCTCCAGAATCGGTCCGGTGCGCAGCACGCCGGCCACGTTGACCAGTACGCCGATCGGTCCCAACTCTCGTTCGGTCGCCGCTACCGCCGCCCTAACCGAATCGGCATCAGCGACGTCGCCGACCAGCCCGCACGCGCTGGCCCCGTGGCCGCGCAGCTGGTCGGCGGCGGCGTGCACCCGCTCGTCGCGGTCCAGCAGCGCGATGGGGTGCCCCGCGGCGGCGAGAGCGCGGGCCACCGCGGTCCCGATACCGCCGGCGGCCCCGGTGACCAGCGCGGTCGTCGCCCGGGGAGACCGTGAATTCACGCCT
>DATHIT010000828.1:0-2765 GCA_035489915.1 Pseudonocardia sp. | reverse complement strand
GGTCGGCGCCCAGCTCGCCGCCGCGCTGGCGGTACGCCACGCCGAGGGCAACCGGCACGGACAGGTCACCCCGGCGGCCGTGCGGCTGGAGTCGGACGGCCGGGCGCGGCTGCTCGACCCGCCGGACCTGCCACCCGACGCAATGGACCCGGCCAGCGTGCCCTACCTGGCGCCCGAGCAGGTCAACGGCGAGCCGCTCGGGCCGCCCGCCGACGTGTACGCGCTCGGGTTGGTGCTGCTCGAGGCGGTCACCGGCACCCCCACGTATCCGGGCAACAGCTGGCAGGCCGCGAGCATGCGGCTGGCCGCGCCACCGGTGGTGCCCAACGAGGTACCTGGGCCACTGGCTGGGGCGTTGCTCGCGATGACGCAGCTCGCCCCGAGCGACCGGCTGAGCGCCCAACGGGCCGCCACGCGGCTCTCCGGGGGCGCGACCGAGCCGATCGTGGCCCCGCCCGGATACCACGCCGGACCGGCCCAGCTGATCGCCCTCGGGTTGCCGGTGCTGGTGTTGCTCGCGCTCATTGCGGTGGCCTTGCTCGGCCACCACCGCGATCTCTCCGCGGCGGACGCGGATAACGCCGCAACCCCGGCGGCGCCCACGGCCACGGGGCCTGCCCCGGCGGTGACCACGCCGGCGCCTCAGGCGCAGGCCACGCCGGTGCAGGCAACCGGAGCCACGCCCGCCCAGCCCGCCGTCTCGGTGCCCGGCGTGAGCGTGCCCGACCTGCCGTCGGCGGTCACCGACAAGGTCGCGGACAAGGTCAAAAACACCGTGACCGACACGATCACGGACAAGGTCAAGAGCAGTTGGCACCGGTTCACCGACTGGCTGAACAGCCTGTTCTGACCTTTCGTGATCAAAATTTGTCCCCCGAGTCGCTGATTTCACTCATTAGCCGTGGATTTCCCTGGCACCCTGGTCACAGACAGTGGGCGGATCTGAGGAGGCACGGCCGATGGAAGCCAGCTCACCCGCGCCGGTTCCACCGTGCCGACCTGCCCGCCGCCCGGTCATCCCGCTGGTCGTCGCGGCGCTGGTGCTCGCCGGCCTAGCGGTCGGCCCGACGCAATGGGCGGCCGGGTGGATGCCGTCCACCGGTCCGTCGGAAGGCCCCTCGGTCGCCGGTGTGGCCCTGATGGCCGACTCGGACGAGCTGGACTCGGACGAACTCGACGCGGACCAGCCGGACCGAGTGGGGTCCGATCAGAGACGGTCCGAGGAGCCGGTGTCGTCCGCCCGGATCTCCGAGGTCGTAGCGCCCGCCGTAATGAACGTCAACACGGTGATCGGAAAGGGAAGGGCCACCGCGGCGGGTACCGGAATCGTGCTCACCTCCTCCGGCCAGGTGCTGACCAACAACCACGTGATCAACGGGGCGACCAGCATCCGCGCCACCAACGCCGCCACCGGCCGCACCTACCAGGCCAGGGTGGTCGGCCGGGACCGCGACGACGACATCGCGGTGCTGCAGTTGAGCGGTGCGTCCGCCCTGCGCACGGCGACGTTCGGCGATTCGGACACGGTGTCTGTGGGCGACCAGATCGCGGCGGTGGGCAACGCGGACGGCGCCAATGTCAGGCCCAGCGTGGCGACCGGCACGGTGACCGCGCTCGGCCGGTCGATCTCCGCACACGATGAGCTGACCGGCAAGGTGGAGCGGCTCAGCGGGCTCATCGAGGTGGACGCCAATGTGCGCCCTGGCGACTCCGGCGGCCCACTGGTCAACACCGCCGGGGAGGTCGTCGGGGTGGATACGGCGGCCTCGGGGAACTTCCGGGTTCAGGCCTCCGACGGCGGTACCGGGTACGCCATTCCGATCAACTCCGCGCTCACCATCGCGCGCCGGATCACCTCCGGCGGCGGATCCGGGGTCCCGCGCATCCGACCCGCCGCGATGCTCGACCTGACCGCCCTCGCCCCGCTGACCCCGCTCGGCCCGGCGGTCGAGCAGCCCGGTGCAGGTGCTGGCAGGCCCTACGCCGCCTCGGTCCAGCCTCCAGTCCGCACCGCTTCGCTCGTGCCGACACAGTGACGACAGGCTTGGCGCCGAGGATCGATGTCCGGCGGGCGGCGGATCGGTTCGACACCGACCTGGGCTGGCTCGACTCGCACCACTCCTTCTCCTTCGGCCACCACTACGACCAGGACAACACCCATCACGGCCTGCTGCTGGTGAACAACGACGACACCGTGCTGCCCGGCACCGGTTTCGAAACCCACCCGCACCGGGACATGGAAATCGTCACCTGGGTGCTGCGCGGCTCGCTGGTGCACCAGGACTCCGAGGGGCACTCCGGGCTGATCTACCCAGGCCTGGCGCAGCGGATGAGCGCCGGCACCGGGATCCTGCACTCGGAGAAGAACGACGCCCGCGGCATGGTCGCCGGCGCGGCGCCGCCCGACGAGCCGGTGCACTTCGTACAGATGTGGGTGGTGCCGGACGAGGCTGGCATCAAGCCCGGCTACGAGCAGCTCGAGATCGACAGCGAGCTGCTCTCCGGCGGGCTGGTCCCGGTTGCTTCCGGGATGGCCAAGCACCACGGCGAATCGGCGATCAGGATCAAGAACGAGTACGCCGCGCTGTATGTGGCCAGGCTGGCCGCCGGTCGGTCCGTGTCGTTACCCGAGGCGCCGTTCCTGCACCTGTTCGTGGCCAGGGGCGAGGTCGAGCTGGAGGGGGCCGGCCGGCTGGGCGCCGGGGACGCGGTCCGGTTCACCGCGACCGGCGGGCAGCAGGTCACCGCCGCCGAGCCGGCCGAGG
>DATHIT010000827.1:0-6987 GCA_035489915.1 Pseudonocardia sp. | reverse complement strand
ACGGCACTGTCATGGCAGCACTCTAGGGCCCATGGCAGTCAGCCGTGACCGCTCTGTGGTGGGACCAATAGAAACTCTCGGGTGGTTCACCCCACTCGGCGGGCCTCAGACCTCGATGACCGCGAACGACTCGGCGGGCAGGGACAACTCGGTGCCGTCGATCGTGGCGTCCGCGCTGGCCAGCAGCATCTCCCCGGCCGGCTTGCCGAGCGCCACGACGGCCGGCGCGGCGCCCAGGTTCACTGCCACCCACAGAGCGCCCCGGCGCAGCACGATGATCCGGTCCGCCTCGCGCACGTCCACCCGCAGCCGATACAGCCACGGGTCGGAAAGCTCGGGGCGCGACCGGCGCAGCGCGATCAGCTCCTGGTATGTGCGCAGCAGGCTCGCGTGTGGCTCCTTGTCCGGCTCCGACCAGTCCAGCTTCGAGTCGGTGAACGTGGCATCCGCGTTCGGGTCCGGCACCACGGCGGCGGCGTCCCAGCCGTGCTCGGCGAACTCCTTGATCCGTCCCAGTCGCACGTTCTCCCGCAGCTCGGCATCCGGGAAGTGGGAGAAGAACTGCCACGGGGTGGTCGCGCCCCACTCCTCGCCCATGAACAGCATCGGGGTGTAGGGCGAGCACAGCACCAGGGCCGCCCCGCAGGCCAGCAGGCCGGGGGAGAGCGTGGCGGAGATCCGGTCGCCGGCCGCCCGGTTGCCGATCTGGTCGTGGTTCTGCAGGTAGGCGAGGAACCGGTGGCCGGGGATGAGCCGGGTGTTCACCGGGCGGCCGTGGGCGCGGCGGCGGAAGGTCGACTCCGTGTCGGTGTGGAAGTAGGCCTGGCGCAGCGTGGCGGCCAGCCCGGGCAGCGACCCGAAATCCACGTAGTACCCCTGCCGCTCCCCGGTCAGCGCGGCGTGCAGCTGGTGGTGGATGTCGTCGTCCCACTGGGCGTGCAGACCGTAGCCGCCGCCCTCCCGCGCGGTGACCAGCTTCGGGTCGTTCAGGTCCGACTCGGCGATCAGCGACAGCGGCCGGCGCACGTGCGCGGACAGCGCCTCGACCTCGGTGGACACGTCCTCGAGCAGGTGCACAGCGCGGGAGTCGTGCAGCGCGTGCACCGCGTCCAGCCGCAACCCGTCGAGGTGGAAGTCGCGTAGCCACATCCGCACGTTGTCCAGCACGTACCGGCGCACCTCGTCGGAGCCTGGGCCGTCCAGGTTCAGCGACGGACCCCAGATGTTCTGGCCGGCGAAGTACGGCCCGAACCGGTCCAGGTACGCCCCGGACGGGCCGAGGTGGTTGTACACCACGTCCAGCACCACGCCGAGGCCCCGGCGGTGGCAGGCGTCCACGAACCGCTGGAACGCCTCGGGCCCGCCGTAGTTCTCGGTCACCGCGTACCAGAGCACCCCGTCGTAACCCCAGTTGCGCGGGCCGTCCACCGCGTTCACCGGCAGCACCTCGACCAGGTCCACGCCCAGATCGACCAGGTGCTCCAGCCGCTCGATCGCCGCGTCGAAGGTGCCGGCCGGGGTGAAGGTGCCGATGTGCAGCTCGTAGATCACGCTGCCGGGTAGTGCCCGCCCGGTCCAGTCGTGGTCGGTCCAGGCGAACGCCTCCGGCCGGTACACCTGGGAGGGGCCGTGCACACCCTGGGGCTGGCGGCGCGAGCGCGGATCGGGCAGCGGGGTGGCATCGTCGTCGAGCAGGTAGGCATAGTCGGTACCCACACCCGCGGTCGGCACCTCGACCCGCCACCAGCCGCCGCCCGCCGGGCTCAAGTCGTGCGCCGTGCCGGCCACGTCCACCCGGACCCGCTGCAGCCGCGGCGCCCACACCTCGAACTCAGTCACGTGGATCGATCCTAGGGTCCACCGCCGCTAAACCCGCGCCGCGGGCCCGAGACTCGGGGCCGGAGGCGTCGAGATCGACGCCAGGGCTGTTCTCAGTGCGTTATAACAGCCCAGATGTCGATCTCGACGAGAGCCGTCGGCCAGGTGCACCCGGATGCCGATCGGCGACGGAGTAATCGTTTTCTCAGGTTCGCGCTATTCTGCGCCGAGGGCGGTGCAACAGGCCGCTGGCTGGCCGGGAAGAGGCGACCGACATGGCGACCATCATTGACGTTGCCGCCCGGGCGGGCGTCTCGGTGGCCACTGTCTCGCGCACCTTGAACGGCAAGGCAACGGTCGATCCGGAGCTGGCGGCCCGGGTTCGCGCGGCGGTGGCGGAGCTCGGCTACCACCCGAATGGCCTGGCCCGCAGCCTGCGCAAGCGGCGGACCGCCGTGCTGGCGTTGATCATTTCGGATGTGGCGAACCCCTTCTTCACCTCGGTGGCCCGGGGTGTGGAGGACGTCGCGCTCATCGCCGGTTACTCGGTCGTGCTGTGCAACTCCGACGAGAACCTGGACAAGGAACGCCGGTACCTGGACATGGCGGTCGAGGAACGGGTGGCTGGTGTGGTGCTCTCGCCGTCCGGGGAGTCGACCAACGTCGGCGCGCTGCTCGGTCGGGGCACCCCGGTGGTGGCGGTGGACCGGCCGCTGTCCGGGGTGGACCAGGTGCTGGTGAACACCCGCCTGGCCGCCGCCGAGGCCACGGAGCACCTGATTCGGTCCGGTTATCAGCACATCGGTTGCGTCACCGGCCCGGCCGGCATCCGCACCGCCGACGACCGGCTGGCCGGGTATCGAGCCGGGCTGGCCGCCGCCGGTCGCCGGGAGGACCCTCGGCTGGTGCGCCGCACCGAATACCGCGCCGAGGGCGGCGAGTGGGCCACCGCCGAGGTGTTGCGCGCCGGCGAAGTGGACGGCCTGTTGGTGGCGAACAGTGTGCAGGCGATCGGCGTGCTGGAGGCGCTGCGGGCGGCCGGGTCGAGGTTGGGCACCGACGTCGGGGTGGTGGCCTTCGATGACGCGCCCTGGGCCACGCTGATCGACCCGCCGCTCACCGTGGTCGCGCAACCGGCCTACGAGCTGGGTGCGCTGGCCGCCGAGTTGCTGCTCGACCGAATCGGCGGCGCCACCTCCGAGCCCGCCGTCCGCACCCTCGAGGCCCGGCTGATCGAGCGCGGCAGCAGCCGCCGGACCTGAGCTGTCCGGCCGGCGCCGAGCTCTCGGTCACCTGAAGCGCGGTCACCTGTAGCGCGGTCACCTGTGGCGCGGTCACCCCCGGCGCGGCGAAGGCCCCGGCGCTTCGCGGCCCCCATCGCCACGAAGTGCCGGAACCGCCGCCCAGTGCGGGTGGCGGCCCAGTACCGGTCGCCGCCCAGTGCGGGTGGCCGCCCAGCGGGTCGTCGGTCAGCTCTTGTTCAGCTCGGCATATACCTGGTCGGCGTTGTCCTTGGTGATCAGCCGGGTCGGCAGGGTCTGGGATTTGGGCGCCTGCTGGCAGTCGAGCAGGATCTGCTTCGCGGTGTCGATCGCTTCCTTCCCTCCTGTCGGGTACATCCAGGTGGCGGACAGCCGGCCGGCGGACACCGCCTTCATTCCGCCCGATTCGATCGGCAGGGCGTCGATGCCGGTGATCGGCAGGTCCGGCTTGCCGGCGTTCTGCGCGGCGATCCGGGCACCCTCGGCCATCGGGTCGTTCTCCGCGTAGATCGCCTGGATGTCCGGGTGGGCCTTCAGCACCGCGTCCGCCTGCTGCTGGCCCTTGTCCCGCAGCCAGTCACCGTCCGCGGTGGCCACGACCTGGATGTTCGAGCCCTTCATGCCGTCGTTGAACCCGTCCAGGCGCTCCTTCGCCGGGGTCGAGCCGGCCAGCCCGCGCAGCACGGCGATCTTCCCGCCGTTCGGCAGCAGGGTCGTCGCGAAGTACTGACCGGCCTGGCGGCCGATCTCCACGTTGTCCGCGCCGATGAACGAGGTGTAGGCGTCGCCGTCCACCTTGCGGTCCAGCACCAGCACCGGGATGCCCCGGTCGAAGGCTCGCTTCACCGGGGCGGTGAGCGGGGTGGCCTCGTTCGGGCTGATGATCAGCAGGTCGATCCGCTGGGCGAGGAAGGTGTCGACCTGCTCGACCTGCTTGGAGTTGTCCTGGGCGGCGTCGGCGAAGTTCACGGTGAACTGGGGGACCGCGGCGGCGGCCTTGCGAATGTCGTCATCCATCCGCTGCCGGTACGGCTCGGCCACGTTGGCCTGGCTCATGCCGATGGTGTACTTGCCGTCGGCGCCACACTTGGCCGCGGTGGGCGCGCCGCTGGGCTTCGGCTGGGTGTTCTCGCTGGTGGTCCCGCAGGCGGACAGGGCGAGTAGGGCGCAGGCCGCGAGCGCGGCCGCCCAGATTTGGCCGGCAGACTTCGTTGTCATGCGCGTTTCCCCTTCCTAGGAACTCACGGACGCGGGTCTGAGCCGCTGTAGGCCGGCGGCGAGCACGATGACCAGGCCGATGATCAGGAGCTGGATGTTCGAGTCGATGTTGTTCAGCGCCAGGATGTTGCGCAGCACGCCGACCAGCAGCGCGCCGGCCACCGTGCCGACCACCGAGCCCCGGCCGCCCATCAGGCTGGTGCCGCCGATCACCACGGCGGCGATGGCGTCCAGCTCGTACATGGCGCCGTCGTTCGGTGCGCCGAAGTTGAGCTGCCCGGCGTGCACCAGGCCGGCCAGCGCGGCGAGCACCCCGCAGATCCCGAAGACCGCGATCTTGACCCGGGTGACCGGTACGCCGGAGAGCCGGGCGGCCTTCTCGTTGCCGCCGATCGCGTAGATATGCCGGGAGAACGCGCTGACCCGCAGCAGCACGATGGCCAGCACGGCGACCACGATGAAGATCAGCGCTGGGATGGGTACCAGGCCGTTGAACGTCCGCTCGCCGAGCAGCGAGAACACCACCGGAGCCTGCCCCGGTCCGTCGCCGTAGGTGATCGAGATACCTTGGCCGCCGGACCAGATCCGGGCCAGGCCACGGGCGATCTGCATGCCGGCCAGCGTGACGATGAACGCCTGGATGCCGAACTTGGCCACGGAGAACCCCTGCAGCAGGCCGAACCCCAGGCCGATGCCGAGCACCAGCAGCACGGTGAGGGTGACGCCGAGGTCGTTGTTCACCAGCAGGGTCGCCGCGCCGACGCTGGCCAGGCCGAGCACCGAGCCGACCGACAGGTCGATGCCGCCGACCAGGATCACCAGCGTCATCCCGACCGCCAGGATGCCGATCTCGGAGATCGAGCGCACCACGTTGAACAGGTTCTGCGAGTCCAGGAACACCAGCTCGCCGTCGCGGCTCGGGGACAGCGCGGCGGCGGCGACAAACACCAACACCAGACCGAACAGGCTCTGGAACTTGAACAGCGTGGCGCCGATCCGAGCGCCGCGGCCAGGGAGCTCCTCGGCCGGCGGCTGGCCGGCATCCCCGCCGGGCGGGCTGCCGGCTGGGGTCGGTACGTCGGGCGTAGCGCCGGCGGCCCGCGCCTCTTCGGCCGTGGTGTGCTCGGTCATCCGGCTTCTCCCAGCGCCGGCTCCGGCCGCGGGCCCAGCGCCGGCTCCGGCGGCCGCGCACCCTCGCCCATCGCACCCTCGCCCATTGCACCTTCGCCCATCGCCGCCGCGAGCAGCGCGGCCTCGCTGACCCCGTCGGTGTCCAGCTCCCGCACGCTCCGCCCGCCGCGCAGCACGACCACCCGGTCGCAGATGCCGATCAGCTCGGCCGGCTCCGAGGACGCCAGCAGTACACCCACGCCCTGGCTGGCGATCTGGCCGAGCAGCCGGTAGATCTCCGCCTTCGCGCCGATGTCCACGCCTCTGGTCGGCTCGTCGAGCAGCAGCAGGGTCGGCTCGGTGAGTAGGCCACGGCCGAGCACGACCTTCTGCTGGTTGCCGCCGGACAGTGAGCCGACCGGGCTGTTCAGCGAGGCCAACTTCACGCTGAGCCGCTCGGTGGTGCGCCGGGTGAGGGCCTGCTCGGTGGACCGGGACACCACCCCCAGCCTCGCGATCCGGCCAACCACCGACAGCACAGTGTTGGCCAGCACGGAGTGCTCCAGCGCCAGCCCGGCGATCCGGCGGTCCTCCGGCACGAACGCGATACCCAGCCCGAGCGCCTGGCGGGGCCCGGTCGGTCGAACCGGCTGGCCGGCCAGCAACACCCGCCCGCTCCAGCGCCCCTTCAGACCGACGCCGAACAGCGTCTCCAACAGCTCGGTGCGCCCGGAGCCGAGCAGGCCGGCCAGCCCGACGATCTCACCTCGGCGCACCCGCAGGCTGATCCCGGCCGGATCGCGCCGGCCAGCGCGCGGGCGCCGGGGGATGACCACCAGGTCCTCCACCCGTAGCAGCTCTTCCGCCTCGACCACCGGCCGGTGCGCGCTGGTCCGGAACATCTGGTGCAGCGGCCGGCCGACCATCGCCTCGGAAGCCTCCGCCGCGGTCATCGAGCGGGCGTCGAACTCCGCGACCACCGATCCGTTGCGCAGCACCGTCGCCCGATCGGCCACCCGGCCGATCTCGTCCATCCGGTGCGAGATGTACACGATGCCGGTGCCCGCCCCGCGCAGTTCGCTGATCACCCCGAACAGCTGCTCGACCTCGTGGCTGGACAGCGCCGAGGTGGGCTCATCCATGATCAGGATGCGGGCGTCCAGGGAGAGCGCCTTGGCGATGGTGACGAGTTGCTGCTCGCCGGTGCGCAGCTGCTCGACCGGTCGGCGTGGGTCCAGCCGGACTCCGGCGCGGGCCAGCAGCCGGGCGGTGTCCCGGACCATCCGCCGCACGTCGACGGTGCGCAGCCGGGTGCGCGGCTCGCGGCCGAGGAAGACGTTCTCCGCGATGGACAACGCGGGCACCAGGTCCAGTTCCTGGTGGATCATCGCGATGCCGGCGCGCTGCGCGTCCACCGGGCTGCTCAACGTGACCGGCTGACCGCCGATCCGGATCTCGCCCCGGTAGCCGCTCACCTCACCGCAGAGCACCTTCATCAGGGTGGACTTGCCCGCGCCGTTCTCCCCGAGCAGCGCGTGCACCTCGCCGGGCCG
The DNA here is from genome assembly GCA_035489915.1 of Pseudonocardia sp. Taxonomy (GTDB): domain Bacteria; phylum Actinomycetota; class Actinomycetes; order Mycobacteriales; family Pseudonocardiaceae; genus Pseudonocardia. The sequence continues at coordinate 26 of DATHIT010000827.1, read as the reverse complement.
GATGCTGAAGTCGACCTCGCGCACGG
>DATHIT010000826.1:0-6335 GCA_035489915.1 Pseudonocardia sp. | reverse complement strand
TCGTTCGTCGCGGCCGTCGTCGCGCTGGCGCTGACCACCGGCGCCTACACCAGCGAGATCCTCCGGGCCGGCCTGCAGGCGGTGCCGCACGGTGAGGTGGAGGCGGCCTCGGCGCTGGCCATGAACAACCGGGACACGCTGCGCTTCATCGTCATTCCGCAGGGCGTCCGGATCGCCATCCCGGCGTTGCTGGGCTTCGCGATCCTGATCCTGCAGGCGACCGCGCTCACCTTCACCATCGCGCTGCCCGAACTGCTCAGCCGGTCCTACTCGATCGGCTCCAACACGTTCCGCTACCTGGACGTGCTGCTGTTGGCCGGGCTGCTGTACCTGATCATCACTCTGCCGGCCGGTTGGCTGACCACCTGGACCGAGCGGCGGATGGCCCGCCATCTCTAACACCCGACAGGAACGAGGCCCATCATGTCCCGATCCCGACTCGGCGTCGCGATCATCGGCGCCGGCGCCGCACTCCTGCTCCTGGCCACCGCGTGCGGTGGTGGCGGCGGCGCACCGCAGGCCGCCGGCAACTGCACGCCCAAGCACCAGTTCAGCACCATCGAGCAGGGCACCTTGACGGTCGCGGTGCACGACCTGCCGCCCTACTCGGGGACGACCGGGCCGGACGGGCTCAGCGGCGTGGACGCCGACATCGTCCGGGAGATCGCCAAGCGCGAGTGCCTGACCATCACCGCGCAGGCCGGCAACACCCCGTCGCTCATCCCGAGCGTGCAGCAGGGCCGCGCCGACCTGGCCATCGGCGACTGGTACCGCACCGAGCCCCGGTCCAAGGTGGTCAACCTCTCCGACCCGCTCTACCTCGACGAGATGGGCATCATCTCCGCCGCCGGCGTGTCCACTGTGGCGGAGTTGGAGGGCAAGCAGGTCGGCACGGTGGACGGGTACCTGTGGGTCAAGGAGCTGCAGCAGGTGCTCGGCAACAACCTGCGCCTCTACCCGTCCTCGGTCGACATGAACCAGGACCTCAAGGCCGGTCGCATCGAGGTCGGCGTGGACAGCTACGGCTCAGCGCTACACACCTTCGGTGGCACCGCCACGAAGATCCAGGTAGCGAAGCCCGACGACCGTGTCGCGGCGTCAAAGGAGGCCGCGCAGTCCACGTTCCCGATGGCCAAGGACAACCAGGACATGCTGAAGGCCGTCAACGAAACCATCGCCGAGCTACACACCGACGGCACGATCACCAAGATCCTCGAAGCCAACGGCCTCCCGGCCTCAGCGGAAAAAACCGGCGCCCCCCGCCTAATCCCGTAATCCGGCGCGCCACGCTCACTTTCGCGCCTCCGCGCGCATGTCGGAACCTGTGCGCGGAGGCGTCGAAGTGCGCGCCGCTCAGGGGCACTACAGCGCGGCGCCAGTGAGGGCGCCTTCGGCGGTGGCGGCGTCGAAGCCGCGCGGCGCGAGCGCGTCGCCGACCAGCCGCACGTCCAGCTCGGGGCGGGCGGCCAGCAGCTCGCCGCGCAGTTCGTTCTCGGCCTGTCGGTGCCCGGCGACCACGACGATGCCCGGTGACCGGAGTGTCCGGATCGCCCCGGTCAACACGTGCTCCAGCACCACGTCCGCGCCGGGCTCGGGCAGCAGCCGCACGTCGGGGATGACGGTGGGGGCGGCCTTGGCCAGGCGCTCGTGCACGAACCGGATCTGGGTGGCGTCGACCTCGGCCGCCAGCGCCGGCAGCGGCGTGGCGATGGTGACCGACCAGCCCTGCTCGGCGAGCGCGGCGGCGGCGGTCGGGGCGACGAACCCGCCGTCGTCGTCGATCACCACGGCGACCCCGTCGGCCCGGACCGGGGGCGGCGAAGCGATCACCTCGTCCGCGTCCACCAGCGACATGCCCGGCATCGGCCGCAGCCGCGACCCGGTGGCGACGATGACCACCGACGGCGCCAACGCCAGCACCTCGGCCGCGGAACCAACCGCCCCACACCGGACGACGACGCCGAGGTCGGACAGCTCCGCGGCGAGGAAGTCCAGGTACTGCTGCCAACTCCGACGCCAACCGTGCACCGCGTTGAGCCGGGCCCGGCCGCCGACCCAGCCCGCCCGCTCCAGCACCACCACGTCGTGGCCCTTCAACGCGGCGTTGCGGGCCGCCTCCAACCCGGCCACCCCGGCGCCGACGACCACCACCCGACGCGGTGACGCGGTCGGTGGCACGTGCTCCAACTCCGGGTCGCGGATCGCCGGGTTCACCGAGCAGACGATCGGATAGTGCTGGTAGAGCCGCCCGATACACCCCTGGTTGATGCCGATGCACGGCCGGACCCGGCCACCCGAGGCCAGCTTGCGAGGCAGGTCGGGATCGGCGATCAGCGCCCTGGTCATCACCACCAGGTCGGCCTTGCCCTCGGCCAGCGCCGCCTCCCCCGCCGGCCCGGAATTGACCCGGCCGGCCAGAATCACCGGGACCTCCACGACGGCGGTTACCCGGGCCGCGGCGTCGCCGGCGGTCACCGGCGGCACGAAGTCCGGGCCCATCGCCACGGACAGGGCCGGCCTGGTCATCGCGTCCCCACCGGTCACGCTGAGCAGGTCGATGTCCCCGGTCGCGGCCATCTCGGTGGCGATGGTGAACAGCTCGTCGGTGCTTGTCCCGATGCGCCGCCCGCCGCTGCGCGGGTCCAGGCTCATCCGGAAACCGAGGATGAACTCCTCGGGCACGGCCGCTCGGACCGCGGCCACCACTTCCTTCCCGAACCGCATCCGGTTCGCCAGCGAGCCGCCGTACTGGTCGGTGCGGGTGTTGATCCCCGGGTCCCAGAACTGCTCGATGAGGTGCGCGAACGAGGTGACCTCCGCGCCGTCCCACCCGCATCGGTGCAGCCGCAACGCGACGTCGACGAACCGCCGCGCCAACGTGTGCAACTCCTCGACGGTCAGCGGCACCGCGACTTCACGGTGCTCGGGCTCCGGCAGGTCGGACACCCCGCGCACCGGCGTCAGCGCGACCTTCGAGGAGCCGCGGTGGCCCATGTGCGTCATCTGCGACATGACCAGCCCGCCGTGGGCGTGCACGCCGTCGGCCAGGCGGCGCAGCTGCCGCTCGTTCTCCGGGTTCCACAGCGCGATCGACCCGTAGGACGCGGCGGTGGACGGGTCCACCGAGGCCGAGCCGAAGGTCATCACCAGCCCGACGCCGCCGGCCGCCTTGCGCACGTGGTAGTCGACCTCCTTGTCGGAGATCAACCCGCCGGGGTGCTCCCAGCCGGTGGCGTGCGGCGACGAGACGATCCGGTTGCGGATCGGTTTGCCGCGCACGGTCAGCGGGGCGAGCAGGTGCGGATAGCCGGGCTGTTCCACCGAACCAGTGTCCCGGTACCGGCCCCGCCATGCATGATCAATCCATGGTGCTGTTCGCCGACGCCGACACCGTGCACGCCCACCTGCCGTACCCGGAGCTGGTGGCGGCGTTGCGCCGCGCGCACCTGGACGCCTCCCCCGAGTTCTCCGCCGTGGTCGCCACCGACCCCACCGGAGGGCCGAACAGCTTCCTCGCGCTCACCGCGTGGCAGCCGAACGACATGATCGCGGCGAAGCTGGTCAGCGTCTTCCCCGGCAACCGGACGCAGCCGTCCGTGCAGGGTCTCGTCGTGCTCTTCGACGGCGCCGACGGCTCGGTGCGGCTGGTCGCCGACGGGGCGGCCATGACGTTCCGCAAGACCGCCGCCGACTCGGCGCTCGGCGCGGCGCTGCTCTCCCGCGAAGACGCCGAGGTGCTGCTCGTGGTCGGGGCCGGCGGGCTCGCCCCGCACGTGATCGCGGCGCACACCAGCGTCCGGCCCTCGCTGCGCACGGTGCTGCTGTGGAACCGCACGCCCGCGCGGGCCGCCGCCCTGGCCACCGAGATCGCCGTGCCGGGGCTGCACGTCGAAGCCGTCGACGAGCTGGACGGGGCGGTCGCCCGAGCGGACATCGTCAGCTGCGTGACGATGTCGACCGAGCCGCTGGTCCGCGGCGAGCTGCTGCGCCCCGGCACCCATCTCGACCTGGTCGGCAGCTTCACCCCGGCGATGCGGGAAGCGGACGACGAGGCGCTGCGGCGCGCGGCCGTCTTCGTGGACACCCACAACGGGCTGGAGCGATCCGGCGAGATCCAGCACGCGTTGGCCACCGGCGCACTCTCCCCAGCCGACATCCGGGGCGACCTGTTCCAGCTGTGCACCGGGCAGGTACCCGCCCGGGAGAACGCCGAGGAGATCACCGTGTACAAGAACCTCGGCGGCGCCCACCTGGACCTCTACACCGCGCGCCACCTGCTGAAGTCGTTGGGCGTCCCGCCCAACCACCGCTGAATAGGCGACAAGAATCGCTGAGAGGTGCACACTGTCTCAGCACTCGCTTTCTTTCGCCTCGATCAACGGTGATCGGGAATGGTGGCGATCCCCGCACGTCGGGACGAACCTGAGCGGGCCGAACAGGCTCGGCCGCCTGCGATGAGGGAGGTGGGTGAGGTGGATACGAAGATCCGCTTCACCGCGGAGCGCGCTCCGTGTGGCAAGTACCGGGACGGGCTCCGTCACCGCGAGCACGACGATCACGGGCTCACCATCAACGACGTGACCTACGACTGCGGCTGCCGTCGTACGCATCACGAGTTCCACGATGGGAGCTGTCGCATCACCACCGTGCGCCACGACGGCCGCGTTCTGTCCGAAGAGCACAGCTCCCCTCACGACGGGTGAACCGTGACCGCTTCGGTCGATGTTCTGGTGGTAGGCGGCGGGGGTGCGGGTCTGCGCGCGGCCATCGCCGTGGTGGAGGCCAACCCGAGGCTCTCCGTCGCGATCGTGTCCAAGGTCTACCCGATGCGCAGCCACACCGTCTCGGCGGAGGGCGGCGCGGCCGGGGTGATCGCCGCCGACGACACCGCCGATGAGCACGTGTACGACACCGTGTCCGGCGGCGACTGGCTGTGCGACCAGGACGCGGTGGAAGCGTTTGTGGCCGAGGCACCCCGAGAGCTGATGCGCCTGGAGCACTGGGGCTGCCCGTGGAGCCGCACCCCGGACGGCCACATCGCGGTCCGCGCGTTCGGCGGGATGAAGAACAAGCGCACCTGGTTCGCCGCCGACAAGACCGGCTTCCACCTGTTGCACACGCTGTTCCAGACCTCGCTGTCGTATCCACAGATCCGCCGGTTCGACGAGTACTTCGTGACCACGCTGCTGGTGGACGAGGGCCGCGCCCGCGGTGTCGTGGCCATCGAGCTGGCCACCGGGCGGGTGGAGGGGATCGTCGCCAAGTCCGTCATCCTGGCCACCGGCGGCTGCGGGCGGATCTACCCGTTCACCACCAACGCCAACATCAAGACCGGTGACGGGATGGCGCTGGCCTACCGGGCCGGCGCTCCGCTGAAGGACATGGAGTTCGTCCAGTACCACCCCACCGGCCTGCCGTTCACCGGGATTCTGATCACCGAGGCGGCCAGGGCCGAGGGCGGCTGGATGCTCAACAAGGACGGCTACCGATACCTGCAGGACTACAACCTCGGCACGCCCACCCCGTCGCCGGTGATGCGCAGCATGGAGCTGGGCCCGAGGGACCGGGTGTCGCAGGCGTTTGTGCACGAGCAGGAGAAGGGCCGCACCCTCGAGTCGCCCTACGGCCATGTGGTGCACCTCGACCTGCGCCACCTCGGCGCCGAGCTGATCGACCGCAAGCTGCCGTTCGTGCGAGAGCTGTGCCAGCGCTACCAGAACCTGGACCCGGTCACCGAGCTGATCCCGGTGCGCCCGGTGGTGCACTACATGATGGGCGGCGTCGGCACCGACATCCACGGCGCGACCGGCCTGCCCGGGCTGTACGCCGCCGGTGAGGTCGCCTGCGTGAGCATCAACGGCGCCAACCGGCTGGGCTCCAACTCCCTGCCGGAGCTGCTGGTCTTCGGGGCCCGCGCCGGCGCCGCGGCGGCCGAGTTCGCCTCGGAGGTGTCCCTTCCGGCATTCTCGGTGGTGTCGCGGATCTACGACGAGCAGCAGCGACTGGAACGGGAGCTGCAGCGCCACACCGACGGCGGCGAGCGGATGGCGGACATCCGTACCGAGATGCAGGACGCGATGGAGCAGCACGTCGGCATCTACCGCGAAGGCGGCGCGCTGGCGAAGGCGGCGGACAAGCTCCAGGAGCTGCGCGAGCGGTTCGACCGCGCCGGCATCGACGACCACAGCCGGACGTTCAACACCGAGCTGCTGGCCGCCTTCGAGCTGGACTTCATGCTCGACGTGGCGCGCTGCATCGTGGCCTGCGCGCTGTGCCGGGAAGAGTCGCGCGGCGCGCACCAACGCACCGACTTCCCGCGCCGGGACGACGACCGG
>DATHIT010000825.1:0-2508 GCA_035489915.1 Pseudonocardia sp. | reverse complement strand
CGGAGACCTACGAATTCGAGGGCGCCGCGCGTTCGGCCGAGGAGTTCATGGCCGACACCGATACGGCGGCACTGCTCGTGCTGATCGACGGCGTCGTCCGGTACGAGCGCTACACCCTGACCGGCGGACCTGACGTCCAGTGGCTCTCCATGTCGGTGGCCAAGAGCTTCATCTCCGCGCTCGTCGGGATCGCGGTCGCCGAAGGGCCCATCGCGAGCATCGACGATGCCCGTCGCCACCATGGTGCCCGAGAGCGAGCCGGGCACCGTCTGCCGCTACAACTCCGGTGAGACGCAGGCGCTGGCGGCGCTCGTGGCCCGGGCCACGGGCCGCTCGGTCTCCGCCTACATGCAGGACAAGCTGTGCGAACCGCTCGGCATGGTGTCGCCCGGCTACTGGATGGTGGACCCCGCGGGGACCGAGCAAGGCTACGTGGGGCTAAATTTGACCGCACGCGACTACGCGAAGCTCGGCGAGCTCTACCGCAACAGCGGAGTGTGGCAGGGCAGCAGATCGTCCCGGCGGCCTGGGTGCGCGACTCGGTGACCGTCGCCGCTGCGCACCTGGAGCCCGGCCGGCCCTTGGTCGGCGGGCACCACTACGACCTGGGCTACGGCTACCAGTGGTGGATACCCGCCGGCGACCGCGGCGAGTTCACCGCGATCGGCGTCTACAACCAGTTCATCTACATCGACCCCGTCAGCAGCACCACCATCGTGAAACTGTCCGCCAACCGCAGGTACGGCACGACCACCGAGGAGTCCACCAACCGCGAGATGGAGACGCTCGCCTTCCTGCGGGCGATCGCCCAGCACGACGACTGAGGCAGCGGAGCCACCCGAGCAGAACCGCTTCGAGCCGGCGCCGCCAGGCGCCGCCTTGATACGGAGAAGAGAGTCTGAACCCCAGGCCCAGGCATGACGGCCCTGCATGACCTCCCCAAATGGCCGCGCGACTCCAAGCCATTGGCGCGGAGGCGCCAGCGCAGCGACCCGCTCGGCCGGCTCAGAACCGCCGACCGCGTCGTGATCTGGCACGAATCTGGCATAACGGGCCGTTGCGAGGTCCGACTGCTCGCCGCCCCCTAGACACCAGAGACCGCTCCTGACCTGGGCCGGAGCGGTGTGGAGCGGGCGACGGGAATCGAACCCGCGTAGCCAGTTTGGAAGCTGAGGCACGCTTCCGCACGCTGACCTCTGCCTTCTTGAGGACGGCTCCAGCCGAGCGACAACCCGCCAGACCCCGTGAGTCCCCGTAACTGACCTGGTCATCTGGCACGCGTCTGGCACGTCCACCTGCTCGGGCCGATCGCGGCCGCTGGAGCTCGCCCCCAACCACCGTCCGGGTCAAACACGTGTGTCCGCCCAGGCTGAGCCAGCAACCTCGGCGCATGCCGACAGTGCAGCTCGGACACGTCGGACTTCAGACGTTCAGCTCGCGCTGGAGTCGTCGCTCGTGTAGCTCGGTGCCTCCGGGTCCGTGGTCGACTTGGGTGCGTCCGGTGTCGGTCCAGCCGTGGCGGTTGTAGAAGCGTAGGGCGCGTTCGTTGGTGTCGAGGACCCACAGGCCGGCGTGGGTGAAACCGCAGGATCGGAGGCGGTCGAGGGCGGCGGCGTGGAGTTGGGTTCCGATGCCCCGGCACCAGACGTCGAGGTTGAGGTAGAGCGCGTAGAGGTCGCCGAGGGTGGGGTCTGCGCGGTCGTCGGGGACGAGCGGTGGCCCGGTCGCGGCGAAGCCGACGATGGCGTCTTCGATGGCCGCGACGACGATGCGGGTGTTCGCGGGGCGGGTGGTGAGCGGACCCGACCAGAACTGTTCCCGATCGTGGACGGACAGGCCTGCGAGGACGTCATCGGGAAGGAGACCTCGGTAGGCGGCGCGCCAGGACCGCACGTTCACGGTGGCGATGCCGTGAGCGTCGGCCAGCGTGGCGTCTCGGAGCTCGACCACGCGGCTAATTCTTCCATCGGACAAGGGCTCGGCCCTCTAATGCTGCCGATCAGTGTCACGGTGCCGAGATCGGTGGGGGTGCGGTGGTGGAAGGTTGAGCCGGGGCGGGGCGGCGGTGCCCGTGCCCCATCTCGCGCGCCATCCAGTCGGAAAGGCCTCCGCTACGACAAGACACCGCCCGATGTCGAATCCGTATGGCCCCGTTCGTCGGTGGGCAAAACCGCAACGAACGCACGGAGGCAATCATGAAGGACCAAGCACCCAGCCCGACCCTCCCACCTGTGGTCGACAGAAAGACCTGGCAGGAGGCGCGGGAAGCACTGTTCGCACGGGAGAAGACGCACACCCGCGAAGGGGACGCGATCGCGGCGGAGCGGCGGCGGCTGCCGATGGTGGAGGTCGACGCCACCATCGAGATCATCGGTCCTAACGGACCGATCACGATCCTCGACGTCTTCGAAGGCCGGAAGCAGCTCATCGCATACTTCCACGCCTGGTGGCCCAGCCAACCCGCCGCGGAGCAATGCGAGGGCTGCACGTTCTTCAACAGCCAGGTCC
>DATHIT010000824.1:0-23149 GCA_035489915.1 Pseudonocardia sp. | reverse complement strand
GGGGTGAAGGCCGGCCCCGGCAGCCCCGTGGACGCCGCCGAGGAGATCCACCGGGTGGTGCCCTTCCTCGCCACCGTGCGGGCCCGCTACCCCGACCTGGTGATCAGCGTGGACACCTGGCGGGCCGAGGTGGGCCGGTTGGCCTGCGCGGAGGGCGCGGACATCCTCAACGACTCCTGGGCCCGCGCCGACCCCGAGCTGGCCGAGGTGGCCGCCGAGTTCGGTGTCGGAGTGGTCTGCTCGCACACCGGAGGCGCCCGCCCGCGCACCCGTCCGCACCGGGTCAGCTACCCCCACCTGGTCGAGGATGTGATCGCCGAGCTCACCGGCCAGGCCGAGCGGATGGTGGCGCTTGGGGTGCCCAAGGAGGGCGTGCTGATCGACCCAACCCACGACTTCGGCAAGAACACCTGGCACGGGCTGGAGCTGCTGCGTCGCTGCGGCGAGCTGGTCGCGACCGGCTGGCCCGTGCTGATGGCGCTGTCCCACAAGGACTTCATCGGTGAGACCTTGGCCGTCGGACTCGAGGAGCGCGGCGAGGGCACCCTGGCCGCGACCGCGCTGGCGGCCGCCGCCGGGGCCAGGGTGTTCCGGGCGCACGACGTGGCGGCCACCCGCCGCACGGTGGACATGGTGGCCAGCATCCTGGGCACCCGCCCGCCGGCCGGTTGCGTGCGGGGGCTGGCTTGATGGACGAGCATCTGGAGCGGTGGTTCGCCCGCCGCACCTGGCAGCAGCCGACCTGGAGCGTCCAGCAGCTGCGCTCCGCCAAGCACGGCCGGCGGGTGTCGGTGGTGCTGCCGGCGCTGAACGAGCAGGCCACCATCGGACCCATCGTGGCCGCCATCGTCCCGCTCACCGAGGGCCCGGAGCCGCTGGTGGACGAGCTGGTGGTGCTGGATTCCGGCTCCACGGACGCCACCAGGGCGGTGGCCGCCGAGGCCGGCGCCGTGGTGATCCGCCGCGAGGAGGTGCTCCCGCACATCGAGCCGCTGCCCGGCAAGGGCGAGGTGCTCTGGCGCTCGCTCGCCGCCACCACCGGCGACCTGGTGGTCTTCCTGGACTCCGACCTGGTGGACTTCGACCCCGGCTTTGTCCCCGCGCTGCTCGGACCGCTGCTCACCGAGCCTGGGGTGGCGTTGGTCAAGGGCTTCTACCGGCGTCCGCTGCGGCTGGAGACGGCCGAGCTGGACACCGGCGGCGGCCGGGTCACCGAGTTGCTGGCGCGCCCGTTGCTCGCCGCGCTGCGCCCGGAGCTGGCCGCCGTCGTGCAGCCGCTCGGCGGGGAGTATGCGGCGACCAGACAGCTGCTCGAGTCGGTGCCGTTCGCGGCCGGCTACGGCGTGGAGATCGGCCTGCTGCTGGACACCCACACCCACCGAGGGCTGGACGCGCTCGCGCAGGTGAACCTGGGGGTCCGCAAGCACCGCAACCGGTCGCTGCTGCAGCTCGGCGTGATGGCCAGGCAGATCCTGTCCGCCGCGCTGCACCGTTGCGGGCTGCCCGACGCCGGCGGCGCGATCACCCAGTTCCGCCAGCTCGAAGGGGAGTGGCTGCCCACCAGCCAGCGCGTCGAGGTGACCGAACGGCCACCGATGCGCGAGGTCCTGTCGCCGAATACCTGACAGGGCCGGCAACTAGAGTCGTCGCATGGGTACGGCGCTGATCTACCTCGTGGTGCTGCTCGGGGTCGCGGCCGCCTTCTTCTTCGGCGCCAGCGCGATCTTCGGTCGAGGCGAGGAGCTCGCCCCGATCCCGAAGTCGGCCACGCCGACCTGGCTGCCCGAGCCCGGGGAGAGCATCGACGCCGAGGATGTCCGTGCACTGCGGTTCCAGCAGGCGCTGCGCGGCTACAAGATGGCCGAGGTGGACTGGGTGCTCGAACGGTTGGCCATCGAGCTGCACCGGGTGCACGGCGAGCTGGACATGGCGCACGGCCGGATCGCCGAGCTGGAGGCGGCCGAACGGGCCGGTGGCGGCTCCGGGGGAACGGCGGTCTCCGGCGGTGCCGGATGAGCGGTAACCGGCGGGAGCTCGAGCTCGCCACCGAGGTGAGCGCGCCACCGGAGCGCACCTGGTCGGCGGTCACCGACTGGGCGCGCCAGGGCGAGTGGATGTTGGGCACCCGGGTTGCGGTCACCAGTGGGGACGGCCGGTCGGTGGGGTCCACGCTCAGCGCGAGGACCGGCTACGGCCCGTTCGGCTTCGTGGACACGATGATGATCACCGAGTGGGACCCGGCCCGGCGCCGCTGCGTGGTGACGCACACCGGGCACCTGGTGCGCGGCGAGGGCGAGTTCGCGGTGACCCCGAAGGCCGGCGGCGGCTCGGTGGTGCACTGGGCGGAGCGCCTGGAGCTGCCGTTCGGGCCACTCGGCCGGGCCGGGTGGTCGGCGCTGCGGCCGGTGTTCGCCGCCGGGGTGCGCTGGTCGTTGGGCCGGCTGGCTCGGTTCTGTGAGAGCTACCCGGCGGATCGGGAGGGTGAGGCATGACCGAGGCTGTGCGGGTCGGTGGGGCGGTGCTCGGGCCGGATGGCCAGTGGCGCTGCCCGTGGGGGTTGTCCACCGCGGACTACGTGGCCTACCACGACCAGGAGTGGGGCCGCGCGCTGCGCGGGGTGGCGCCGATGTTCGAGCGGCTCACCCTGGAGGGCTTCCAGTCCGGGCTGTCCTGGCTGATCATTCTGCGTAAGCGGGAGTCGTTCCGGCGGGCGTTCGCCGGATTCGATCCGTCGAAGGTGGCCGCCTTCGACGACGCGGACCGGGCCCGGCTGCTCGCCGACCCCGGCATCGTGCGGAACCGGCTGAAGATCGACGCGGCCTGCCAGAACGCCCGCGCGGTACTCGAGCTGGACGTCCCGCTGGACGAGCTGCTCTGGTCGTTCGCGCCGGACGGCGACCGGCCCCGGCCACGCACGCTGGCCGACGTCCCCGCCGTGACGCCCGAGTCGACGGCGATGGCCAAGGAGCTCAAGCGGCGTGGCTTTCGATTCGTCGGCCCGACCACGTGTTACGCGTTGATGCAGGCCGCCGGACTGGTCAATGATCACCTTGACGGCTGCGTGGCCGGGTGACGCGACGCGCGGTGATCGCCTCGGTTGCACTGCTCATTGGGCGATGAGGGAGAATACCCCCGCCAAGTGTGATGGAGGGAGCTCGACATGGCGGCCATGAAGCCCCGGACCGGAGACGGTCCCCTCGAGGTGACCAAGGAGGGGCGGGGCATCGTGATGCGCGTTCCATTGGAGGGTGGTGGCCGGCTCGTTGTCGAGATGTCGGCTGAGGAGGCAAGTGACCTGGGTGACGCACTGAAGGCGGCGTCGGGCTGAGCGCGGCGACGATCGGCGTCAAGGTGGTGGGCACCGTTCCCGGGGTGCCCACCCCGCTATTGGCCGCGGCGGCCGTCGCGGCGCCCGACGAGCGGGCCGAGCAGGTCGTCCTGCTGGACACCGAAGGACGCCAGCGCGTCTGGGCCACCCCCGGCACGGATCCAGGGGTGGACCCGGCGCTGATCGACCGGCTGGGTGCCACCGGCAAGGCCGGGGAGGTGCACCTGCTGCCGGACGGACGTTGGCTGCTCGGTGTCGGCAACGCGGCGGATGCGGCCGGCTTGCGCAAGGCCGGGGCCACCCTCGCCGGCGCGTTGCGAGCGCGCGCCGAGCGGACCAGGGCGAACCAGAACGAGTCCGACCACATCACAACCGAGTCCAACCACATCACAACCGAGTCCGACCAGGGCGGGTCCGAGCCAGCGCCCCAGCCGGACGACAACCCCGTGCTGGCGGACCCGCCGGTGGCGCTCGCCGTGGCCGAGCTGTCCGAGTCGAGCCGGGCGGCGTTGGTCATCGGTCTGATCCTCGGGTCGCACCAGTTCCGGGTGAGTCAGCGGCAGCCACCGGCCCCTGGGCGGGCCGAGCTCGTGGTGCCCGAGGCGGAGCTGGCCGGGCTGGCCGCCCAGGTCGAGGTGGCCGGCGCGCTCGCGGCGGCCACCGCACTGGCCAGGGACCTGGCCAGCACTCCATCTGATGTCAAGACACCGACCTGGCTGGTGAGCACCGCCGCGGACCTGGCCGCCGAGGTCCCCGGGCTGTCCGCCACGGTCTGGCCGGTGCAGCGGCTGGCCGAGGAGGGCTTCGGCGGGCTGCTCGCGGTGGGCGGTGGCTCCTCCCGACCGCCGGCCTTGCTCCGGTTGGACTGGGCCCCGCCCGGTGCTGGATCCTCCGGTGCTGGGTCGACCAGCGAGCCGACCGAACCCCGACACCTGGTGCTGATCGGCAAGGGCATCACCTTCGACACCGGCGGTATCTCGATCAAGCCGGCGGACGGCATGCACATGATGCGCACCGACATGGCCGGCGGCGGCGCGGTGATCGCGGCGCTGCTGAGCATTGCCCGGCTGGGCCTGCCGCTGCGGGTGACCGGGCTGGTGCCGGCGGCGGAGAACCACGTGTCCGGCTCGGCCTACCGACCGGGTGACGTGGTGCGCCACTACGACGGCACCACCACCGAGGTGGTGAACACCGACGCCGAGGGGCGGATGGTGCTGGCCGACGCGCTGGGCTACGCGGTGCGGGAGCTGGCGCCGGATCTGATCGTGGACGCGGCGACCCTGACCGGGGCGATGAAGGTGTCGCTCGGGATGCGCACCGGCGGCCTGTTCGCCACCGACGACCAGCTGGCCGACGCGCTACTGGCGGCCGGGGAGCGGGCCGGCGAGCGCTGGTGGCGCATGCCGCTGCTGGACCACGTGGCCGACGAGGTGGACTCCACCATCGCCGACCTGCGGCAGGCGCCGCCGGGGCCACCGGCGATCAGCGCGGCGCAGTTCCTGCGGCGGTTCACCGGCGGGCTGCCGTGGGCGCACCTGGACATCGCCGGTCCGGCGCGCTGCGACAAGGCCTACGACGAGGTCGCGGTGGGCGCTACCGGGTTCGCCGCGCGCACCATGGTCGAGCTGGCGCTGGGCTACGTCAGCCGCTGAACCGACCCGGTGCCCACGACATGGGCGCCCGCGTTGGCGGATGCCCCCTGCTCGCGCAGCTGGATGGTGATTCGGCCGCACATGCAGCGCCGATAGCTGACGAACCCTTCCGAGGTGCGGTGGATGGAGACCAGCTCGGTCTCCGCTAGTGGCCAGCCGCACTCCGTGCAGCGCATTGCGCGCCTCCTCGAGGTAATATCTGACGATGTTAATGCTCCTTACAGCCAAGCACCGATGAGGTAAGCCGTCAATGGATTTCATCGGTTACCGCAGTGATTCGCTCGGGATCGCTGTCGACCTGGTGAACGGGCTGCGCGCGGCGCCCGCCGCCGCCGACCGGCCGGAGCTGCCCGAGCTGCTCGCCGCGCACCGGTACGTGATCGACGTGCCGTGGACCCCGCTCGCCGACGCCGAGCTGTGGACCTGGGCCGGCCGGTTGGCGGAGGTGTTCGCCTCGGCCGAGATCGAGGTGACCGCCGCACTGATCAACGAGCTGCTCGCCGACGCCGAGGTCACCCCGCACCTCACCGCGCACAGCGGACAACCCTGGCACCTGCACTACAGCCGGCCCACCGCCGGCGTGCTCGCCAGGGTGCGGGCCACCACCGCATTCGCGCTGGCCACCCTGGTCTCCGAGTACGGGATGGAGCGGCACGGGATGTGCGCGGCGGCCGGCTGCGCGCGGGTCTACGCGGACACCTCACGCAACGCCAGCCGGCGGTACTGCTCCTCGGCGTGTGCCAACAGATCGGCGGTAGCGGCACATCGGGCGCGTCGGCGTGGCGCGGCTGAGGCGGAAGTGGAATCAGGCTCCACCGCGGGATAGTGTCGGCCGAAGGAGGGCGCTGAATCACGCCGCTCGTCGCGGTTGAGCATGCGTTGTTCAGAGCTCCTGTTGGAACCGTTCAGGTCGTCGCTCAGCGACAGACAGGGTCGTGGATGAACACGTCAGTGCGCTTTCCGGTCGGCATGCCGGGCAGCGTGCTCGGCGTGGTCCTGGCCGGCGGCGAGGGCAAGCGGCTGTGGCCACTGACCGCCGACCGGGCCAAGCCCGCCGTTCCCTTCGGGGGCAACTACCGGCTCATCGACTTTGTGCTGTCCAACCTGGTCAACGCCGGGCTGCACCGGATCTGTGTGCTCACCCAGTACAAGTCGCACTCGCTGGACAAGCACATCTCCACCACCTGGCGGCTGTCCAGCGTGCTCGGCCAGTACATCACCACGGTGCCGGCCCAGCAGCGCCTCGGCCGGCGTTGGTACACCGGCAGTGCCGACGCCATCTTCCAGAGCCTGAACCTGGTCTACGACGAGCGACCGGACTACATCGCGGTGTTCGGCGCCGACCACGTGTACCGGATGGACCCGGCGCAGATGATCGCCCAGCACATCGTGAGCGGGGCCGGCGTCACCGTGGCCGGCATCCGGGTGCCGCGCGCCGAGGCCAAGGCGTTCGGCTGCATCTCGGCGAACGCGGACGGCCAGATCACCGACTTCCTGGAGAAACCGTCGGACCCGCCGGGCACCCCGGACGACCCCGACGTCACCTACGCCTCGATGGGCAACTACCTGTTCTCCACCGATGTGCTGCTGGACGCGTTGCGGGCGGACGCCGAGGACAGCGACTCCGACCACGACATGGGCGGCGACATCATCCCCCGCCTGGTGCGCGAGGGGGAGGCCTCGGTCTACGACTTCGCGGACAACGTGGTGCCCGGCGCCACCGACCGGGACGCCGGCTACTGGCGCGACGTGGGCACCCTGGACGCCTACTACGACGCGCACCTGGATCTGGTGTCGGTGCACCCGATCTTCAACCTGTACAACAGCCGCTGGCCCATCCGGACCGCCACCCCGCCGCTGCCGCCGGCCAAGTTCGTCGAGACCGGCCGCGCGGAGAACTCCATCGTCGGGCCCGGGACGATCATCTCCGGCGGTACCGTGTCACGTTCGGTGGTCTTCGCGTCGGTGCTGGTGGAGGCCGGCGCCGAGGTGTCGGATTCGGTGCTGCTGCCCGGGGTGAAGATCGGCAAGGGCGCGGTGGTGCGGGGCGCCATCCTGGACAAGAACGTCGTGGTGCCGGACGGGGCCCAGCTCGGCGTGGACCTGGCGCTGGACCGGGCCCGCTACACGGTCAGTGCCGGCGGCGTGGTGGTCCTGGGCAAGGGCGTTACCGCCGGCTGAGCTGGTCGGGCGGGGCGCTCGGCAGCGCCTTGGCCGCGATCAACAGGCCGGTGCCCAGCGGCAGTGGCCACAGCACCAGCGCGGCGTCCTCCCGGCACATCCGCTGGACCTCGCGCACCGCCTGGTGGTCCGGGTGCCCGGCCAGCTCGTCCAGCTCCTCGCCGGGCAGCGCGCCGCTGAGCGCGACCACGCCACCGGGGCGCAACAACCGGATGGACTCGACCAGGTACCGGGGGTACTCCATGAACACCGCGTCCACGAAGACCAGGTCGTAGGCGCCGTCGGCGAGCCGAGGCAGCACGTCCAGCGCGGTTCCGTTGATCAGGCGCAGCCGGGAGCTGGGGTAACCGGCCTCGAGGAACCCGACCCGGGCGCTGCGCTGGTGCTCCGGCTCGATGTCGATCGAGGTGAGCACGCCGTCCGGGGTCATCCCGCGCAGCAGCCACAGCCCGCTCACGCCGACCCCGGTGCCGACCTCCACCACGGCCTTGGCGCGCACCGCGGTGGCCAGGAAGCGCAGCGCGGCGCCCTCCGCCGGCTCGATGGGGACGCAGCCGAAATCCTCCCCACGGGCCCGCGCGTCGAGCAGCGTCTCGTCTTCGTCGAGGCTGCCGCGCGGGTAACCCCGCTGGGCGGACATGCCGCCGTCACCGTGCACGAGCCGAGATTACTGTCCAGAACTGGGTACCCCCCGCATTGACGGCGTCCGGCACATCGAGCCGAGGTTCTTAGTCAGCTCTCAGCCGGCCCTCACCAGTCCCTCACGGTAGTGCGCGACGGTAGGGGCGTACGGGGGAGACGGCCGGGGTCGTCGGGAGTTTCCCCATGTGGCCGACCGCCGGAAACAAAACGGTCGGCTCCGACGTTCATACTGATGGCACGACCCGCCCCAGGAGGTGCGAACCGTCACCATGGTCAACAGACCGAGCGCAGCCGCGCTGCCCGACGCCGCGTCCAGTTGGACGCCGCCGAGCTGGGACGAGGTCGTCCGAGAGCACGCTGACCGGGTTTACCGCCTGGCCTATCGGCTCACCGGCAACGCCCACGACGCGGAAGACCTGACCCAGGAGACCTTCATCCGAGTGTTCCGGTCGCTGGCCTCGTACCAGCCGGGAACGTTCGAAGGATGGTTGCACCGGATCACCACGAACCTGTTCCTGGACATGGTGCGCCGCCGTGGTCGGCTGCGCATGGAGGGCCTCCCCGAGGACACCGACCGGTTGCCCGGCGGCGGGCCCGACCCGGAGCAGGTGTACTCGGAGACCCATCTGGACCCTGCCCTGCAGGCATCGCTGGACGAGCTGGCCCCGGAATTCCGGGCGGCCGTGGTGCTCTGCGACATCGAGGGTCTGTCCTACGAAGAGATCGGCGCCACCCTCGGGGTAAAGCTAGGTACCGTGAGAAGCAGGATCCACCGGGGGCGCGCCGCGCTGCGTGAGTCCCTGGAGCGGAACCGGGTGGCGAACGGTGGCAAGGACCGACAGATGGCCAGCGCTGAGCTGGTCGGGGAGTCCGCGGGAGGTTAGCGAATGACGGAGCTCCGAGGGCAGCTCTCGGCTGGGCCGGCGTGGGGTGGACATCTCGCCCTGGACGCCATCGTTGCCTATGTCGATGAGGAGCTGTCGCCCGGAGCACGGCGCCGTGCGTTGGAGCACCTGGCCAGGTGCTCGCAATGCGCCGCCGAGGTCATCGCCCAGACTCAGGCCAGGCTCGCGCTGCGCGGTTCGGCCGCGCCCAGCTTGCCGTCCTCGCTGTTGTCCACCCTGCGCGCGATCCCGGCCGAGGCTGAGCTACCCGCCCCGCCCGCCGGCCTGGCCGTCGGCCCGGACGGTGAACTGGTGTCCATGCTGCGCGAGCCGCGTCCCTCCCGCCGCCACCCCGACCGCCGGGTTCGGCTCGGCGCCGGAGTAGTGGCCAGCGGATTAGCCCTAGGCGGGCTGATGGTCGCGAGCAACGCGACCGGGCCCGGGGTCACGCCCACCGCCTCGATGAACCCTGCCTCGTCGGTCGGCCGGAGCGCCATCCTGGGCGGGGTGTCGCCGATTTCGGGTATCGGCGCGGCGACCGGGCCTTCCCGCTCCATACTGGACGCCCGGCTGCAGTACGGCGGTGCCTCGATCGTGCGGACCGTGCCCAGCCCGGCGCCGAGCAGCGCACCGGCCGCTCCGCCCACCCTGATCCACCAGGCCCATCGCTGAGGCCAGGTTTCCCCCGCCGGCCTTCTACGCTGGCTTCACCCCGGTACCGGCAAGCTGACGGCAGACCTGTGCCCGTGGCACGCCCGTGACGACCTCAGGAGCTCGGCCGGCGATGAGTGAGCAGCAGCCTGATCAGGCCGACGAGCCGCCCCGGCTCGGCCCCCGACCGTTGGCCCGGCCGCCGGTGGACTCCGGCGCGGCGGAGCTGTTCGGCCGGCCGGACGGGGTGGCTGGCTCGTTCGAGCCGGTGTCCGTGGGCGGCGGAAACGGCGCCGCCGAGCGCGGTGACGGGCGGGGTGCCGACGGGCGGTCCGGCGAGGGCCGCGGTGGGGTCGAGACCAACGGCGCCCGCCGGCTGGACACCGGTCCGCCGCCGCACCACGCGCTGGTCAGCGCGTTCGGCCGGCCGGTCGAGGCGACCACAGACCTACAGCGGCCACCCGGCGCGCGGGTCGAGGACGACGAGCCCGACCCGTTCTGGGAAGGCGGCGCGGCCCGTGACCCGTGGCGCGACCCGGCCGCGTCGGTGCGACTCGGACCACCGGCGGTCGGCGAGCCCGCGCCGCTGCCGCCCAGCCGGCCCGAGGGCGCCCGGCTGAGCACCCGCGAGCTGCTGTTCGGCCGGCGGGTGCGGCCCACCGCGCTCGCCATCCTCGGCGTGATCGCGCTGCTCATCGGGGGGATCGGTGGCCTGGTCGGCAAATGGGCCAGCGACGCGTCGTCCTCGCTCACCGAACCTGGGGCGACCATCTCGGCGACCTCGCCGGGCAAGGAGCGCCCGCCGGGCTCGGTGGCCGACATCGCCGCGAGGGTGTTGCCGGCCGTGGTGTCCATCCAGATCCGGATCGGCGACCAGGGCGGCACCGGCTCCGGCGTGGTGCTGGACAAGGACGGGCACATCCTGACCAACAACCATGTGGTCTCGCCGGCGGCCGGGGTGCCCAATTCGAGCATCAAGGTGATCTTCCAGGACAACACCCAGGTACCCGCGGCCGTGGTCGGCAGGGACCCGAAGACCGACCTCGCGGTCATCAAGGTGAACGTGCCGAACCCCACGGTCGCGCAGATGGGCAGCTCGGCGAGCCTGGCCGTGGGTGACGGGGTGATCGCGATCGGCTCGCCGCTCGGCCTCGCCGGCACGGTCACCGACGGCATCGTCAGCGCGCTGAACCGCCCGGAGCGGCTGGACGGCGAGGGCACCGACACCAACGCGGTGATCGACGCGATCCAGACCGACGCGGCGATCAACCCGGGCAACTCCGGCGGCCCGCTGGTCGACTCCACCGGCGCGGTGGTCGGGTTGAACGCGGCGATCAGCACGTTCGGGCAGGGCGAGGGCGGCTCGATCGGTTTGGGCTTTGCCATCCCCATCGATTACGCCCGGCAGATCGCCCAGGAGCTGATCCGCACCGGCTCGGTGAAGCACGCCGACCTGGGGGTGAACGCCAAGTCGGTCACTGATGACACCACCGACGGCGCCCAGGTGCAGAACGTGCAGAACGGTGGGGCGGCGGCCGCTGCGGGTATCGTGGAGCAGGACGTGATCGTGAAGCTCGGCGACCGGCGCATCGGGTCGGCCAGCGAGCTGCAGGTGGCGGTCCAAGAGCACGCGATTGGGGAGCAGGTGCCGATCCAGCTGATCCGGCAGGGGCGCCCGCTCGTGGTCACCGCGACGTTGCACTCGGACTGAGGGTCCTCGGCGAGGATCCCCAGGCCGGAGCGGCGGTGTCGCACCGAGGTTGAGGCGGGGCAGGTTGTTCGAGAACGTGGGCTGGGGCGAGATCCTGGTACTGCTCGTGGCCGGCCTGTTCATCCTCGGCCCCGAGCGGCTCCCCGAAGCGGCGGCCTGGCTGGGCAAGACCATCCGCCAGGTCAAGGACTTCGCCTCCGGCGCGCGCGACCAGCTGAAAAACGAACTCGGTCCGGAGTTCGACGAGCTGCGCAAGCCGATCGACGAACTCCGCGAGCCGCTGCGCGAACTGCGTAGCCTGCGCAACTTCGACCCGCGCCGGGCGGCGGTCCGCACCCTGTTCGACGGCGACCCACCCGGCACCAAGCCCAACGGCTTCGCTCCCGGCCCCGACGGCACGCCGAACACCACCCCGGCCGCCGTCTCACCGGTCCCACCCCCCGCCGCGCTCCCGCCGCCCCCGCCCCGCCCCCTCTCCCCAGACGAGCGCCCCCCCATAGACCCCGACGCCACCTAAAACGGCCCGCGAGTCGGGCGTCTCAGCACACTGTGTCGGGGTTTTCAGCACACCCGAACCGGGATCCCCGCTACTCGGCGAGCAGCGGCGGACGGCGCTGGTGCCAGTCGGTGGCCTGTTGGAACGCGTGCGCGGCGGCCAATACGGCCGCGTCGGCGTGCCGGGGGCCGACGATCTGCAGCCCGATCGGCAGCCCGTCGGAGGTGAAGCCGCACGGCACGCTGGCCGCCGGCTGCTGGGTCATGTTGAACGGGTAGGTGAACGGCGTCCAGCTGGTCCACCGCCGACCGTCCCACCCGGGAGGTACCTCCACCCCACCGGGGAACGCCGGTATCGGCAGCGTGGGCGTGAGCAGCAGCGGGAAGCGCTCGTGGAACGCCCCCATCCGGATACCCAGCTCGTTGCGCACCGCCATGGCGCCCAGGTAGTCCGCCGCGCTGATCCCGGCGCCCGCCTCGGCGACCTCGGCCAGCCCAGGATCAAGGCGGGCGCGGCCGGCCTCGTCCACCTGCTCGACCGACTTGGCCGCGCCGGCGAACCACAGCGTGTGGAACGCCTGCACGGGGTCGGCGAACCCGGGGTCCACCGCCTCCAGCGAGGCGCCCAGCTCGCCGAACACGGCCACCGCGGTCTCGAACGCGGCGGCCACCTCAGGGTGCACCGACACGTACCCCAGCGTCGGGCTCACCGCGATGCGCACCCCGGTCACCCCGTCGGACAGCGCGGCCACACAGGACCGGGTGGCCGGCGCCAACGCCCAGGGATCCCGGTTGTCCGGCGCGGAGATCACGTCCAGCAGCAGCGCGGCGTCCGCCGCGGTGCGGGTCATCGGGCCGACGTGGGAGAGCGTGCCGAACGGGCTGGCCGGGTAGAGCGGCACCCGGGCGTAGGTGGGCTTGACCGCCACGATGCCGCTGAACGCCGCCGGGATGCGCACCGAGCCGCCGCCGTCGGTGCCCAGGCTGCCGGCGCCCATGCCCAGCGCCACGGCGGTCGCGCTGCCCCCGCTGGAGCCGCCGGAGGTCAGCTCCGGTTGCCAGGCGTTGCCGGTGACCCCGGTGCGCGGCGAGTCGGTGACGCCCTTCCAGCCCAGCTCGGGCGTGGTGGTCTTGCCGAGCAGCACCGCCCCCTGCTCGCGCACCCTGGCCACCGACGGGGCGTCCTGTGACCACGGCCCGGCCTCGTCGATGGTGTACGAGCCGCGCAGCGTGGGCCAGCCCGTGGTGTAGAGCAGGTCCTTGATGGAGAGCGGCACGCCGTCCAGCGCGCCGATCGGTTCGCCGCGCCGCCAGCGCTGTTCGGACTCGCGGGCGCCGGCCAGCGCGCCGGCCGGGTCGAGCAGGCAGTAGGCGTTGACCTTGGGATTCAACCGCTCGGCCCGGTCCAGTGCCTCCTGGGTGGCCTGCACCGGGGACAGCTCGCCGGAGCGATAGCCGGCCAGCAGCTCGGTCATGCTGAGATCCGCCGACGAGCTCACCGACACGACCATCTAGAGGCTCCCTGAGTTGACGTATCCGTGGGTCTTGTCGACCACGTTGCGCAGCGGCTGGCCGGCGCGGTAGCGGGCCAGGTTGTCGGTGAACAGGCCGACCAGCGACTCCCGCCAGCCGACCGCGTCGCCGGACATGTGCGGGGAGACGATCATCCCGGGCAGCGTCCACAGCGGCGAGTCGGCCGGCAACGGCTCCGCGGCGAACACGTCCAGCGCGGCGCCGGCCAGCCGACCGGCCCGCAGCGCGGCGACCACATCGTCCTCCACCACCAGCGCGCCCCGGCCGACGTTGATCAGTCGGGCGTGCGGCGGCAGCAGGTCCAGGGTGGCGGCGTTCGCCATGCCCCTGGTCTGCTCGGTGAGCGGGGCGGCGAGCACCAGGTAGTCGGTATCACCCAGCAGCCCCGGTAGCTCCTCGGCGGCGTGCACCCCGGACCTGGCCCGCCGGCCGACCAGCCGCACCCGCATGCCGACCGCGACCAGCAGCGCGGCGATGGCCGCCCCGATCGGGCCGCCGCCCACCACGACCGCTGTCCGCCCGGAGATCGTCTCGGTCTCCCGGTGCCGCCAATCGCGGCGTTCCTGCAGGCGCAGCGTGCGCGGCAGGTCCTTGGCGAAGGCGAGCACCAAGCCCAGCACGTACTCGGCCATCGCGGTGTCGAACACCCCGCGCGAATTGGTGATCACCACGTCCGAGGCCACCATCTCGTCGAAGATCAGCCGGTCCACCCCGGCGCTCGCGGTGTGCACCCAGCGCAGCCGGTCGGCGGCCGACCAACTGGCCCGCACCGCGTCGCCGATGGTGAAGTCCCAGACCAGCAGCGCGTCCGCGCCGGGCAGGAAATCGGGCAGCTCGGGGGCGGTGGCATAGCAAATTCGGGCATTCGGAGCAGCCGCCGCGACCCGCTCGTCAAGATCCGGTGGAAGATCGGCTGAGTGCAGTACGACTAGCCGAGAATCAGGGCTCTGAGCTGGAGGAACGCTCACAAATTGCTACCTCATGACGGTGGTGTTAACGCCCCGGGCGGGCCATTGACACGCTAGGAAGCCCTCGTATGATTGTCAACAATCCGCTATTTTTCTAGATCTTCTCGGGGGGTTTGCGCGTGCCTCGAATGCTTCGCATCACGTTGGCCAAGCGAGGAGTGTCCTGCCTCGCCGCGATGCTGGAGAAAGAGGCGCCACGCACCTGTGATGCGGTCTGGGCCGCGCTGCCCCAGGGCGGCGACGCCCAGCACGCCAAGTACGCCCGCAACGAGGTGTACACCATGGTGCCGCGGTTCGCGGATACCGAGATCGGCCTGGAGAACCCGACGGTCACCCCGATCCCCGGCGACGTCGTGTACTTCTCCTTCCCCGGCGGGATGCTGGACGAGGAGTTCAAGCGGGACAAGGGCGTCGCCGGGCTGCCCGGTGTGATCGACCTGGCGATCTTCTACGGGCGGAACAACCTGCTGCTCAACGGCGATGTCGGCTGGGTGCCCGGGAACGTCTACGCGACGATCGTCGAGGGCCTGGACGTGATGGCGCAGGCCTGCCATGACGTCTGGCGCTCCGGCAGCGTGGGCGAGCGCCTGGTCTACGAACGGCACTCCGAGACCTAAGGCCAGAACAATGCCAACCGAGCTCTCCGTCGCGTTCGTCGAAGCGACCACGAACCAGCGGGGGATCGGCGTGGTCACCCCGTTCGACTTCGCGCTGGACCGCGAGCTGTGGCGGTGGGTGCCGGACAACGTCTCGCTGTACCTGACCCGGATGCCGTTCTTCACCACGCCGGTCACCGTGGAGATGGCGGCCGCGGTCAGTGAGCGCGCGGTGGTCCGCCGGGCCACCCGGGACGTGCTCACCCCGGAGCCGGACGTGGTGGCCTACGCGTGCGCCTCGGGCAGCTTCGTGGGCGGCATCCTGGGTGAGCGGTTGCTGGTGCGCACCATGGTCGACGCCGGCGCGCCCGCCGCCTGCACCACCTCGGGGGCGCTGGTCGAGGCGCTGGGCATGCTCGGGGTGCGCAAGCTGGCGATCGCCACGCCGTACGTGAACGCGGTGACCGACCGGCTGGTCACGTACCTGGCGGAGAACGGCGTGCAGACCGTGGCCAGGGACGGGCTGGGGCTGCTCGGACACATCTGGCGGGTGCCGTACCACACCGTGGTCGACATCGTGCGCTCCGTCGATTCGCCGGAAGCGGACGCGATGTTCATCAGCTGCACGAACCTGCCCACCTACGACATCATCGAGCCGCTGGAGCAGGCGCTGGGCAAACCGGTGCTCACCGCCAACCAGGTCACCATGTGGTCCGCGCTGCGCGCCATGAACCTGCGCGGCGTCGGCGCCGGCCAAGGCCTCCTGCTCGCCGACCAACCCTCCGCCGCCTAACCGCCGTTCCGCGAGTCGGCGTTCTCAGCACACCGAGTCGGCGCTCTCAGCACAGTGAGTCGGCTGTGGTGACCCGCCTACAGATACTAGGATTGTTCACAATCATGCAAAGCATCGGATTTCTCTACCCCGGATACAGCGCCGAGGACGACTACCCGACCGCGCAGAAGCTGATCGGCGACTCGGCAGAGCTGCGCCTCGTGCACACCGAGATGCGCGAGGACGCGCACCGGGTGGACGCGCTGCTGGACATCGGCTCGGACGACGTGCTGGCCGACGGCGTGCGCGCGCTGGCCGACCCGGCTGGCGGGCCGGGGTGTGCCTCAGTGATCTGGGCGTGTACGTCGGGCAGCTTCGTGTTCGGCTGGGACGGGGCATCGGCGCAGGTGGAGGCGCTGCGCGAGGTGGCGGGCGCGCCGGCGTCGAGCACCTCGTTCGCGTTCACCGACGCCGCCGCCCGGCTCGGGGTGTCCCGGGTGGCGGTGGCCGCCACCTACCCCGACGACGTGGCGGAACGGTTCGTCACGTTTCTGGCCACCGCCGGGATCAGCGTGGTGCGGCTGTCCACTCTGGGCATCGTGACCGCGGCGGAGGTCGGCACGCTGGGCCGTGACCGGGTCCTGGAGGTGGCCGCCGCCGGTGACCACCCGGACGCGGAGGCCGTGCTGCTGCCGGACACCGCGCTACACACCATGGCCTGGCTGGACGAGCTGGAGCTGCGGCTGGGCAAGCCGGTGCTCACCGCCAACCAGGTCAGCATCTGGCAGGGCCTGCGGCTGGCCGGCGACCGCACCCCTCGCCAGGGGCTGGGCCGGTTGTTCACCGAGCCACCGGCGGAGCTGCCGCCGGCACCCGGAGCGCCGGCGTGATACTCGGCGGCGGTGAGCTGGAGCCGGTCAACCGCGAGTCCACTCCCGCCCTGGTCGCCGATCAACTTCGTCGGGCCATCATGCGCGGCACCCTGTCGCCCGGTACCCAACTCGGCGAGGTCGAGCTGGCCAGCCGACTCGGGGTCAGCCGGGGCCCGCTGCGCGAGGCCATGCAGCGGCTGATCGCCGAGGGTCTGCTGCACAGCCAGCGGCACCGAGGCATCTTCGTCCGCGAGCTGGACGAGGACGACGTGCGGGACGTGTACACCGCGCGGCTCGCCGTGGAGCAGGCCGCCGGCCAGCTGATCCTGGCCAGTGGGTCCGGGCCTTCGGTGGCGGCGCTGCTCACCGAGTCGCTCGCGGCGCTCGAGGACGCGGCGCAATCCGGTGACCCGGTGGCCCTCGCGGACGCCGACCATGCCTTCCACGCCGCGCTGGTTGCCGCGTCCGGGAGTCCTCGGCTGCGCCGGATGGCCGACGGGCTGCTGGTGGAGACCCGGATGTGCCTGGCCGCGCTGCAGCGCACCGCCCCGCCGGCCGACGCGCTGGTAGCCGAGCACCGGCAGCTGCGGGACGCACTGCTCGCCGGGGACCCCGAGCGGCTCGCCTCGGTACTGCGGGAGCACATGGCCGACGCGGTGGACCGCATCGTCGGCGCCCACCGCACGCCCAGACCCGCCGCCGGCTGAGCCGGAGTAGCCGGCGAGCCCGGCCGGGAGGACGCTGGACGGGTGGGCTACCAGGTTCTCGCGCAGGCCGCCGTGGCGGCGCATTTCCTGTTCCTGGCCTATCTACTCGTCGGCGGATTCCTGGCCTGGCCGGCGCGCTGGCGCTGGACCGTGCTCGTGCACGTCCCCGTGGTCGGCTGGGGCATCGCCATCGTGACGGTCGGCCAGACCTGCCCGCTCACCGTGCTGGAGAACTGGGCCCGCGTCCGGGCCGGGCAGCAGGGCCTGGCCCGGGGTTTCGTGGACACCTACCTGACCGGGGTGATCTACCCGGCGCAGTACCTCGGTGAGGTGCGGCTGCTCATCGGCCTGGTGGTGCTGGCGTCCTGGGCCGGCGTCGCGGTGCGCTGGACTCGGACCCCTCGAATGGGTGTGTTCTAGAACATAGGAGACGGGATAGCGTCCGCGGATCACTCACTCCGAGGGAGCCGAGATGGCCGATGTCACGGGGTCTGCCCAGGCGGAGGCGGTGCCGATGCACCGGGTCGCCGTTGCGTCGTTCGCCGGCACCACGATTGAGTTCTACGACTTCTTCATCTACGGCACGGCGGCCGCGCTGGTGTTCGGGCCGGTCTTCTTCCCTGCGCTCGGCCCGGCGGCCGGCACGGTGGCGGCGTTCGCCACGTTCGGCGTGGCGTTCTTCTTCCGCCCGCTCGGCTCGGTCCTGTTCGGCCACTTCGGCGACCGGCTGGGGCGCAAGCGCACGCTGATCTTCACCCTGCTGCTGATGGGGGTGTCCACCTTCCTGATCGGCCTGCTGCCCTCAGCGGCCACCATCGGCGTGGCCGCGCCCATCCTGCTGGTGGTGCTGCGCGCCCTGCAGGGCATTGCCGTGGGCGGGGAGTGGGCCGGTGCCGCGCTGCTGACCACCGAGTTCGCCCCAGCCGGCAAGCGCGGGCTGTACAGCATGTTCCCGCAGCTCGGGCCGCCGATCGCGTTCGCGCTGTCCAGCACCACATTCCTGATCACCTCGCTCGCCATGACCCCGGCAAGCTTCGCGGCGTGGGGTTGGCGGATACCGTTCCTGATCAGCATCGTGCTCGTCGGCATCGGCCTCTACATCCGGCTCAAGATCACTGAGACGCCGGTGTTCACCCAGTCGCTGGCCCGCAACGAACAGGTGCGGCTGCCGTTCGTCGAGGCGCTGCGCCACCAGTGGCGCGAGGTGCTGCTGGCCGGCGGGACGCTGACCATGGTGTTCGGCTTCTTCTACATCGGCACCGTGTACCTGACCAGCTATGCGGGCCAGGCCAAGGGCGCCGGTGTGTTGGGGCTGGCCCGGCCGACCGTGCTCACCGCCGGGATCGTGGCCGCGTGCGCGTTCGCGCTAGCCTGCGTGGCCTCGGCGATGCTGTCTGACCGGTTCGGCCGGCGTCGGGTGGTGCTGGTCGGCAACGTGCTTGCGATGGTGGTCGGGCCGCTGGCATTCGTGATCATGCAGCCAGGTAACGCGCCGTCGTTCTTCGTCGGGTTGTCGCTGCTACTGGCGGTGGTCGGCATCCCCTACGGCCCGGCGGCCGCTTACCTGCCGGAGATCTTCTCCACCCACTACCGCTACACCGGGGCCGGCATGGGCTACAACCTCGCCGGCATTCTCGGCGGCGCGGTGCCGCTGGCCGTGGCCGCCCCGCTGACCGCCGCGTTCGGCGGACTCGGAGTCGGGTTCTACCTGGCCGCGCTCGGACTGCTCAGCACCTTGTGTGTGCTCGCGCTGCGCGAGACCAAGGACGTCGTGATCGACACCGTTGGGGCGGCCACTGCCCCGGCCTGAGGCTGGCTGGCTGACGCCGGCCTCGGCTCAGTGCTTCACCGGGCTGATGTTGAGCGACATGCCGGCGAGCCCCCGCGAGCGGGTGGACAGCCGGTTGGCCACCCCGGCCAGCGCCTTCGCCGCCGCCGTCTCCGGCGCGGAGAGCACCAGCGGGACGCCGTCGTCGCCGGACTCGCGCAGCCGGGGGTCCAGCGGGATCTGGCCGAGCAGCGGCACCGGGGCGCCCAGCGCGGTGGACAGCGAGTCGGACACCGCCTGCCCGCCGCCGGAGCCGAACACCTCCATCCGGCTGCCGTCCGGCATCTCCATCCAGGACATGTTCTCCACCACGCCGATCAGCCGCTGGTGGGTCTGCAGGGCGATCGAGCCGGCCCGCTCGGCCACCTCGGCGGCGGCCTGCTGTGGTGTGGTGACCACCAGGATCTCCGCGTTGGGGATCAGCTGCGCGCAGGAGATGGCCACGTCACCGGTGCCCGGGGGCAGATCCAGCAGCAGCACGTCCAGGTCGCCCCAGAACACGTCGGCCAGGAACTGCTGCAGGGCGCGGTGCAACATCGGGCCGCGCCAGGTCACCGGGGTGTTGCCCTGGGTGAACATGCCGATGGAGATGACCTTCACGCCGTGCGCCTCCGGCGGCATGATCATGCTGTCGACCTTGGTGGGCCGGCTGGTGGTGCCGAGCATGCGGGGCACCGAGTGCCCGTAGATGTCCGCGTCCAGCACCCCGACGGACAGCCCCTTGGCGGCCATCGAGGCGGCCAGGTTGACCGTCACCGAGGACTTGCCCACCCCACCCTTGCCGGAGGCGACGCAGTAGACCCTGGTCAGCGAGCCGGGGTCGGCGAACGGGATGGTCGGCTCGTCGGAGCCGCCACGCAGCGAGCGGCGCAGCTCGGTGCGCTGCTCGTCGCTCATCACGTCCAGCTCGACCTCGACCGCGCGGACGCCGGGCACCTCGGACACCGCGGCGCGCACTCGATTGGTGATCGTTTCGCGCATCGGACAGCCAGCGACGGTCAGCCAGACCGCCACGCTCACGGTGCCGTCGGCGGCGATTGCCACGCCCTTGACCATGCCGAGCTCGGTGATCGGCTTGTGGATCTCCGGGTCCTCGACGCGGGTCAGCGCGGTGCGCACGGCCTGCTCGGTGACGTCGGCCGCCGCGTATGGGGTGTGCGGAGTCGTAGTCATCGTGTCCATCCTACGTGCGGATATGGACGAGCTGTCGAGTTGGTGGCAGCAGCCCGTGGGTGGATTTCTGTCGTCCGAACGGGCGACGTCCATTTAGCCTCGCGCCGCGCTGGACGTTATAAGGGACAGAACGGAATCCCTTGGACTGTAATATCTGATTACATGAACCCCGCTACCGTGACCGATGGCGTGCGCCCGGATCCAGTCGTGGAGCCGTGGCCGGGCACGTGTAGCGAGGGACACGCGGTGTGGCGGCAGTACCTGCGTGGCCAGGCCACCGTGGCTCGTGCGCTGGAGGCCGACCTGCTCCTGGAACAGCGCCTCTCGCTGGCCGCCTATGAGGTGCTGGCCCAGCTGGCCGAGGCACCGGAACGGCGGCTGCGGATGACCGAGCTGGCCGACGCGGTCCTGCTGTCCCGCTCCGGGGTGACCCGGATGGTCGACCGGTTGGAGCGGGTCGGACTGGTCACCCGAGGCCGGGTGGCCGAGGACGGGCGGGGGATCGCGGCCACCATCACCGACCCGGGGCTGGAGCAGCTGCACCGGGCCACCGCGACGCACGTGGCGGCCATCCAGCGGTACTTCATCGACCGGTTGGACGAAGCCGACCTGCGGGACCTGTGGCGGATCAGCCAACGGCTGGCCACCGGGCCGGCGGCGTCCATGACGAGTCAGGACGTGCTCGGGGCGGCCGACGGCTGCGCCTAACCGAACCGCCGGGCTGACTAGCCGATTCGGCCGGCGCGGTCGGTGCCGGCCCGCTCGCTCTTGCCGGTCCGCTCGGTCTTGCCGGACCGCTCGGTCTTGCCGGACCGGTCGGACTTGGCCCGCTCGGGCTTTCCGGCCCGCGCGCTCGGGTCGACGGGCAGCAGCGCGGCAAGTCTGTCCAGCTCGCCGCGCAGGTAGTCCCGGGTGGCCACCTCACCCACGGCTACCCGAAGCGCCGCCAGCTCGCGGGCCAGGTACTCGGTGTCCGCCTTGGTCCGCTCGGCCCGGGCGCGGTCTTCCTCCAGGGACACCCGGTCCCGGTCATCCTGGCGGTTCTGGGCCAACAGGATCAGCGGCGCCGCGTACGCGGCCTGGGTGGAGAAGGCCAGGTTGAGCAGGATGAACGGATACGGATCCCAGTGCTGGACCAGGCCGGTCAGGTTCAGCGCGATCCAGATGATCACTATGACCGTCTGGATGGCCAGGAACCGGCCGGTGCCCAGGAACCGGGCGATCCGCTCGGACATGCGGGCAAACGCGTCCGGATCCAGCGTGAACCGGCGGGACCGGCCGGCCCGGGGCTGATCCAGCCGGCGACTCGAGTACAGCTCAGGCATCGCTCACCGCCGTCGGTATCGAGGAGCCGTTCGCTCCGTTGTCCCGCCCGTCGACCGCGTTTTCCCGAGGATCCTCGCGGTCCCGCCAGCCGGTGGGCAGCAGGTGGTCCAGCACGTCGTCCACGGTGACCGCACCGAGCAGATGGTCGTTGTCGTCCACCACCGGCCCGCAGACCAGGTTGTAGGCGGCGAAGTACCGGGTTACCTGGGCGAGCGGCGCGTCCGGGTGCAACCTAGCCAGGTCGTCGTCCAGCACCCCCGCGACCAGTTCCGACGGCGGTTCGCGGAGCAGCCGCTGCAGGTGCGCGCAGCCCAGGTACCGCCCGGTCGGGGTGGCGGTGGGCGGCCGGCAGACGAACACCATGCTGGCCAGCGCGGGCAGCACGTCCGGGTTGCGCACCCTGGCCAGCGCCTCGGCCACGGTGGCGTCCGGCGACAGGATCAACGGCTCCGGCGTCATCAAACCGCCCGCGGTGTCGGACGAGTAGCGCAGGAGGCGGCGGACCGGGGCGGACTCCTCGGGTTCCATCAGCTCCAGGAACCGATCCGACTCCGCCGAGGGCAGCTCGGCGAGCAGGTCGGCGGCGTCGTCCGGGTCCATCGCCTCCAGAATGTCGGCGGCCCGGTCGTCGTCCAGATAGGTGAGCAGGTCGCGCTGCTCGGACTCGGGAAGTTCCTGGAACACGTCGGCCAGCCGCTCGTCGTGCAGCGCGTCGACCACCTCGAGGCGGCGCTTTTCCGGCAGCTCGCGGAGCGCGGCGGCCACGTCGGCGGCGCGCATCCCGTCGAACACCGCGAGCAGCCCCTCGGCGCCCTGGTCGTCCTCGGACAGCGACAGCCCGGTCAACTCCGACCAGTCCATCACCTGCACGTGGGTGCGCCGGCCCAGCCGGGTGCGGCGGGGGCGCACGGCGAGGCGGCCGATCACCCAGTCCTGCGAGCGGGTGCGCTCGATCGCGGCATCCACCACGACCACCTCGGCGCCGGTCTCGGCGATGTGCACCCGGGCGTCCAGCAGCTCGCCGACCACGAGGATCTCGTTGGGCCGCTGGGCGAACCGGCGCAGGTTGACCATCCCGGTGCTCAGGGTGACCGCGCCGGGGTCGATCGCGGTGACCCGCAGCATGGGTACGAAGATCCGCTGGCGGGTGATCAGCTCGACCACCAGACCGATCACCCGCGGTGGCAGCTGGTCGACCCGCAGCCCGGCGACCACGTCGCGGACCTTGCCGATCCGTTCGCCATCGGGCCCGAACACGGCAAAGCCCGCCATCTGCGCCACGAATACCCTCGCCGCCTTCACAGGGATCAGGTTAGCTTCGCCTCTGTGACCTACCCCGCTCAGAGGCTCCGGTTCGACGTGGTCGACGTGTTCGCGGACCGGCCGTTCGCGGGCAACCCGTTGGCCGTGGTGCACGGCGCGGAGGGCCTGGACACACCCGCGCTGGCCGCGCTCGCCCGGGAGTTCAACCTGTCCGAGACCGTGTACCCGCTGCCGCCGACGCAGAACGGTGCCACGTACCGGGCGCGCATCTTCACTCCGGAGGAGGAGTTGCCGTTCGCCGGACACCCGAGCGTGGGGGTGGCCTGGGTGCTGGCCAGGGACGGGGTGATCAGCGCCGGGGACGCGGTGCAGGAGTGCGGCGCCGGCCTGCTGCGGGTTCGGGTGGACGCCGCCGGGGCCCGGGTTGACGGCGGTCGGCCGAGCATCGGCCCGCTGCTGGACGGCGTCGAGCTGGTCGAGGCGGTGGGGCTGACCAAGGATGACCTGGACACCACGGTGGAGGCCGGGATCACCGCCGCCGGCCTGGACTACCCGATCGTGCTGGTG
>DATHIT010000823.1:0-7023 GCA_035489915.1 Pseudonocardia sp. | reverse complement strand
CCCCGCGCAACGCGCCGTCATCTGCACGGCCGTGGTGCCCATCGCCGGCGCGCTCACCACCGGGCAGCTGCGGGCACGGCTGGAGCGGCTGGTCAAAGAGGTCGACCCCGCCTGGGCCGAGCGCCGCTACCAACGGGCGCTGCGCGAACGCCGGGTGGTCGGCTACCTCGCCGCGGACGGCACCGTCACCATCACCGCCAGCGGCCTGCCCGCCGGTGAAGCCGCCGCGGCCGGCGAACGACTCCACACGCTTGCCAGGCGAATCCAGCGGGCCGGGCATCCCGGCGGGATCGATCCACTCAAGGCCGACCTGTTGCTGGGGCTGGCCGACGGCTCCCTGCACCATCTGCACGACAGCGAGATCATCGAGCTGTTCCTCGGCCGAGCACACACCGACGCGCTTGAAGACGCCGCGACGCTCAACGACACCGGAGTGTCCTCGGACACCGGGCCTGGCGCAGCGGGCGAGCCCGAGCCGCGCGCCGCCGACCGCGCTGGCCGAGCGGAGCGAGCTGGTGGTGGACGCACGGCGCGAACTGGGGTCGAGATACGGGTCGGCCTGGCAACTCTCCTCGATCTGGACGAACGATGCGGCGAGATACCCGGGCTCGGCCCGGTGCTGCCCGACGTAGCGCGCCGCCTGGTCACTGATCAGCGGCACGGGGCTCAGTGGCGTTTCGCCGTCACCGACGCCGAGGGCCACTTGATCTTCGCCGGTCTCACCCGCCGCCGACCAAGTGGGTCGGTGTCGCGGCGGGGCGCCAGCCAGGGTGGGGTCGTCGAGCTCCATGTCTCGGCCCAGGTTCTGGGTCAGCTGGCTGCCGCTCCCGCCACAGCCGGTGCCTGGGCGTCGGTGGTGGCGGATATCGCCGCCCAGCACGCCGGGCGGCACCGAATCCTGGCACGGCTCGATGCGTCGGCTGGCGCCCGATTCGCCGGCGCCGCGCTCACCCGCCACATCGAGGTCCGCGACCGGACCTGCTCGTTTCCTGGCTGCCGCAGGTCGTCCTACACGGCCGACAAGGACCACACGAACGCACACGCCAACGGCGGCCTGACCACGCGGTGCAACATCGGGCCGCTCTGCAAGCGCCATCACCGCTACAAGAGCCTCGGCTGGTGGCGCCTCAGCCAACCTTCACCCGGCGAGTTCTGCTGGACCAGCCCGCTCGGGCGCCTCTATCGCACCCGGGGCGACCCGATCATCCCGCCCAGCACGCCGCCCTGCCCTCGGCCGCTGAGCCCGAACGCGGTCCCGGAGCAGCCGCTGCGACAGAGTGGGCCGATGCTCAGCCACCCTCCGCCGGCGCCAGCAGCGGTGTCGAGGGCAGATAGCGACGAGCCGCCACCGTTCTGAGCGCAAGCTTGCGGCGGCCGGGGCGGGGCTGGGCTGGGCTGGCTACTCAGCTACTCAGCCACTCAGTGCCCGACGTCCAGCCAGCCGCCGGAGCGCCAGTACTCGCCGCCGTCCCGGTCCAGCAGGCTCTCGTCGACCAGGTAGCGGCGCAGCGTCACGTGGTCCACCAGTCCGCCGTCCGTCCAGGCCCGCAGCACCGCGTCCACCTCCCGCTCCGAGTAGCGCACGCCGGGCTCGAAGGAGGTGACCAGGTGCTCGAGCACGATTCGTCGGCGGGATTGCTGCGCGGGCAACCGGAGCACCCGGCCGTCCTGAACGAACGTGCCGATCAACTGCTCCACCTTGGGATCGGCGTACCCGTGTGGCTTGTCCACCGGTGACGGCGCCGCGGCCATCCTGGCCGCCTCCTTGAACAGCGCGGTCCTCGGCAGGTATCCGCGCGGGGCGTCCTCGATCAACCCGCCGGTGTGCAGCCGATGCAGCGCGGCGGCCACCGCCTTGGGGCTCAGTCCGGTCGCCTCGGCGATCTCGGCGTGGTCGCGGGCGCCCAACACCAGCGCGGCGAACACCCGCAGCCGCCCGGGTTCGGCGAGCAGGCCGACCAGCTCAGCGGGATCCACGCCGAGCCAGCCTAGTAGGCGCCAGCTTGGCAGGTCAGCCGATGGTGAGTTCGGCGATCCGGGCCCGGTGGTTGTCGGCGGTGCCGTGGGTGCCGGCCAGTCGCTTGGCGCGCTTGTAGAAAAAGTGCGCCTCGTGCTCCCAGGTGTAGCCGATGCCGCCGTGGTACTGGATCATCGCGCCGGTGACCAGGGTGGCCGAATCGCTGGCCTTGGACTTGGCCACGGCGACCGCGAGCGCGGCGTCCGGGTCGGTGGCCGGGCCGGAGTCCAGCGCGTGCGCGGCATAGAGCACCGCGTGCTCGGCCATGGTCACCCCGACATGCAGGTCGGCCAGCGCGTGCTTGATCGCCTGGAACGAGCCGACCGGTACGCCGAACTGCTTGCGCTCCCGGTCGTAGTCCACCGTGCGGGTCAGCGCCTCCCGGGCTCCCCCGACCAGGTCGGCCGCCGCCAGCACGGCGGCCCGGGCGGACAGTTCGGCGTGCACCTCGGCGGTGCCGCCGGGCAGTGGCTCGCCGACCCCGTCGGCCAGCACCACCGACGCCAGCCGGGTGGTGCCGTCGAAGCTGTCCAGCCGCCGGGTGGTCACCTCGTCGCGGCGCAGCAGCCGCAGCCCCGGGCCGTCCGCCACCACCAGCGCGTCGGCCACCTCGGCGTACTCCACCGCCGGCCAGCCGTCCTCGGTCGACCCGCGCAGGGCCAGCGCACCGACGGCGGCGCCGGCCGCGAGCCGGGGCAGCCAGTCGCGCTGCTGGCTGGCGGATCCGGCCAGCCGGATCGCCTCGGCGGCCAGCACGGTGCCCCGCCACGGACCCGGCGCCACCCCGGCACCCAGCTCGCGGGCGATCACCTGGGCGTCCACCAGGCCGAGCCCCAGCCCGTCGTGCTCCTCGGGGACCAGCACGGCCAGCCAGCCCTGCTCCCCCATCGCCTGCCACAGCGCGGCGGGGTGCCCGTCGCCGGCCTCGCCTTGAGACGTCGCGGCTTCGACCACCTCGCGCACGGCTTCGGTGTCGAACTTCCCGGTCAGGAAGTCCCGCACCGCGGCGCCGAAGTCCCGCTGGTCCTCGGTTAGAGCGAAGTACATCTCCAGACCCCCTAGCGAGGCAGACCGAGCACACGCTCGGCCACGATCGAGCGCTGAACCTGCGAGGAGCCGCCCCAAATGGTCACCGACCGGGACCACATGGCCTGACTGTGCAGCGCGGCCAGGTCCAGCCCGGGCACCGGCTCGCGGATCGTGCCGTCCGGCCCGAGCACGTCGTCGAACACCTCCCAGAGGTCCTGGAAGGTCTCCGACCACTGCAGCTTGGTCATCGACGCCTCGAACCCGAGGTCGCGGCCCTGCTCGGTCTGGGTCAGCACATGCATGGCGTGGTAGCGCAGGCATTCCAGCTCGGCGAGCACCCCGGCCAGCTTGTTCCGGATCACCGGGTCCTGATCGCGGCCCAGCGCACGGGCCACGGAGACGATCTCGTCGTACTGCCGGCGGAACTCGGTGTACTGGGCGATGCCGGACGCGCCGCGCTCGAACGACAGCAGCAGCATCGCGGTGCGCCAGCCGTCACCGATCTCGCCCAGGCACTCGTCGGTGGGCACCCGGGCGTCGGTGAAGAACACCTCGCCGAACTCGCTGGCGCCGCTCATCTGCTTGAGTGGGCGGGCCTCCACACCGGGCTGGTGCATGTCGATGAGCAGCATCGAGATGCCCCGGTGCTTCTCCGAGCCCGGCTCGGTGCGGACCATGGTGAAGATCTTGTCGCCGTGCACCGCGTTGGTGGTCCACACCTTCTGGCCGTTCA
The DNA here is from genome assembly GCA_035489915.1 of Pseudonocardia sp. Lineage (GTDB taxonomy): Bacteria > Actinomycetota > Actinomycetes > Mycobacteriales > Pseudonocardiaceae > Pseudonocardia. Next base: position 3,244 of record DATHIT010000823.1, on the reverse strand, counting down.
CCACGAAGTCGTCGCCGTCCCGCACCCCGCGGGTGGACAGCGCGGCGAGGTCGGAGCCGGCACCGGGCTCGGAGAAGCCCTGGCACCAGATCACCTCGCTGCGCAGCAGCGGCCCGATGATCTCCTTGCGCTGTTGGTCGGTGCCGATGGCCATCACGGTGGGGGCCAGGAAGGTCAGGCCGAGCGGGTTGACCGTCTGCGGGGCGCGGGCGCGCACCATCTCCTCGTCGTAGATGGCCTTCATGCCCGGCGTGCCGCCGCGACCGCCGTACTCGGTGGGCCACTGGATCCCGGCGAATCCGGCCAGCGCCTTGTCCCGCTCCCAGCCCCGGCGCAGCTGGAAGCTCTCCTCGGAGGGCAGCGAGCTCCAGAACCCCGGGCGGGCCCACTCGTCCGGGATGTGCGACCGCAACCAGCCGCGCAGCTCCTCCCGGAACCGCTCTTCGTCAGCGGTGTAGGTCAGGTCCATGTGACAGCCTCCCCGCGGTCCCGGACGGGTCCCTCGTCAGCTTCGCATACTCGTCGGTAACTTGTCCGCTGGAGTCAGCCGACGAACCGGGCCCGCAGCCGGTCCAGCTCGTCGTCGGCCAGCCCGCGCTCACGCAGCCAGCCCTCGGCCGCGCCGATCGCGTCCAGGTCACCCAGCAGCGCCACCATCACCTCCGGCGGGCAGCGGTACAGCTCGATGTCGGCCGGATCGATCTCGTACTCGGCGCCCACGCCGCGGCGCAGCACCGCCATCAGCCGCTCGTTGGACATCGCGTAGTCGGCCACCACCGCGTCCCGGTGCACCCCGACGGCGTCCTCGATCAGCGCGCAGAACACCCCGGTGCGGTCCTTCCCCGCGGCGCAGTGCACCAACGCGGGGCCGGCATCCGGCTCGGTGAGCAGGCGCACCGCGGCCATCACGTTCTCCGGACGGTGCGCGAGGTAGCCCCGATAGTTGAACAGCTTCGGGTCCTCGTCGTCCCGGGGAATCGGCCGCTGACCCTCGGGCAGCACGGTCAGATGCACAGTGCGCACCCCGGCCTGCTCCAGCGGCGTCGGCCCGTCCCGCTCCACCTCACCCGGCGAACGCAGGTCGATCACCGTACGCAGCCCGTACTCCTGGGTGAGGAAGCTCACGTCGGCATCGGTCATCTCGTGCAGCCGGGCGGCCCGCAGCAACTGGCCGAACCGGGTCTGACCGCCGCCACGCAACGGCAGGCCACCGAGATCACGGACGTTCTCCACGCCCTCGAGGGCCACCCAGCGGTGCGCCTCGGTGTGCGTACTCACCGGCTCTCGAAGGGGGTCGGGTTGAGCACCCGGCGCCGGAGCTGGGCCACGATCGGCCCGTCTTCCTCGCTGGCCGCCCGGGCTTGCTGCCACTCGGGATCCGCCTGGAACGCGGCCCACTTGCGCTCCATGTCGCCGTAATCGTCGAAGCGCAGCACGTAGACCAGCTCGTTGTTGGAATTGTCGCCAAGCCCGGTGAGCGAGATGAAGGTCAACTCCATGTCGTGCTTGGCGAAGATGCGCAAGGTGTGCTCGTTGAAGCGTTTGACCAGTGCCGGCATGCGGCCAGGGACCGAGACGTACTCCCGGAGTTCATAGATCACGGCCCCAGTCTGCCCGGCGGCAGGGGTACCCGCAGGGTGATCGTGGTCCCTGACTCGGGCGCGGTGTCCACCTCCAGCGCGGCGGCCGGGCCGGGTGTGGCCCGCAACCGTTCGCGCACATCGGCCACCGCGTCGGTGAGCCGGCCCGGATCCATGCCCAGCCCATCGTCGGCCACGGTGAGCACACACTCCCCGCCCATCGGGACCGCCGTGATGGTCACCGTGCCGCCCCTCGGCGTGCCCTCGATGCCGTGCCGCACCGCGTTCTCCACCAGCGACTGCACGGTGAGGAAGGGCAGCGCCACGTCCCGCAGCTCGGCCGCCACGTCGCGCTTGACCCGCAGCCGGTCGCCGAATCGGGCCCGCTCCAGGGCCAGGTACCGCTCCGCGTTCGCCAGCTCGGCGCCCAGCGTGGTGGCTTCCCCGCCGGCGCGGAACGAGTAGCGGGTGTACTCGGCGAACTCCAGCAGCAGCTCCCGAGCCCTGGACGGATCGGTGCGCACGTAGGAGGCGATGGTGGTCAACGCGTTGTAGACGAAGTGCGGGGAGATCTGCGCGCGCAGCGCCCGCACCTCCGCCTGGGCCAACCGGACGGCCTCGTCCAGCGCGGTCAGCTCGGCCACCGGGGTCGGCGGGCGATCGGCGGGTGGGGCCGGTGGCAGCGCCTCGGGAGCGGTGGTGAGCACCACCGGGCCGCGCACGCTGGCCGGGTGCGCGCCCGGGCACAGGCCCAGCCAGCTGGCGTGCCGGAGCTGGCCGTCGGTTTCCCAGCGGCGGTAGGAGATCTCGCCGACCAGCTTCGGGGAGAGCCAGCGGGCGCCCCGGACACCCTCAGGCGGCTCGGTGAACGGGCAGTCCGACCGGTCCAGCTCGTCCAGCCGGCCGGCCAGTTCCCGGCGAGCCCGGCCGTCCAACCCGACGGTGATCCGCCCGACGTAACGCAGCCCGGCCGAGCCCGGCACGCCGACCAGCAGCGCCCCCACCCGGCTGCCCTCGGGCTCGGCCGGCTCGGCGCCGTTGCGCCCAGCGCCGTTCTGCCCAGCGCCGAGCCGCTCGGCCCCGGCTCGACCACCGGTTTGCCAGCCGCCGATCACCACCCGCTGGGTGTGCCGGGGCAGCGTCTCCACCCAGGCCCGGGACCGCCGGCCGGGCTGATACCGGGAGTCCAGCCGCTTGGCCACCACACCGGCCAGGCCGTGCCGCTCGGCCGCATGCAGCACGGTCTGCCCGTCGGTGTCCAGGAAGTACGGTGGCAGCTCGGCGGGCAGCCCGGTGATATCCAGCTCGCCGAGCAACTCGCGGCGCCGCTGGTAGGGCAGCTCCATGGTGGACTGGCCGTGCGCATAAAGCACGTCGGCCGCGTAGAAGTACACCGGCGCCCGGCGCAGCAGCGCCGCGGAGGGGCGAGCGCTGTTCATCCGCTGGCGCAGCGGCAGCACGCTGGGCCGGCCGAACTGATCCAGCGCGATGATCTTGCCGTCCAGCACCAGTGGGCCGTAGGCGTCGGCCAGCGCGGAGAGCGCCGCCAGCTCGGGATAACTCCGGGTGATCGTCCGCTCGGAGCCGCTGACCAGCTGGGCGCGACCGGGGCGCAGGTAAGCGATCGCGCGCACCCCGTCCCAGAAAAACTCGAACGCCCAGGC
>DATHIT010000822.1:0-9623 GCA_035489915.1 Pseudonocardia sp. | reverse complement strand
GGACGGCGCGGTAACCCTCGAGCTGTGCCGGGAGCTGGTCGACGAGTGGGTACTGGTCGACGAGCCGGCGATCCGAGCCGCACTGCGCCTGATCATCGACACCGAACACCAGCTCATCGAGGGCGCGGCGGCGGTGGCGGTTGCGGCCGCGCTGGCCCGGCGAGACGAGCTCCACGGCCAGCGGGTGGCCATCGTCTCCTGCGGGGCGAACATCGCCGCCGACACCCTGGCCGCCGCGCTCTCCGTCCACTGAGCCCGACCGCCGCCACCTCGCATACCCAAGGCACACTTCGCATACCGCGGGCGGGGTGCAATTCTCTGGGGGGCGTCAGCCTGCTGCGTGATGTTGCGCTGGGACTGGCTGGGGTGGGTTCTGCGACGGTTCTCTGGGGGTAGTTCTGTGGCTCCTTGTTGTTGATCAAGAAGTAGCAGCGGTACCAGAGTGCGAGCGTTTCGAGTACGGATGCCCTCAGGCGGCCAGTACTGGACGGTGCTGACCGACGAGCTGGGTGCTCACCCGGTGGGCTGGAGCAGCACCTCATCGAACTGACTCGACAGCTCGAGGAACGCGGCGAAGAACTCGCCGCGGCCCGCGCCGCGAACCGCGAACTGATCACGCAGATGAACACCACTGGGACTTGATCAAACCCCGTCAGCGACGGCGCTTCGATCAACAGCGTCGTGATGGCGAGTCAGAGCCAGCACGTGACGTTGGCACGGACCAGCGATGGCCCGCTACGTTAGTGCTGTCCCCTCTAGGCCTGAGCAGCGGAGAGCCGACCTTGGTGCAGTTTTGGGTACGTTTCGTGCTGGGCCCGATCGCTCGAGCACTTTACCGACCGGTCGTGCGGGGAATCGAGAATGTGCCCCGCCAGGGCGCAGTAATCCTTGCACTCAATCATCGGGCTGCCCTTGATACTGCAGTCGTTGCCTTGATAACGCCGCGAGCGGTCCGCTTCCTTGGGAAATCCGAATACTTTACTGGGCGTGGACTCAAGGGCTGGCTCATGGCCCACTCCCTTGGCGGACTGGGCTACGTTCCGGTCGACCGTGGAAACGCGCGGGCCGGACTTGCCGCACTTGAAGCCGGGAGGAGAGTTCTTGCTGCCCAGGGCGTGTTCGCGATCTATCCTGAAGGGACCCGCTCCCGCGACGGTCGCCTTCATCGCGGCCACACTGGCGTCGCCACGCTAGCCCTGTCAACGGGTGCAGCAGTGGTCCCCGTCGCGCTTACGGGCACCGAGAACCTGCAACCAGGCAGCAAACGAATCCCACGACTGGCGAAGCTCGAGGCAACTTTCGGGACACCGCTCGACTTCTCTCGCTATGAAGGAATGGAATCCTCCCCGGCAATCCGTCGGGCCGTAACCGATGAAATCATGTACGCCCTAATGAACCTTACCGGTCTCGAATATAGCGACAGTTACCATAAGCTGCCGAGTCAGCGGACCGCATGACGAATTCGAGTAAGGCTCGGCGACTGACCCCGCTCCGTGACGTCTGCCCGAGTACCTCCGCCGAGACTCTCATCGAGTGGTGCCGGGTGGCCGTGCGGCCCGGCCACCCGCTCGCCGGGCGGATCACCTGCTCGGTCGCCGACCTGGACGACGTGCGGGTGCTGGCGCACCGCAGAGACCAGGTACCCGCCGAGCACGACCGCATGATCGCCGCCACCCACCAGGCCGGAATCACCCCGCGCTGGCGGTTCGCCCGGTTCGTGGAGAACGCGCTGATCTGCGCGGACGCCAGCAACGCCGACGCGGTGGTGCTCACCGAGCCCAGCGCCGCCCGGCTGCTGCCGGCCTGGCCGTGGAGCCGGCTGGTGGAGCCGGAGGTCGCGCTGCGCACCTGGGCGGCCCGCCAGCCGCTGACCCGTGGCGTAGTGGCCGCGGTGATGGACACGATCACCGAGCTGACCGACCTTGCCGACGACTGACCCGGTGCCCGCTGGCCGGAATCTCCACCCGCGCGCGAGTGCTCGACCATCCTGGAGCCGACCGATCTCCGGAGGCTGCGCGACCCTGGGGCGCCGGCCGAGGACGACGCCGAAGAGGAGGACTGAAGCGGACGCGGCACGGCGACCGGTGAGCGCCCCGCCACACAGATCCCCGCCTCGGTGCTGACGCTCGCGAACATGTGGCACCAGCCGGGCCAGGACCTGACGAAGCTGGTTTCCGGGCCCCTGCGCCGAACCGCGCGAACTTGTTCGCAACGAACACATTCGATAGTTTTCGGGCATGAGTGCACGTCGCCAGCCGGTCAGCCGTCGGGATCGTCCGGCCAAGCCAGCGCTGACCAGGGAGTGGATCATCGAGACCGCGGTGCGTGTGATGCGCGCCGAGGGGCTCTCGCGCGTCACGATGCGCCGTCTGGCGACAGAGCTCGACACCGGCCCGGCTTCCCTGTACGTGTACGTGGCCAACACCGCGGAGCTGCACGCGGCCATCCTGGAGGAGATGCTGGGCGAGGTCGACCTCACGCCGGCCGCCGCGTCCGGTGACTGGCGTGAGCAAGTGGATGCCGTGCTCGGCTCCTACAGTCGCGTGCTCGACGAGAATCCGGGCCTGGCCCGCTCGGCGCTCGTCGCGCGTCCTTCGGGCCCGAACTACCTGAACCTCCTCGAGGCGTTGCTGGCGCTGCTCGGCGAGGGTGGGGTCCCGGACGCGCAGGCCGCCTGGGGAGTCGACATCCTCCTGCTGATGGCCACCGCGAGCGTGGTCGAGCACGGCGCACACGAGGAGGAGCCCGGCTCGGGCCAGGAGTGGGATTCGCTGGCCGCCGCGCTGGAGGAGGCCTCGCCGGCCAGTACCCCCCGGGTGGCCGCGCTCGGCGCGCAACTGCTGTCCGGCGCGCCGCCGCAGCGGCGCGCGTGGGCCATCCGGGTGCTGCTCGACGGCATGCAGCACACCCCCACGCCTTGAGCACCGACCCGCGAACTCCGTGAACTGATCTTCATGGGTCCCGGTCCGCGGCGCTTCAAGTGGGCCATGCAGGCGCTGCTGTGCGGCATCGCGAACACGCCGCTGCCGAGCCAGTCCGCCCCACCGGCACTCGAAGAGCCGCCGAAACACGCCTCGGACCTGGGGCCTTAGCCCACGCCCGACCCCAACACACTCCACTCGCGACGATCAAATTCGCTACGATCCTGTTCTTTACGAACATGTTCGTTATACTGTTGGCGGTCCCCTCGAAAGGAGTTGCGCCATGTCCGCTTCCACCGCGAGCGGCGGCGAGGAAATAGCCGCCGTGCCGAAGAACATCCGCTGGGTCATGCTCGGCGTCCTGTTGGCCATGCTGCTCAGCCAGCTCGACGGCCTGATAGTCGGCACAGCGATGCCAACGATCGTCGGCGAGATCGGCGGGCTGGACCACATCTCCTGGGTGGTGACCGCCTACACCCTCACCAGCGCGTGCTCGATCCCGATCTGGGGAAAGTTCGGCGACCTGTACAACCGGAAGTTCCTCTTCCTGGGCTCGGTCGTGGTGTTCATGGTCGGCTCTGCCCTGTCGGGTCAGGCCTCGTCCATGGGCGAGCTGCTCGGCTTCCGAGCCCTGCAGGGCATCGGGGCCGGTGGCCTGATGGCCGGAGCGTTCGCGCTGATCGGTGTCCTGCTCCCGCCGCGCGAGCGCGGCAGGTACCAGGGCCTGGTGGCGATCATCCAGACGATCGGCAGCGTCGGCGGCCCGCTGGTCGGTGGTTTCGTCACCACGCACCTCGGCTGGCGCTGGGCGTTCTACATCAACATCCCCATCGGCCTGGTGTGCCTCGTCTGGTGCGCGCTGATGCTCCACCTTCCGGCCGTTTCCCGGCGCGGCAAGGTCGTGATCGACTGGCTCGGCATCACGCTGATGACCTCCGCGATCACCGTCCTCGTGCTGGCCGCGACCTGGGCTGGGAGCACCTACACCTGGGGCTCGTGGCAGATCCTCGGGCTCGCCGGACTCTTCGTGGTGCTTCTCGCGGCGTTCGTCGCCGCCGAGCGGCGCGCCGCCGAGCCGCTGATGCCGCCGCGGATTTTCACCGGGCACCGCAACTTCCCGATCTCCGCCGTGCTGCTGGCCGTCGCCGGTGTCTCGATGTTCGGCGCCACGCTCTACCTGCCGCTCTACCAGCAGACCGTGCAGGGCGCCTCGGCGGCCAACTCCGGGGTGCTGCTACTGCCGCTGATGATCGGCTCGGTTGTCGCGTCCCTGATCGCGGGCAGGGTGATGTCGAAGACCGGCAGGTACAAGCTCTTCCCGGTGGTCGGTTCCGCCTCGCTCGCCGTCGGCATGGGGCTGCTCTCAACCATGGGTACCACGACCTCGCGCCTCACCACGAGCGCCTTCATGGTTCTGGTCGGTATCGGTGTCGGGTTCACCATCCAGATGGCCAACACCATCGCCCAGAACGCTGTGGAGCTCAAGGACATGGGTGCCGCCTCGGGCGCCGCGGCCCTGTTCCGCACGCTCGGCGGCTCGGTGGGTGTGGCGATCTTCGGCTCCCTGCTCACCCGGGCCCTGGCTGGCACCAGCCTCGGCAACGCATCGGTCGGCGAGAGCGGGGCTGCCGGCTCCACGACCGTGGCGGGCATGTCCGCACAGGCCAAGGACGCCTATCTGCACGCGGTCGCCCACGGCACCCAGCAGATCTTCCTGGTCGGCGCGCTGTGCGCCTCGGCAGCCTTCCTCGCCGCCGTGTTCATCAAGGAGACACCACTGCGCGGCAGGCCCGCCCCGAACCAGGACACCGAGAAGGAAACGGCCGCCGCCACCTCGTGAGAACCGGAACACCCCAGGCACATGACGGACAGCCAAGCGTCGGCCCGGGACCGCAGAGCATGAAGGAGACCACCATGAACACCCACCACCCCATCCTCATCGTCGGCGCCGGACTCGGAGGCCTCACCCTCGCGCGCGTCCTGCACGTGCACGGCATCGAGGCCGCCGTCTTCGATCTCGAGACCGACCGCTACGCCCGCACCCAGGGCGGCATGCTCGACATCCACACCGAAAACGGCCAGGTGGCGCTGCGCCACGCCGGGCTGATCGACGGCTTCGGCGCACTGGTGCATCCGGGCGGGGAAAGCGAACGGGTCCTGGACAAGGACGCCGCCATGCGCTGGGAGCGGGTCGACGACGGCACCGGCGACCGCCCCGAGGTCGACCGCGGACAGCTGCGCGACCTGCTGCTCGATTCGCTGCCCGAGGGCACCGTGCGCTGGGGACGCCAGGTCACTGCTGCCACACCGCTCGGCGGCGGCCGGCACGAAGTCACCTTCGCCGACGGCGCCACCCTCACCACCGACCTGCTCGTCGGCGCCGACGGCGCCTGGTCCCGGATTCGCCCGTTGGTCTCCGACGCCTGGCCGACCTACACCGGAATCTCATTCGTAGAGGCCGACCTGCTCGACGCCGATGCCCACCACCCGAAGGAGGCCGCCGTGGTCGGCAACGGAACGCTCTTCGCGCTCGAGGGCGGCAGGGGCTTCCTCGCCCACCGCACGACCAGCGGCAAACTGCATATCTACACCGCACTTCGAGCCCCCGCGGACTGGCTCGACACGATCGACTTCAACGACATCGAGGCCTCGAAGGCAAGGGTGCTCGCAGAGTTCGAAGACTGGGACGAGAGCTTGACGGAGCTGGTGGCCAACGCCGACGGTCGACTGGTGCCGCGAAAGGTCAACGCGCTGCCGGTCGGCCACCGCTGGGAGCGCGCCCCGGGCGTGACGCTGCTGGGCGACGCCGCCCACCTGATGTCGCCGTTCGCGGGAGAAGGAGCCAACCTCGCCATGCTCGACGGAGCGCTCCTCGGCCAGGAGATCGCCGAGCACCCCGGCGAGATCGAGCAGGCCCTCACCGCTTACGAGGACGCGCTCTTCCCGCGCAGCGCCGCCAAGGCACAAGAATCCGTCGAAGGCCTCGAACTCTGCTTCAGCGAGAATGCGGTCGACCGGCTCGTCGAGATGTTCAGTACCGCTCCGGCGGACAACGCCTGACTGTGCCGGCGGAGCCCCGGTTCGACTGCACCAGCAGCGCAACCTGCTGATCATGCGCCTACGGGGCTTAGCGCCAACGGCTGTTCCATGGATAACCGGAGGTCAACCGCGACCCGTGGGGTTCCGCTGGATGGCATCCCGGCTCAATCGGCCGCCCGCGCTCCCGGGATCCGGGCCACCGCGCGCAGTTCCTCCGGGGTGGCGGTGCCGAAGCCGAAGGCCTCCAGAAAGGCCGGGATCATCTCGAACAGCATGTCGGTGCCCACCTGGACCGAGCAGCCCCGGGCCAGCGCGGCGCGCAGGAACGGGGTGATCTCCTGGCTCATCACCACCTCCCCGACGAAGGTTTCCGGGCCGATCCGGCCGACATCCACCGGCAGCGGATCGCCGTCCACCATGCCCAGCGGCGTCGCGTTCACCACCAGTTGGTAGCCGTCCGGGTCGTTTCCGCCGGTGCTGATGCGCAAGCCCGGGAAGTGCCCGGCGAGCCTGGTTTCCAGCGCCGCCGATGCCCGGGCGTCCGGGTCGTACAGCCCGAGGGCAGCGACTCCGGCCGCCGCCAGAGACGCGGCGATCGCTGAGCCGACCCCACCGTTGCCCACCACCAGCGCCCGCGACCCGCCCGGTTGGAAACCCTTCCGCTGGATGCCCCGGACGAACCCGGCGCCGTCGAACTGGTCCCCCAGCAACGTGCCGTCTTCCCGGAGCACCACGGCGTTCACCGCGCCGGCCACCGCCGCGACCGGGCTCAGCTCGTCGACCAGGCCGAGGGTGGTCACCTTGTGCGGCATGGTGACCACCGCGCCGCGAATGTTGCGCAGCCGGAACAGGGAGCGGAAGAACTCCGGGTACGAGTCCGCCTGCACGCCCATGGGCACCACCACCGCATCGATGTCCTGCTTCTCGAACCACGGGTTCAAGATCATCGGAGCCTTGAAGGTGAAGGTGGGATAACCCAGGTGCCCGATCAAGGTGGTCGTTCCGGTGATCATGCGTGGTGCCTCCGAGGTCGTAGCGGGTCTCGTTCGCCAGACAACCGCGGTCGTACCCCGCCCGCGAGCCCCTTCCGCCCAGCGGATCAGTTCTGGCCGTCCAATCCCACTGGGCGGGAGCGACGGCTTGTCCAAAGCTCAACATTGCTGAGACGGTGGACTCGGTGACTGCCCGCGAGACCGACCCCGCCGAGCTCGCGCTGCCCACCCCACGGTCCTACCTGGTGTGGGCGGTAGGCATCCTGGGCTACGCGCTGCTGGTCATGCAGCGGACCACGTTCGGGTTTTCCGGGTTGGACGCGGCCGCCCGCTTCGAGATCTCCCCGGCGGCCCTGTCCGGCTTCGTGTTCGTGCAGCTGACCGTCTACCTGGTGATGCAGATCCCGGCCGGGGTGCTGGTGGACCGGTGGGGTGCCAGGGCGGTGGTCGTGGTCAGCGGCGGGGTCGCCTCCGTCGGACAGCTGCTGCTCGCGGCGACCACCGACGTGGCGCCTGCGATGCTGGCCAGGGTGCTGGTGGGCGCGGGCGACGCGCTGATGTTCGTCGCGGTGCTCGCCCTGCTGCCGCGCTGGTTCCCGGCCAGGCGGGTGCCGGTGGTCACCCAGCTGACCACCATCCTCGGCCAGCTCGGACAGCTCCTCTCGGCGGTGCCGTTCCTGGCCGTGTTGCACCGCTTCGGCTGGACAGCGGCGTACAGCTCGGCGGCGGCCCTGTGCCTGGTCGGCACGGTGCTGGCGCTCGCTCTGCTGCGCAACGGTCCGGTATCCGGCCAGACGCCGGCACCGTCCGCCTCGCCCGGGGAGATCCTCCGTCAGCTGGGCCGGGTGTGGCGACGGCCGGGCACCCGGCTCGGCTTCTTCGGGCACATGGCCACCCAGTTCCCGATGATGGTGTTCTCCCTGCTCTGGGGGGTGCCCTACCTGGTCACCGCACAGCGGATGTCCCCGGAGGGGGCCAGCGGGCTGCTCAGCCTGTTCGTGCTGTGCACGATCGCGGTCGGCCCGGTCATGGGCGTGCTCACCATTCGCCATCCCTTGCGCCGGTCCTGGCTGCTGCTCGGGGTGTGCGCCGGCACGGCCACGGTGTGGACCGTGGTGCTCACGCTGCCCGGCCCGGCGCCCCGGTGGCTGCTCGTGGTGCTGGTGGTGATGCTGGCCTGCGGCGGCCCGGGATCCGTGGTCGGCTTTGACATCGCCCGCACCTTCAACCCCCGCGCCAGCCTCGGGGTGGCTCAGAGCATGGTCAACATGGGCGGGTTCGCCGCCACCCTGTGCCTGCTGGTGTTGATGGGCGTGGTGCTGGACGCGCTGGGTGGGTTCAGCTTCGCCGCGTTCCGGGTGGCCTGGCTGCTGCAGTATCCGTTCTGGGCGATCGCCCTGGTCGGCGTGCTGGTCAGCCGCCGTCAGACCCGCCGGGTGCTGGCCGAGCGCGGCATCGTGCCCCGGCCGCTGCGCGAGGTGCTCAGGCTCCGCGGGCCGCGGTGATGAGCTCGCTGCTCACCGGGGCCTGGTAGCTCACCGCGGGTGTGCTGAGAGCGCCGACTCAGTGTGCTGAGAGCGCCGACTCGCGGGCCTGTTGGGCGGACGTCTTGGCCGAACGCGGTCCGCGCACGGGCTCAACTGGTCGCCGGCTGTCGTTCGCCGCCCCTGGCAACCAGTAGGAACGACCCGGTGGCCAGCGTCGCGGCGAGCAGCATCAGCACCGCCATGGTCACCGCGCTGGAGCCGACCAGCGGTGACACCACGGCACCGAGCCCGAACTGCAGGGCGCCGAGCAGCGCGGAACCGGTCCCCGCCATTTCCGGCACCTCCCCGATGGCCAGTGCCGAGCCGTTGCCCAGCACAAAGCCCGCGCTGAGCACGGCGGCGAACAGCAGCACCAGGGTCGGCCAGCGCGGGGTGCCGGAGAGCGTCACGACGATCAACAGACCCGAGCAGACCACCAGCGCGGACACCCCGAGCAGCAGCAGCCGGCGTGGCGTGAACCGGTCGACCAGCTGAGCGTTCGCGGCGCTGGCCGTCGCCAGCCCGACGGCGTTGATCGCGAAGGCGACTGTGTACTGCGTCCGGGTAAGTCCGAGCGTGCCCTGTAGGACAAACGGCGAGCCGGAGATGTAGGCGAACAGGGCGGCGAAGCCCAGCGCAAACGCCAGCGAGTAGCCCACGTACCGGCGCCGGCGCAGCGCCGAGACCACGTCCCGCACCATCGGCGCCAACCCGCCACCGCTGCGCCGCTCGGCCGGAAGCGACTCAGGGATGGTCGCCAGGACCCCGATGAACATCACCCCGGTCAGCCCGGTCAGCACCCAGAAGATCCCTCGCCAGCCGACCAGGCCGGCCAGGGTGCCGCCGAGCAGTGGCGCGACCACCGGCGCGATGCCCTGGATGGCCATCATCACCGAGAACAGCCGGGCCGCCCTCGGCCCCGAGGTGCGGTCGGCAACCACCGCTCGGCTGAGCACCACACCGGCCCCGCCGGAGAACCCCATCACGAATCGCGCGCCGATCAGCACCCACACATTGGGCGCGAGCGCGCAGATGAGCGTGGCCACCACGCATACCGCCGTCCCGGCCAACAGCAATCCCCGGCGACCCCAGCCGTCCGAGAGCGGCCCGATGACCAGCTGGCCGAGCGCCAGGCCGACCAGGAA
>DATHIT010000821.1:0-7091 GCA_035489915.1 Pseudonocardia sp. | reverse complement strand
ACGTCTCGTTTATCGGCCGCGCTGTCCCATTCCGGATCGGCCGGTGCCCCGAGCTCGAGCAGGGTGAATCCGGCGCCGAGCTCGTCGTACAGCGATCGACCGGGGCCCAGCCACAGGTGGGGGAGGCGGGAGCCAGGGGCTGCGGAGGGGCGGTAGTGCGAGGTGGTGGACGCTGCCGAGGGCCCGTCGTCGTCGACGACGATGGGTGATCCGCGGTAGCTGGCTCCGAGCACGAAGCCGAGCGTGTAGAGCTCCGAGGTCTTCGTCCGCCGGATCGCGGCGGCCGCCTCGGCCCGGGCCCGTTCGCCAGCAGGGCCGTCGTCGTCGAGCTCGGGTCGGGTGAGCTCCCCGGTCAGCACCTGCATGTTCCGCTCGGCTTCGGCGATGGTGCGCAGGGCCATCGGGCGGCGTTCGGCCTGGTAGGAGTCCAGCAGGTTGGCTCCGGCCCAGCCGGCGACCTCGGCCGCGAGCTTCCAACCCAGGTCGGCGGCATCGCCAACACCGGTATTGGCACCGAAGCCGCCCCACGGCGGATTGAGGTGCGCGGCGTCGCCGAGCAGGAAGCAGCGTCCGGCCCGGTAGTCATCGGCGACGAGCATGCGGGCGGTCCACGGGTCGCGGGCCAGCACCTCCAGCGGCTGCTGGGCGCCGATCATGGTGGTGAGCGCATCCCGCAGCCACCGAGGGGACGGGTCGGCGGGGGCGCCCAGGATGATCGCCCACCAGGTGTCCGCACTGTCCAGCATGCCCATCAAGCCGTTGACCTGCTCGTTGACGATCCAGTACTGCACCGCCCTGCCGAGCTGGTGAGCCGCGCCGAGCCCGGGCGCACGGAAGATCGTTTGCAGATTCTGGATCTCGTGGCTGCGCCCGGACAGCTCAATCCCGAGCCGGCGCCGGACAGTGCTGCGTGATCCGTCCGCTCCGGCAAGGTAGCGGCCGCGGATCCGCAACTCGGCACCGTCGGGGCCGGTGGCGAACGCGGTGACGCCGTCGGTGTCCTGTTCGACGTCGGTCACCGTGGTGCCCCAGAGGGCGGTGACACCGTCACGGCGGTGCAGGGTGCGGCGCAGCGCCTCCTCCAGACGGTTCTGGGCGCACCACTGCGCGGCCTCGGCCAGGTCGGATGATGGGACGTCGGACAACGCGAAGACCTGGTCGAACCGCTCGATGCGGTGGCCGGTGAGGCTGGTGGCGAACACCGCGGAGTCCGACCAGCCGAAGGGCAAGCCGGCGGCCGCGCGGATGTCGTCGGAAACCCCGAGCCGGCGGAAGATCTCCATCGACCGTGGGTTGACCTGCTTGCACCGCGGCGAGCCGCTGCTCGGCGCCTCGCGTGCCTCCAGCAGCACACACTCAACTCCGCGGGCGCCGAGTTCGTGGGCCAGCGTCAGCCCGACCGGACCACCGCCGACGACGATGACATCTGTCTCGCGCAAGTCCGGTGTCGTCATACCGCTGCCTCCTTGCTTGGCGCCTCGGCCCGGGCTTTCGCTCGGGACGGGATAGCGGCGATCGTGGCGGCGCCGATGACGGCGGGAACGATGAACGCGTAGAAGCCGGCGTCGGGGAAGGTGATCAGGACGGTGACGACGGCCAGATAGCTCGGTCCGACGATCGCGCCCAGCCTGCCCACCCCGAGGCTGAAGCCGAGTGCGGTGCCGCGGATCTGAGGCGGGTGATAGCGGGCGACGTAGCTGTTGATCAGGTTCTGGGTGCCGAGCGCGCCGAGCCCGGCGAGTGCCGACATGGCCAGCAACAGCCAGCGCGGTTGTGGAGTGCTGAGGGTGAACATCGCGACGGCGGCGAGCAGGAAGCACACCACGGTGATCGGCTTGAGGAACCCTCGGTCGGCGATCAGGGTGACCACGACGGTTCCGACGATCGCGCCGAGATTGAAGGTGATCGCGAACTCGAGCGACGAGCTGAGGTCGTAACCCGCCTTGACCATGAGTGTCGGCAGCCAGGTGCTGGCACCGTAGACCAGCACCAGGCCCAGGAACGTCGCCGCCCAGAACAGCACCGTGGCACGGCGGAAACCTGGGGCGAAGAGCTGCGCCGCCTTATTGGGTGTGTCGTTGTTGCCCGAGGTGCTTGCGGCGATCGCCTGGTCGGCTGCCGCCTCGGTGTCGGCCCGGGGGACGGTCCGTGGCATCACCCGCCAAACCAGGGGTACCAGCAGCAACGGGACCGAGCCGGCGAGGAATAGCAACTGGAAGTGCAGTCCCGGGAGCACCGCGCGACCGACAAGCGCGGCGGCGAGTCCGCCGAAGGCGACGCCGGTCAGGGCGATGCCGACGAAGAGACTCCGCCGAGCTTGCGGTGCCCAGTCGGTCACGAACGCCACGACCAGCGGTACCAGCGCGCCGATCCCGATCCCGGTCCCCAGCCGGGTCGCGGCGAACAGCCCGAGGGTGGGCGCAACGGCGCTGAGCAGCATCCAGATCGAGACCCACCCGAGGCTGATCGTCATCGGGGCCCGCCTACCCCAGATGTCGCCCGCCCAGCCCGCCGTGATCGCGCCGATGGGCATACCGAGCGCGGTGACACTGCCGAGCAGCCCAAGGGTGGCCGGCGTGGCGCCCCACGGTTGGTAGACGAGCAGTGAGGGCCCGACGGTACCCAGCACGAAGATGTCGTAGCCGTCGACGAACAGGATGAGCAGGCCGAGCGCGAGGCCCGCCGTCGAGCGGCGGGCGGTCGATGCTGACATGTCGACCACGTTCGGACTCCTTCGTCCGGATCTCAGACGAGAGGAAGCGTGCGACAACCAAGCTCGACATGTCAAGGAACTTTCGAAATTACCGCGTGAAGATGAAAGTGATGCGCTGGCTGGAGCCGCGGTCGGGCTCGGTTACACTGGCCCGCTCATGACGGCGTTGATGGATGGGCTGGGGCACCTGGTCCGGGTTGGCAGTGTCAGCCTCGCAATGCTGCTGGCGCTCGTCTCGACGGCTTGTTATGCAATGTCGGCGGTCCTGCAGGAACAGGAGGCGTCCGGCCCTGGCGTCCAGGGCGCCGCGTTGGTGCGCCAGCTGATTCGACGACCGTGGTGGTGGCTGGCCGTCGTTGCCTCGGTGACCGGCGCGGGCTTGCACATCGCCGCGTTGGCACTGGGGCCGCTGAGCTTGGTGCAACCCATTGGGGTTCTGACCCTGGTCATGGCGCTGCCTTTGGGCGCGCGCCTGGGCAACGGGGCGGTCACCCCAGGCGAGTGGCGAGCGGCCGCGGCGGTGGCGATCGGGTTGGCCGCTGTCCTCGCGGTGGCCCCACATCACGCCCCGGCTTCGCGTTTGTCGGTGGTGGCCGTGCTCTGCGCCGCGATTGCCGTCTCCGTGCTGATCCTGATCCTGGTCGGTTTGGCCGCGCGCCTGCCCGGGCGAGGTGCACCGGTGGTGCGCGCGGCCGCTGCCGCAACCTCATTCGGGTTCGCGTCCGGGATGACCCGGATCGCGGCGACCGGTTCCGCCCCGTTTCTGCTGGCCGCGGCGTTGGCGGTGCTGGGTGCCGGGATCGGCCTGGGGTTGGCTCAGTTGGCGTATCGCGATGGTGGGCTGGGGGCCCCGCTGGCCACCCAGATCTTGGTTGATCCGGTGGTCGCCGTGATCATTGGTGTCACGCTGCTGGGGGAGCCGCTGCTGCTCACGCCCGGACGGGCGGCGATCGGGATAGCCGGGCTCGCCGCGACCGCCGGTGGTATCTGGGCCCTCACCCGCGCCGGTCCGCGGCAGCCGGCGGAGTTTGCACACGCCGCGGATAAAGCCGCGTAACCCGCCGGCAGCGCAAGTATCGGCACAGTCACACCTGTCGGAGGGTTCCGTGCTCTGGCCTGCCGGGTATGAATAGGCAGCCGAGGGTCCAGTCAGAGAAAGGTTTAAGGAAAGCACACGATGACGAGCACCCCGACCTCCCCGAGGAGGGCCCGCACGGGCACGGCGGCATTCCTTCGCCGCGCGATCACCGAACAAGCCGCCATCGGCGCCGTTGCACCGACCTTCCCGGTGTTGGCGCGGCGGCTGGCCGGGTTGGTCCCGCCGTCGCCTGGCTTGTTGGTGCTCGAGCTCGGCGCGGGCACCGGCGCGATCAGTGCGGAGATAGGGCCACGCCTTGGCCCGGGCGCCCGGCACGTCGCCCTCGAACGCGACCCCGAGTTGCTCGCCACCCTCGAGCACCGCGCCCCGTGGGCGGAGCGGATGCCCGGCGACGCCGAAAAGCTCACGGTCCACCTCGCCGAGGTCGGCATCAGCGAGGTGGATGTGGTGATCAGCGCGCTGCCATGGGGCTATTTCGAGCCCGCGCTCCAGCGGCGCATCCTGGCCGAGGTGTGCTCAGTGCTTGCCCCGGATGGGCTGTTCGCGACCATTGTCTGCCGGCCGGCCCGGGTCAATCCCCGCTCCCGCGCATTCCGAGCCACGCTCGATGCCTCGTTCGAGGAGGTCGTGGCCACCACGACAACCTGGGCGAACATTCCGCCCGCGCGGTTGCTGGTGGGCCGTCGCCCCCGTGCCGAGGTCGCCCAGGCCTGAGCCCGTGATCGGCCCGCGCTCAGCCGACCGGCGCGGCGAGGCGGTTGCGCAGCTGCCCCAGCTCGGCCAGGTTGGCCCGCAGCTCGGCAACCCGGGAATCGTGCTGAGCGTCCAGCTGGGTCGCCTCGGATGCGGTTCGCACCGCGTCCGAGGCGGCTCGCAGGCGCTGATCGTTGAGCACGGTGAAGTGGTCCCGCAGGGTGCGGTGCACGCGACGCAGCTGCGTCCGAGAGTCGTCGCCGACCCGGAAGATCACCTCATCCATCAGCTTGGACACCGCCTGCTTCGCCTCGGCCTTGATGCGCTCCTTGCCGTTCTTGCGGTCTTCCCAGAAGGTGAACGCCCCGAGGAGCACGCCGGCCCCGATCGACCACGGGTTGATCAGCACCAAGCCGGCGAGGCTGGTCAGCACGCCCACCATCAGCACGCCACCGTAGGACCCACGAAGACTGTTGATCAGTCGCGGCAGCACGCCGCCCTTCGCGCTGTCCGGTAGCTCCATCGGCTGGACCCGGGCCAGCTCCTCGTCGGGATTGTTGACCCGCACATGGGGCAACGACACCCCCGCCGGTCGTCCGTCCGGGTTGCCGGCCAACTGCCCGCCGACCCGTTCGGCGAGCTGCCGGGACCGCTCTCTGGTGAGCTGGAAATTGGCCTGCACGCTCTCGCCGACCTGGGCACGCACCCAGATGTCGAACTGCTCCCAGCGGGGCACCGGATCGCTCTTGCCGATGTCGCGCTCGGCGAGGCGCACCACCGTGCGCAGCCGGTCGCGCAGGTCATGTTCGACCTGCGCCATCAGCTCGGTCGCGCCGTCGGCGAGGGCGAGCTGCCAGTTCACCGACAGCTGCTGGCGTCGTTCCAGCTCGGCCAGCGCGCGCTGCTGGCGTTCCATCGGGTTGGGGCCGGTGCTGCCGAGATGATCCAGCTCGCCCTTCCACCGGGTGCCCAGCTGGTCGATAACGGCGCGCACCTCGCCAAGGACCGCGTCCCGCAACCCGCTGTCCACCCGGGTCGACATGCGGTCACGCAGGAACTCGACCAGCTGAGGTATGCCGGACGCGACCGTCAGCGACTCGTCGTTGCGCTCCCGCCCCGAGTCGCTGAGCACCGAGGAAACCGGGAGCAGCGGAATGGGCGGGGTATCGAGCTTGGCCTCGCGCAGCCGCTCCCGGTTGGCCTGTTGCACCTCGGGCCACTGGGAATTTAGGTCGATCTTGGTGATTACCCCGGCGACCGGAGCGCCCTGGGCCCGGATGCGGGCCAGCGCGTCGAGCTCCAGCGGGCCGTATTCGTGGCTGGCGTCGGAGGCGAACAGAACCGCGTGCGCGGTCGTCACGTCCGGTACCGGGATCTGGTCCGCGCCCCGGCCGCCGGGGGCGTCCACAAGGTGCGCCCCCGGCAACCGGTCCTGCCTGATCTGGTCGAGCACCCGAACCAGCGAGGTCACGCCCTGGCCAGGAGCGCCGACCAAAACGATGTGCATTTCCCGGCCGGCCAGTCGGGCACGGACCCGGCCCAGCCGGTCGAGCAGGTCGGGCCGCCTGGCCGCGTTGGCCAGGCGCTGTGCCTGATCGACCAGGCCGAACAGTTCGCCACTGGTTACCTGTTCGGTGGACTGCATAGCGACGGACACCTCCGCGCCCCCCTCTTTCTTCGCGGGTTAGCCGCGATCAGTGCGGCAGCGCGGCGTGGTGTGAGTCGGTGTGAGTGGTGTCGTGCGTGGTCGGTGCCTCGGTCGGCTGCGTGGTCAGCCCCTCGGACAAACCGTGCGACGAGGTGGTCGACGCGGTGTCCGGCTGGGCGCTGTGCAGCGTGCTCGGCGCCGTGGTGTGCGTGGTCGGCGCCGTGGCGTGGCCGCTGGATGCGGTCGCCGGGGCGTGCGTGGTCGGTGCGGTGTGCGTGGCCGGCGGTGGCGTTGGGTGCGCGGCGGGCGGCGGAGCGGTGACGTGGCTCTGCCCGCCGCCACCGCCGCCACCCAGGTCGGCCTGCGGCGCGGTGTGCGCGGCCCCCGGGGTCACCGGCTGCGGAGCCGGGACGTGACCCTGACCGCCGCCGGTGCTGCCGTCGCCGAGGTCGGCGTGTGGCGCGGTGGTGTGCGTGGTCGGGGTCGTGCCTTGGCCGGGGGCCTGGGTGGTCGGCTGACCCGGTGCCTGGTGGGTCGGCGTGCCGGTGCTCGGCGCCGGCGGGTGCGAGTTCGGCGTGCCGGTTCCGGTGCCGGTGCCTGGTTGGGTGCCGGAGCCGGTTCCGGTGGTGCCGGAGCCGGAGCCGGAGCCGGTGGTGCCCTGCTCGGTGCCGGTGCCGGTGCCGGTGCCGGTGCCGGTGCCGGTGCCGGTGCCGGTGCCGGTGCCTAGTGGGGTGCCGGTGCCCGGGTGGACTCCGGTGCCCGGCTCGGTGTGCGTCGGCGCCTGGCCTACACCGCCATCCTGGCCGGTGGTAGCGGGTGAGTTCGGACCGGTCCCGGTCTGGCCGGTGGGGCTGTGGACGGTCGGGTTCTGGCCGGTCGGGACCTGGCCGGTCGGGTTCTGGTCGGCGGGGTTCTGGTCGGTCGGGTTGAGGTCGGTG